>NZ_CP190246.1:3738948-4050527 GCF_039652435.2 Niabella insulisoli | reverse complement strand
GATTCAAGGTTTTTACAAAGCTTCCACTAAAACCGCCGTTGGCAGCATATTTCGATTTGGGTTTTTGGGTATTAAAATTTCCATAAATCGAATAGGTATGGTTGACATCATTTTTTAAAGCGGGATTTCCAATGCGCACCGCAAAAACATCTACGCCATCTGTGATGGTATATAGCTGATCGATATTGGGATAGCCATAATTTTTGCGGTAACTGGCGTTGAAGTTGTAGCTGATTTTTTCTCTTTTTTGATAGTAATACCCGAGGCTGCCTTCATACCTGAAAAATGCAAATGAGCGCGACAGGTTTCTGATCGCAAAGGAAGAAAAGTTATTGTCGTACTTGAAGTCTTCCAGAACGCTAAAATTGCTGTAAAAGTTGTGGTAGTAGGTTTCTTTCCATTTGTAAAATGATTTATTAAACCGGAGCGACGGCGTATATTGTATGATTTCATTAAGGTTATTGTTGGTTAATGCGGTATTGGTAATATAGTTTCCGCTTACGCTGTCGAAGTCGAAAACTTTTTCATCATTCCTCGATTTCGTGTAGTTGGCCCAATTATCCAGGCTCAGGTCGATGCCAAAAAAATCATAACGTCCGAAAATAAGCCTTTTAAAACCCCGGTAAGATAGATTACCGTTAACGCTAAAAACGCCGCTGTTAGTGTTGTAATGCCGGTTATAAGCTGTGTCGTCATCACTATCGATAAAGGATTGAAAATTGCTCCTTACCCACCGGTCCGACACATCGTTGTTGTTGTTTATATGAAGGCTCGTGTTGATCTGATTGAGCGGATTTTCCCTTGCATATTTCGAGTAGTTCAAAGAAAAAGATTGGTTGTTTGATTTGCGGTCTTCAATATTCTGAACGTCGTTCCGGCTGATGAAATTATTTAAAGAATCGCGGATGTCGGTGGTCCGGTTAGTAACGTTATGCGCGTCAGACAGGGTGGCATTACCATTAGCATTAAAGTTGTCGCTGTAGCTATTCGTTTTGATATAATTAATGCCGAGGTTGTGCGCATTGTTGGTGTTATTGGAAACCGCATTGTCTTCGATAAACTGCGGGTTTTCCAACGTAGTGCGGTTCTGCAAAGAAAGGTTGGTCAGAAACTTTTCGCCGCCCGATTTGGTGTAGTTAACGGTGATCCGGTCATTTTGCCTGCTATTGGTCGTTTCAATAAAATTGTGTGTAAACACGCCGCCTATCGAATGGTATTTATTGATGCCATCCGTGTTAAACCGGCCTACATCGTATAGGTTAGGATTATAATTTCGATACGTATTATTTTGAAACATATCTTTCAAATTCTCTACGTTCTTGTTGATATTATTAAATCCGCCGCCAATGCCGAAGGATGTTTTTTTATTGTACATCTGGAAAGAAAGGTCGGATTCAAAGCGATCGGTTGTGCCATAACCCACGCCTACTTTTCCGAAGTAACCATTTTTCTTATTTTCCTTCAGTTTGATGTTCATGGTCAGCAATGAGTCTTTTTGCTTTTGCTCTTCAGGCTTGAGGGTGCGGTCCACTTCCTGGTACACCTGAATTTTATCGATGGCGTCTTTTGGCAGGTTTTGCGTAGCGATCCGTGCATCGTTCGAGCCCATGAAAGGTTTTCCGTCGACCAGCACGCTTGGGATTTTTCTGCCGTTCATCGTGATCGAACCATCGGCCCACACCGTAACGCCGGGCACCTGCGTCAACAAATCTTCAACAACGGCGTTGGGATCCATTTTAAAAGCGGCAGGATTGATTTCGAGCGTATCGCCGTTCATCCGTATCGGCACATGGCCTACCACGGTTACGTTGAGCGAATCATTAAAAGATGGACTGAGCAAAATTTGTATATCAAGGGCCTGCGAAGAATCGATCGTCAGTGCGCGGTTAAAGGAATTAAAGCCCGAGTAAGTCACGTTCAGCACTATCTTTTGTTTCATGGGCAATTTTTCTAAATTAAACCCGCCATAACTGTCGGTCAGTTGGTAGTTCAACAGCGAAGAATCTTTGCCAAAAATGCTGACGGTGGCAGATTCAAGAAAAACACCTGTGGCCGAGTCTTTCACCACTCCTTTGATGGTTCCGGTTTGGGCGAGCGCAAGGTTGGCGAGGAAAAAGGTTAGCAGGATGATTAAACTTCGTCTCATTTATGATTAGTTATAATTAAGGTCAGATGGTATAGTTGATAAAGCAGTGGATTCGGTTAAGCATTACAGGCGAGCCATGCGCTTTTATCAATTTGTTTTAAAAGTATATTCCACGATGATCGGGGTGGGGTGGGTGCTGTCTTTTAGCGACTGCTGAAGCGCTACGGGCAGCTCTTGCAATTTTCCTTTGTTTTGCTCATAAGCTTTTTTCAATTGCTCGGCGTTGAGTAGTTTGTAAAACCTATTGTTGTGCTTAGATCCATAATCATCAAGGAGCGGTAGAAAGTAAGTGGTGCTATCCGGCTTTATTTTTTTGAGATTGAACGCGGTGTTTAGCTTTTTGTCATAAATATACTCGCCGTAATTACTAAAAAAACGTATATCGAACAGCATATATCTGTCGGTTTCGTAGTTAAGATGTATTTGCCGCAACAGCCAACCGTTATTTCTTTCAAAATTTTCCCTTTCGGTAGCGTTTTTAAAAGGCGTTTCAAAAAAATGTTTCGGAATGCTGTTTTCCATTGGAAGGATGAGCTGATATTTTGGTGCAACCACATTGTTTGATAGCGTATAAATCGTGTCAACATAAGGACGGCTAATATAAAAAACATCGGGAACGGGACTTTCCTGGGTTACAGCGCCGGCGTATCGCGCGTATAAATATCGCACCTCTTTTTGTTTATTGTAGGGAAAAAAGCCTTTGAGAAATTTTGTGTCTTTATAAATTTTTACTTCGTAGTCAGTAGTGTCTTTATAATTTTTATTGACCGCTATTTCATAGGTACAGTAGTAGTCGCCCTTCAGGTTGTAGGCATTTAGAATATCGAAAGCTGTCGGCGCTGCTTTTTTAAAACTAAAGCTGGTGTCTTTTAAATCGATGATATATTTCCTGTAATATTTTCGGTTTTTTTTATCCGAAAAATTTGTTTTGATATCAATCCTGTCGTTTTCGGTGAGCGCATAATTTTTGTTTTCATAAAAGAAAATCAGTTGTTGCTTACTGGGATCGTATCTCGGGTCGGCGTTTTCGCCTAGTTTTTTATAGCTGATTTTATGAACCAGCCGGCCGTTTTTTTCATAAACCAGCATGCTGCGATCACTCCATTGCTGTACTAAAAAGTAATCGTTGGTTGGAATGACGTTGGAATAATTGCCCAACTCAGTTTTTTTATCCGTTTGGAGCGGGTAAAACTTTAAAGAGTCGATAAAAGTAGACTGCGGATTGCCACCGGCTGCTTTGGGACTTAGGTAGATTTTGACGGGTTGCGCATAGCTTACACCATAGCATAGCATAGCAATCAAAAGAGATAGGGTCGGTTTCAAAAGATCAGTGTTTTAGTGGCTATGAAGATAAAGGCATTGCTTTAGAAATAAGCCGTCAAGTTCACAACAAAAGGTTAAATCATTGGTGTTTATGCATTTACCACATCCATCCCACTTTTAGGCTTCCATAATATTGGGCTGAAAATTGCGTGAGCGATTGTTTATTTTCATAGATCGCCGTTGCGCCAAAAAATATTTTCTTTCTTGCGTAAACGGCGCCCAGCCGCGCCTGAAAAAAAACGGGGTTCAGCCTTCCGGGTATTTTTTCTTCTTCCTTTTGAAACATGCCACCCTGAACGGTAGCATCATAAGCCTTGAAATAGACAGCGGGATGCAGGTAAACAAATAGCTCGCGTTCGCTCTTTGATGTTTCTTTATGGTTGTTCCAAAATGCCGAACGGCTGCTTTTATTAAATTTGCCATACACCAGTGCTGCGCCAACTCCACCGTTCGTAAAAAGCGTACCGGCCGTGGCCGAGAGCAGGGGCTTGAAATCCCACTTGAAACCCGGCTGCTGCTTTACCAATTGCGGCGACCATAGCAAGTTGGCGTTAACGCCCCAGGCTGCGCTCAGCTGGCGGTCCCAATAAGTCGGAGGATAAATTTGCATGACTTTATGAGCGAGTTCCTGCACTTCCGCTCCATAAGCCGGCGGCCCGATAACGCCGGCGTTCAAGCCCCATTGCAACAAATCCTGTTTAGCGTTGAAACTTTTCCGGTCGTACCCGGCATATAAATAACCCGTAATCGGACGGTCTAAGCCTTCCGTCCGGATCTCTCCCGAAAAACGGGCGTTATAAATATGGTGCCCCGCATAGATGGTATTGAATTTTTCCCTCGACTTTTGCATCGTGTCTTTTCCCTGCCATTGATAAGATAACTTAAGCCCATTGGTGTAATAGCCATCATTGTTGATCGATATATAGCTATCATTTTCGGAGACAATAGAGAACTGGTGCCGATGCTGCGCAGATGAAGCCTGAAGTTGAAAGACAAATAAAATCAAGAAGCATAAATACCGGTATCGCATTGCAGAAGATGGGCAGCTATAATTAATTGATTTGACAAAAATAGGGTACTCCTATCGTTTTTATCATATCAATGGCGATAACAATTATCGGTTCATATATTTCTCTACAGGCATCCTGTTTTGCAAACTGCGGCCCAGCGTAAGTTCGTCGGCATACTCCAGCTCACCGCCAAACGCAATACCCCGCGCAATAGTTGTGATGCGAATATCGCGGCCGCTCAGCTTTTTCTGGATATAATAAATGGTGGTGTCGCCCTGTATATTAGGGCTCAAAGCAAAAACCAGCTCTTCGGTTGCTTCCTGGCTGATCCTGCTTAAAAGCGCGTCAATATTCAGCTGATCGGGGCCAACGCCATCCAATGGAGAGATCACGCCGCCCAATACGAAGTAAGTGCCATTAAACTGCTGCGTGCTTTCTATCGCAATCACATCGCGGATATTTTCTACAACGCAAATCATATGCTGCTGCCGGAAACTGTCGCTGCAAATGGTGCACAGGTCGCCATCGGCCACATTAAAACACCTTTTGCAAAAGCGGATTTCGCGGCGCATGCGGGCAATTGTTTCACTAAATTGATCCACCTGCGCCGGATCCTGTTTCAATAAATGTAACACGAGGCGAAGGGCTGTCTTTTTACCAATTCCGGGAAGGCGCGAAAATTCATTAACAGCAGACGCTAACAATGCGGACGAAAATTGCATCCTGCAAAGATAAAATGAGGTTGCTAATAGAAAATTAAAAATTGAAAATAGAAATTCATCTTGCCAAAAACGTTTTATGTTTGCTTTTCTTATGCGAGCTAAAAATATACTGTTAGCGGGGCTTTTGCTGGTTGCTGTGGCTGCCGTTTTATTCACAGAAACCGGTTGCGCCAGTATCGTTCCTCCTTCCGGCGGCCCACGCGATTCGTTGCCTCCGGTTATTATTTCGGTAATGCCCGAAAACGAAACCTTAAACTTCGATGCGAAAGAAATAAAGATTGAGTTTGATGAGTATGTGGAATTGAATGATATTTATAAAAACCTGCTGGTGTCGCCATTTCCGCGCATTATGCCCGAAGTGAGCCGTAAGCTCAGAACCGTCACGGTGAAGATCAAAGACACTTTGCAGCCCAATACCACCTATGTGTACAATTTCGCAAAAGCGATAAAAGACCTCAATGAAGGCAACCAGGGGAAGGATCTGTTATATGTCGTGTCCACCGGTTCTTATATCGATTCGATGGAACTGAGTGGCAACGTGCGCATGGCGAGAACGGGCCGGCCGGACTCCACCCTTTCGGTCATGCTTTATAATAATTTGGACGATAGTGCGGTGGTTAAAGAAAGGCCGCGTTACATTTCCCGGGTGGACAGCACCGGCACTTTTTTCTTTCGCTACCTGGCGCCCGGCCAATATCGTTTATATGCGATGAAAGATGAAAGCGGCGCCTATATGTATAACGGCGAACAGATTTTTGCCTTCGCCGATTCGGTGGTGACGATAGCCGAAGCGCCGCCAACGCCGATTAGGTTATGGGCTTATGAACCCGAGAAAAAGAAAGAGGAAACCGAGGAAGAAGTTGAGGTGGATGAAAAGGAAAAGCGGTTGCGCTTCAAAACCAATCTTGAGGCCAGCCGACAGGATCTGCTTTCGGCTTTGACCATCACTTTTGAGCAGCCGCTGAAAGTTTTTGATACCACAAAAATGCACCTCAGCACAGACAGTACTTTCAAGCCGATAACAGGACAGCGTTTTACACTCGATAGCACGGCGCGTGTCATTACCATGAACATGAACTGGATGGAAGACACCGTGTATAACCTGGTGCTTGAAAAAGAGTTCGCCTCAGATAGCCTCGGCCGGCAAATTTTCAAGCAGGATACTATTATGTTCAGAACGAAATCCCGGACCGATTACGGTCAGGTGAGAATCAATTTTGTTGACGTAGAACTCGAAAGGCACCCGGTTTTGTTGATTACACAAGGCGATCAGGTAAAAGATGCGTTTACGATTCCCGCCAACCGGATCATTGATTTACAACTATACAATCCCGGTGAATACGATATGAAAATTTTGTATGACACGAATCAGAATGAAAAATGGGATCCGGGCGCTTTCTTTGTTGAGCACAGGCAGCCAGAGCTGATCAATTCGATCGATCGCAAGCTGGTGGTGAAACCCGATAGGACAGAAGATTTTGAAATTAAAAGAGGACGCGGTTTGCCGGTCAATCCGCTGAGATAATCTTAGTAACCCAACTGCTATTAGCCAGGCATCCTGGAAATATATTTTCCAATTTCTTTTAGCTGCTCTACAATTTGGGGCGTAGTTGGATTGCAGGCTTTAGCCTTGCGATAAAAATCTTTAGCGGCGCGAAATTCGCGTTTGTTCATCATGATGCTGCACATCTGCAAAAAGGCCGCCGCTTCGTTTTCTTTGTCGGGCAACCCTTTTCTGATAGCCTGGCGAATATAACTTTCTCCTTGTTTGATGTTTCCTTTTTGCATAGCCAGCATTCCCATTTGCAGCATGCTGGCGCCTTCGGCTTCTTTCATCGGCATGCCGAGGTCGAGCCCTTTTTTCATCATGCTTTCAGCGCCGTCAAAATCCTGCTTGCTCATCGCAATATTTCCCTTCAAAGTATAATATACCGAACGAATGGGTTTATATAAAAGGTTGGGGAATTTGATCGAGTTCAGGATCTTCTCAGCGCCTTCCATATCGCCAGTTTCCATATATTCCTGGATAAGCCTTAACGGCCCGAAAAAGAAATGACTGAAAATAAGGATGGCAGCGATCAGGTAAAGCGGAAAGGCCGGCCAAAAACTGGCGGCATAGTTGGTGAAAATTCCGGCCAGTAACACCACAATTGCTATCGGCAACCTGTATCTGATTATAAACGTATATGCTTTCATTCCTGATAGAAAAATTTAGGGTGGCAAAGATAACGGGTTCGGATTTAATGGAAAATGAGATTCGCAAGAAAGGGATTTTTACAGGAATGAGGATTTTAAACAAACGGCCGAAAAACGCATCGATAAAGGGCTACCGCCAATCTCAAAGTGGCAACATTGAATGCTTAACAATTTTTTTTAATTTATTAGGTCAACGTTTGCAGATATTTATCCCATTCCCCTATTTTTGCGCTGCTTTGCTAGAAGAAGTTTCAGGTTAGCCCTTTAATCCAGCGCTACGGCAACTTGCTACTTTTGTTAGCTTGAAGTTGATCACCAATATTGAAGATGATCACAACCAACAACTAAGCGCTCCCCCTCTTCACTGTAAAGTGCCGTTAAAGCCGGTTCGGGCTGGTGTATAATTATTAATTGTAAACACCAAAGTTGTGCCCAGAAATCAGCGCATTCTTGAGCGCAACCCAAAAAGACACTTTATGAAAAAGATCTTTACAAAAGAAAAGTTCGCCTGTACTTTTTTGCTGCTAACCATTTGGATGACACGAACGTCGGCACAATGTGACATGTTTGTTGCCTTTTATACCGGCACCTCCTATCAGAGCTTTGGCCTGAAAGCCGATGGATCGCTTTGGGGCTGGGGAAGCAACGCTCATTACACGTTAGGGGATGGAACTAAAATCAACAAAAATGTTCCGACAGCCATAGTACCCGGTACCTGGAAAGCCGTCGCTGCCGCCAGTTATCACACATTAGCGATTCAATCAAACGGAACGCTTTGGGCTTGGGGCTCCAACAATTATGGTGAGCTGGGCGATGGAACCCGCGTTAATAAACACTTTCCCATTCAAATCGGCACGGATACCTGGAAAGCGGTGGCCGGTGGGGGCAGGCATAGCGTGGGCATAAAAACCGACGGCACTCTTTGGGCCTGGGGGCACAACTCACACTCACAACTGGGCGACGGCACTACGGAAGCCCGCTACACGCCCGTTCAGGTAGGGACGGACGCGGACTGGCGTTTCATTGCGTCAGGTGATAATCATAATATGGCGATCAAGGCCGACAGCACACTATGGGTTTGGGGCCACAATAATTATGGGCAGCTGGGAGATTTTTCTATCACAGACAGAGCCACCCCCATTCAGGTGGGGAGCGACAAATGGATCGCTGTTGACGGCGGCCAATCGCATACTGCGGCGATAAAAGCCGATGGTACGCTATGGGCCTGGGGACTCAATAGCAATGGTCAGTTGGGAGATAATGCACGTGGCGGAAAGCACTATCCCGTAAAAATTGGAACCGACACCTGGAAGGCTATTACCGCCGGTACCGCGTTTACGGTGGGTATAAAATCGGATGGCACACTTTGGAGTTGGGGACAAAACAATCACGGGCAGCTGGGTATTGGAGCGGCGTCCGATCAGCGCCAGCCCGTGTTGGTTAGCGCTGATGAATGGAAAATTGTGGAGTCCGGACACGATCATACGGCTGCCATGAAAGCCGACGGCAGCTTATGGACCTGGGGCCATGGCACATATGGGGAATTGGGCGATGGAACGGGATTATCTAAAGATACACCTGTTAATATTGTAGCCCCAATTTCGGGAGGAGCGCTTGCTGCAGACGGAAGCAGTCAAACTATTTCCGGGGGTGCCCGGCATGCGGTGTTTCAGCAAAATTGTAATCCTATTGCGAAGGTAAGCCTTCCGTTTGGTAATTTCAGCGCCAGCATTGCCGCAAAAGTTTGGGTAGCCACAAGCCAGCCGGCCCAGTTCGTAAAAAGACATTTTGAGATCCATCCTGCAACAGGCGCCGCTTCGACGGCGGGGGAAGTAACGCTATATTTTACGCAGGGTGAGTTTGATGATTTTAATGCCGTGAACACCGTTAAATTACCGACTGGCCCGGCCGACGCTGCTAATAAGGCAAATGTTCGGGTGGAAAAAAGAGGCGGCGTTAGCAGTGATGGTAGCGGTCTTCCACATACTTATGCGGGTGCACCGGAAACGATCGATCCCGAAGATGAACACATCATTTGGAACGCTACGAGCGGTTATTGGGAGGTGACTTTTAGCGTTAATGGCTTTAGCGGCTTTTTCCTGAAAAATAGCGATGGCGCTTTGCCTGCTTTTTTTGAGAACGTTAAGGCGGTGATTAGAAGTCAGGAACTGCATCTTAAGTGGAGCACCCTGACGGAACAAAATAATAAGCATTTTGAAATAGAAGGGTCGACCGATGGTGTCACATTTTTCAAAATTGATAAAGTACTATCAAAGGCTGACCAAGGCGGCTCGACGAGGGTATTACATTATCAACATACCATAGCGCTTCACGAGATATGGACCTATGCAAGCGTCGCCACCTCACTGTTACTCTTCGCCGGTTTCGGTTTTAAAAGGCGGAAGACAAGACTGATGCGCCTTGTTTTTTCAGCAATGGTTTTATCTGTGGTATTGCTGTCTTGCAGGAAAACCCAGGGGCCATTGCCGCCGGATGAAGCGAAGCCTTTTTTTATCAGAATTGCACAAGTAGATATCGACGGGACAAAATCCTACTCAAAAATAATCGAGGCTATTCGCGAATAACCAAACCGACACTCCTTTGTAAAATGCCATCTGTTGTCAAAACGGATGGCATTTGCTTTTACGCGATAAAATAGTCAGGGTTTTGGCAGCGCTGGGAAAAACTTTGTTTCCTAAAACAAGAAGTACAATATTTTTGCAATCATTATGGATATAAAGAAGAACAGGCCGGTTGCCATTTGGCTTTTTATTGGAGCGGCCATGATCATTGTGCAAATTCTGTTGGGAGGCATCACCCGCCTCACAGGCAGCGGCTTATCAATTACAGAATGGAAGCCGATTTTGGGCGCTTTGCCACCAATGAATGAACAAGACTGGCTATTGGCCTTTGAGAAATACAAACAGATTGCCCAATACAAATACATCCATAACTATTTTGACCTGGAAAACTTTAAAGCCATCTATTTCTGGGAATGGCTGCACCGGAACTGGGCCAGGTTTATGGGCGTCGTATTCGTTATTCCGTTTATTTATTTTATCTATAAAAGAAAGATCGATAAAAGCATGCTTTGGCCTATGGTGATCCTGTTTATTTTAGGCGCGCTACAAGGCGCTATCGGCTGGATTATGGTAGCCAGCGGGATAGGGACAGATTTGGTATATGTGAGCCATATCCGCTTAGCAGCTCACTTCATCGCTGCTCTGATTTTACTCGTATACGTTATCTGGTTCGCGCTCAAAATTTCGGTTCCGGATTTTAAAAAAGCGCGGATCCCGGCTGTCAAAAACTTCACATTATTGCTTCTTGCCGTTTTGACGATTCAGTTAATATACGGCGCGTTTATGGCAGGTACCCACGCGGCAAAATCCGCCATCACCTGGCCCAGTATCAACGGCCGGTTCGTACCCGACATGAGCGAGGGCGGCATGTTTCACAATTTGCTTGCCATACAATTCATCCACCGCGGACTTGCGTATATCCTCACCGCTTTAATTATTATGTATACAATAATGATTAGCCGGCAGATCAGAAGTCTGAGCATTTACAAAATGCGCTACCTGCCGCTCGCCCTAACGCTCGTGCAGGTGATACTCGGCGTCATAACTTTGGTCAATTATTTAACGCCTTCCAAAATCGGCTTTGCAATAACGCATCAGCTCGTGGGCATCCTGCTGCTCATAAGCCTGGAAGTGGCTTATTTTTATACCGCCAGAAGGATGCGATAGCTCCCGATAAGGTGAGGAAACTTTTGCGAAATGCAAAACAGCCGGCGCTTTCTATTTGCCTGCCACTAACTTCTGTTGTAGCGCCGCCAGTTCATCCCATTTGCCTGCAGCGGCCAGTTTAGCCTGCTTGGGCCATGAAGCCGGGTTATGCATTTGGAAATCGGAGCCGGCCTTTTCTAAAATTCCTTTTAGTTTTTTGCTGGTTGCTTTGCCCAACGCTGCAAACGAGTCAATGCCTTCTGCTAAAAGAATTTTTGCGATTTTATTGCCGATGCCTTCAATTTTGGTGAGGTCGTCGCTAAGGGCAACAGCTGCCTTTTCCTTTTTTGGTTTGGATGGGGCTGCTTTTTTTGCGGCTGCCTTCGCCGGAGCGGCTTTTTCTGTTTTTGCAGGAGCTTTTTTCGAAGCGGCGGCAGGAACGGTGATCACTGAATTTTCAACTCCAAAAACCTGGTTGTGCACATATTGCTGTGCGTTCCAGTCGTTGATCCAGGTGCCATTGCTCAATAAAAACCGGTATTCATAAGTTTTGCCTGGTTCCAAGGCAACAGATGCGGCTAAAGAGCCATCTGCCTGTACGCTAAGTTCAATGCCTTTATCAAGATTCCAGTCATTAAAATCGCCGAGCAGTACAACGCTGGTTGCAGATCCAAGTGCTTCAGCAGGTAGCGTAAATTTGATTTTTTTCATGCTATTGATTTAAAAAATAGTTGCAGTTTGCGCTGCAAATATAGATAATGCGTGGCTAGGATTGGGTTGGGCGCCGGCGGCGGTTTAAAAAATGTGGAAAGAAAACAATATCTTACAGCACATTAGTTGATTCATATATCTTCAATGTCTCATATAATATGTTTAAACGCATTGCAATTTTTGCTATTGTCATCGTGGCCGGCCTTTCCATATCGTTCACGCCGCCCAGGCCAAAAGTGTTATTAATGACAAAAACCAATGGTTTTTATCACAGCTCTATTCCGAAAGGGATTGAGACGATTCAAAAACTGGGCGCTGAAAACGGGTTTGAAGTAGTGGCCACCAAGGATTCTGCTTTGTTCAACGCCAGCAACCTGAAACAATATGCCGCCATCATCTTTCTGAATACTACCGGCACTTTATTTAATGAGGATCAAAAAGCTGCGATTCAGCAATACATCCATAACGGTGGAGGTTTTGTCGGCATACACGCGGCTACTGACACGGAGTATGGCTGGCCCTGGTATAATAAAATGATTGGCGCCTGGTTCGACAGTCATCCTAAGCAACAGGAAGCCAAACTTTTAGTAAAAGATAAAAAACATCCGGCAACCAGGCATTTGCCTTCTGTTTGGGAAAGAAAAGATGAATGGTATAACTTTAAAAATATCAACCCCGATATAAACATACTCATAGCAATCGACGAAAGCAGCTACGAGGGCGGCAAAAACGGGAAAGTTCACCCGATGTCGTGGTATCACAGTTTCGAAGGTGGGCGGGTGTTTTACACCGGCCTGGGCCACACGGATGCTTCTTACGACGAACCACTTTTTTTAAAGCATCTGCTGGGCGGCATTAAGTACGCGATGGGCAGCAAACGCTGACGAAAATTTTATAGCAATTTAGATTATCAAAAGGGCTAATAAGCGCGGGCTTTGCCGGCCAGTGTTTCTAAAGTAGTTTTTAATTTTGATGCGGCGCCGCTGATGGCCAGATCATAAGTGCTGCCGTCTTCCGAAACGGCTATGGGTTGCTTGCCTTTCACTCTCGCCTCTAAGCGGCAACGTTTATCCGCTCCATTTTCTTTATCTGCATTTTGATCTGATAAATAGACTTCCACACGTGTGAGGTATTCGTCAAATCGGCCAATTTCACTTTCAATCAGGCCTTCAATTTTTTCTGCGTATGCGGCGCTAACAGTGAGGTTTTTATCTGTGTTAATTTGAAAAATCATATGTTCTGTTTTTTAAAAATAATGTCTGGTTGTCAACTCTATTATATAAAAGATTATACCAGAAAAAGATAAATTTAATATAACAAAAATTTTCCAAATCCAACCGATTATTTCGCGCGGAGGAAACGACACGCTTTTATTTAAAACCAAAAATCAAAGGGAAAAGAAAGGTCACCGCCGCTGCCCATGCGACATAAACAGGCAGATAACCAGCAATGGTGTTTTCGACATGCTGCAACGGCCTTTTTTTCCTGAGCAGTTTAAATAATTGAGCGCAGACCAGCAGCAAATGGAGCAGGATGAGGAGGTTTCCGCCGAGCACCGCCAATCGGTTGGGCGTAATGCCCCATGTCGAAATGCGAAACAAAATCGCAGAAAGCGCCACGCCATTAATTATAATAGTTACAATGGAAAGCAGAAAGAGTATCCACGTTTCGGATCTGGTTTTAGACGGATATTTTGAGCCGGCAATCGAAAAAAAGATGATAGCCATGACGCCGATCAGCAGCAGGTTGAAGATGAAAAGAAAATCGCGGTCCTGGTAGGGGTTTTTTCCGGAGTAAACGATGGCCGCGAGGTAAACAATAAGCATCGCTAACACGAGCGGACTAAAAATTTTCGCGATGATGGGAGACACTTTCCCAACCAGCGACGGATTGGCCTGGATGAGATAAGTGCCGATGATAGGCGCGGAAGGAAGCGCAAAAATCACGATATTTTTAAAATAAAATTCTTCTATCTGCAGGCCGATTAAAGAAAACAAACCAATGGTCAGTCCTGTTAAAATGCCACCCGCAATAACAATGAGCGTGGTGATGACTACCAGGTCGCCGTTGTATTTCAAATAGGCGATACGCCGCTCGGGGTTTTTGTTTCCCTGCGCCGTAAAAGCGATACCCAGCAGTGCCCATAAACAAAGCACCATATGGATGCAGGATAAAACGAGCGTGTCGCTTGCCGGATTACGGGGCAGCAAATTCATAAAAACAAGGCTGGCCGCGACGCAAACCGCGAGAAAAATGACGGTCGATTTTTGTAAGTGATGCTTCCAGGCAAAATAGAAGGCCAGGATCGGAAACAGGATAAAGCCGATATTGCGGGGGTAGAAAAGTGCTTCATCGATATTAAAAATCGCCGGGATTTTGGCAATAAAACCCGCGATTATACAGCAGGCAATAACAACCAGCAGCTCTGTTTTGCTTCCCCAGGAAATCGTTTCCGTTTCGAAGTTCAGGCGTGCGTTCCAGCAGTCGGCTATTTCGCTGCCTTTCAATTCCGGGTAAAGAGCGCTGAACTCTTTTTTAAAACGCTGTTTATTGCTGCGGTAAAGCTGCTCGAGCGCTGCCGGCTGATGCAAATTTTCAATGATCTGATCTTTCATGAGTGGGGGAATATTGATGGTGTTAATTAAATTTAGTTCCACAAAGTGCCATTCAGGCCAAGTACGGAGCCCAGCCAAAGAGCAACGATATAAGCCAGGATGCCGAGCGTCAGCGCAAGCCATTTATTCAAGCGCATTTGCCGCCTGAGATAATCCATGATATGATAAAATGCGGCGCCCATGGCGCCCGCTAGCGGCACAATAATAAGGGGCCGAAGCACCCAGCGTTCCGGCCAGGAGGGATCCGGGTGTTGCACCGAGGAAACAAAGGTGGAGATAAGCATCAGCGCTATGACGGCGCCGATTAGCATTCTTTTGCCTAATGGGGCAGAAACCAGCGGGGTTGCGGAATGGGGAGCTTGTCCTGTCATGATCTTTGTTTTTTTAAAAGTACTTTGTGTTTCAAAGTAATTGTTAATAAAAAATGACAGTTGCGATGGTAAGCGGTTGGATGGCTTCTTTTATCGACTGTCTGTAATTTTAAAAGTGCTTTGAAATACAAAGTTAATTGGTTTTATCATATGCCGCGCGCAACAGGCGAAAAATTTTTTTGGAAGGTTGTTTTTGAAGATGATGCGGTAGCGGACGATGCTGATTTTATCCATGTTTGATCATATTCAAGCTAAATGCTTTCCTTCCTTAGCAAGGTGAGCAACGAGTATGCTGATGGCCTTGTGCCATTTTTTACTTCAAAATCTAGATGCGTTAGCAATTAATTGTACTTACCAAAGGATGGGAACAAAAATGGTCCGGAACATCCGAACCATTACTTTCTGTGTAGCCCGGACAAGAATCGAACTTGTATCTAGAGTTTAGGAAACTCCTATTCTATCCATTGAACTACCGGGCCAACCCCATATTAGTTGGAGGGATGCAAACCTACATAAAAATTTTCATTCTAAACCGATGTGGTAAACTGGGCCAGCTATTTCTGGCTGCTTTCCCTGATGATGATTTCCGGAGGAAGGCATTCAAGCCTGAACTCCGTAACGGCGCGCTTACTTTCAATCAGGTTGAGCAAAAGCGAAGCCGCCTGAGCGCCCATTTCAAATGCCGGCTGGCTAATCACAGAAAGCGCCGGGCTAAAAAGCGAAGTGTATTTGGAATTATTAAACCCGATCACGGCCATATCTTCCGGCATCCGGATATTTTTCTTTTTCAGCAGGCTAAAAGTTTCCGTGGTGATCTTATCTGCCAAAAGTACCAGTGCGTCGGGCTTTTGCTTTAAAGCAAGCAGCGCATCTACCGCGGTTGCCACTTCCTCCACCATCAACCCGCCATGGTCACAAAACCTGATCAGCGACTCATCTACGGCTATCTGGTGGTCTGCCAGCGCTTTTTTGTAGCCCGCCAACCGGTCTTTGGTGATGGAAAGATGGGCGCTGCCGGCAATGGCAGCAATCCTTTTATATTTATTTTCAATAAAATGAGTGGTGGCTTTGTAAACGCCCTGGAAATTATCAATAATGACTTTATGCGTATCTATATCTTCAATGACCCGGTCAAAAAAAACGATCGGCAGGCTCTTTTCATGAAGCTGCTTCAGGTAGCTAAAATCATCTGTCTCTCCCGAAACGGAAATGATCAGCCCGTCGATCGATCGCGACGTGAGGTAATCCAGGATCATTTGCTCGCGAGCTACGGATTCCTGACTTTGTGTAATAATTACATTGTAACCGTTTTTATAAGCAATCGATTCTATGCCATTAATGACCTGGCTGAAAAACGTATTGGCGATTTCTGAAACGACCACTCCGATCGAAAGGGTCCGCTTCTCTTTCAGGCTCAGCGCTACCGGGTTGGGGCGGTAGTTGATCGCGGCCGCATAATCTTTAATTTTTTTCTTCGTCGCCTCGCTGATTTCGTAGCTGTCTCTCAAAGCCCTTGACACCGTTGAGGTTGAAAGTCCCAACGCTTTTGCAATATCTTTTATGGTAGCAGCTTCAAACTTCATACAGGCCTCGCAGCTTTATCGCGAAGATAACAATAATGCACACGATACCGGCAACGTTTGCGTAAATAAATAACCTCCGCAAGCAGCCATTTTTTTAAAAAATGGTTAGCATTGCTGAACGATTGAGATGCCAGGCTGTAGAATGTAACCGATTACAATGCTTTGCCCTCCGCTTGATTTATAAAAACTAAAACAAAGTCGTATGATCAGATTATTATGGACGATGCTTATTGCCCTGTTTTGTCTTCACGCGAATGCACAAACCCGGTCAATTTCAGGGACCGTGCTGGATGATACCGAAGCGCCGCTGAGGGGTGTCACCGTTACGCTGCAAGACACCAAAACAGTAACGCAGACCGACGAAAACGGGAAATTTACCATCGAAGTGCCGGAAGAAGGAAGCCCGCTATTGGTTTTTTCATTTACCGGCTACAAAGCCCAAACCGCCGCAGCGTTGGATGGAATGACAATTTCGATGTCGAAAGACATTATTTCCGAGGAAGACGTAGTTGTTGTGGTAGATTACGGTTACGGTAAAATTAAAAAGTCAGATCTAACAGGCTCCGTGGCCACGCTTTCTGGTAAGGAATTGGCAAAAATACCTATGGCAAGTGCAGCGTCAGCGCTTACGGGCCGCCTGCCGGGTGTAAGGGTGCTTACCGCTGATGGTGCGCCGGATGCCGATGTCTCCATACGGGTGAGAGGCGGCGGCTCCATTACGCAGGACAACTCGCCCTTATTCGTTGTTGATGGATTGATCGTATCAAGTATTCGCGACATACCGCCGACCGATATTGAAAGCATTAACGTTTTAAAAGATGCGTCCGCTACCGCGATCTACGGTGCGCAGGCGGCGAACGGCGTAATCGTTGTAACCACCAAACAGCCGAAAGCAGGAAGGGTTTCTGTTTCTTACAATGGTTTTTACCAATTGAAAAAACTGCCCGAGGACAGAAAGCTAAAAGTGCTGGATCCTTACGAATTTGTGTTGGCTAATTATGAATATTACAAACTGCAGTCGGATGCTGCGGTGCGGGGCTTTGAACGCTTTTTTGGTGTATATGAAGATTTGGAACTGTATAAACAAAAACCGGCAAATGATTGGCAGGACATTCTTTTCGGCGATCCGCGTGCTTCTCAGTATCACAATATTACGCTCACAGGTGGCACGGCCATGACAAAGGTTTTTTTAAGCCTTACTAATAATAAAGATGAAGGCTTGTTGATCAACAATGGCTTTTTAAGAAACGCGCTCAACTTTAAACTGGATCAAAAAATAAACGAAAAACTTTCCGTGGGGCTTGCTTCGCGGATGACCAAAACCGTGGTTGACGGTGCGGGAACCTCGAGCGCCCAGTTATCTATTAAAGATGCGGTGCAAACCCGCCCTACCAATGGATTGGCAGATGAAATGGTGATCGATCCGGGAAATATAGATCCCAATGACGATTTCGCGCAGTTTATTCAAAGCCTGGTAAGCCCGCAGGAATTGGTGAAGCAGGATTGGCGAAAACGTTCCACTCAAAATTTTATACTCAACCCGACGCTTGAGTATAAAATTCTATCCAACCTGACTTTTAAATCAAACTATAGCTTCGAAAAAAGTTTTGACGAAGTGCTTCGCTTTTATGGGCCGCTTACAGGCGAATCCTTTAACAACGGCGGGAATATGCCGCTGGGCGAAAAAACCAACTCTGAAAATTTTAGGTATCGTTGGGTGAACACATTGAATTACCGTTTTCAGAACCTGAAAAATCAAACGCTGGACGTGTTGATCGGCCAGGAAGTTAACTCGAGCGGCGGAAAAAGCAGCTTTATCCGGTCAGAGGATTTCAGGTTATCGATCACTCCTGAAGAACTATTTGCCAACATGGCCTTTGGCCGCACCGACCGTTTGTCGACTTCCGAAGCGACGAATACCAATATGCTTTCCGGTTTTGGCCGTATCGATTATCAGTTACTCAACAAATACATGGCTACCTTCACCTTCCGTGGTGATGCCTCCAGCCGTTTTTCTAAAGAAAACCAATTGGCGTTCTTCCCCGCCGCAGCTGTGGGTTGGAAGATCTCAAATGAGAAATTTCTTTCGGACGTTTCCTGGATCAGGGAGCTGAAATTGAGAGCCAGCTATGGTGCTACAGGTAATGACCGCATTCCCGCAACGGCTACGCAGTTCCTTTTTGCTGCCACCACCAACAGGGGCCCCGGCTTTGGAAATATCGACAACGTGTATTATACGCCCGAAGGATCGGTATTGTTTAATCCTAATTTGAAATGGGAGACAACGATCAACCGCAATATTGGTTTAGATTTTACCCTGTTTAAATCAGGCATTACCGGTTCATTGGATTTTTATAAAAACACGGTTAAAGATCTGCTCTTTCAAACGGCTATCCCCACCAATACCGGTTTTGGCGCTCAATGGGCCAACATCGGAAGCAATTCAAATGAAGGTTTTGAACTGGGGCTTAACGCGGACATCATCAAGAAAAAAGAGCTGCTGGTAAGCGCCAACTTTAATGTCGGCCGCAATGTAGGCAGGATTGTAGAATTGGATGGTACCAATTCGCGTTTTCAACAATCGAACTGGGCCAGCACTGATCTGAGAGACCGTGATGATTTTTACTTTGAAGTTGGCGGCCGCATCGGTAACGTCTATGGCTATGTAACGGATGGTTATTATCAAACATCTGATTTTGAAAGTTACGACCAGGCAAGCGGACGGTATATCCTGAAAGAAGGTGTAGCCAACTCGGGCGGAACCGTTGGTAACGGCAATGTTCGCCCCGGTTTTCTCAAACTAAAAGATCTCAATGATGATGGTGTCATCAATAGTGAAGACAGGCAGGTGATTGGCAATACACTTCCCAAAGCGCAGGGCGGTTTCGGTTTTGATGTTACTTATAAAAGTTTTGATTTCTCCATCTTCTTCGACTGGACTTATGGCAACGATGTTTACAATGCAGGGAAGATTCAATACAGCCAATTCCGGCGGGTGACTTATGGTAATCTCTTAGAAACCATGAGCCTTGAAAACCGCTTCTCTTATCTCGATGTAGATGGAAGCTATACCGGCACGCCCGGCGGCATCGTAACAGATCTTGCGCAGTTGGCTGAGATGAATGCGAATAAAAATATATGGTCGCATGCCAGCCACGGGGTAGCCCAGGCAGTAATTCATTCATGGGCGATTGAAGACGGGTCTTTCATCCGTTTGAACAATCTGAATATCGGTTATTCGCTTCCCAAGCGATGGATTTCAAAAATTGGAATGAACCAGTTTAGAGTATATGTAACAGGAAATAATTTAAAGCTTTGGACTAAATACTCTGGTTACGATCCCGAGATCAGTACAAGAGGCAACGGCCTTACACCGGGTGTTGACAACTCCGGCTTTCCGAGAAGCCGCTCCTTTACTTTCGGTGTAAACGTAAACTTTTAAAGTTCATTATTTAAAATTAAAAAATGATACCAATGAAACTTAAATATATCGCGCTGCTTGCATTACCTGTTTTAGCAGGTTCTTGTAAAAAATTTTTAGCGCCCGATTCGCTGTCAACCTTCGACATTAATTATGTGTATTCGAATGTGGACGATACCCGTAAGGGCGTCAATGCCGCATACGAATCTTTTGGTACGGACGGGTTCCGTTCGCGCCTTTCTAACAACATGACGGGCAACACCGATATCGAACATTCTTCGGGTTGGGGCAGCCAAAGCGACCGCTATCAAATCTGGGATCTCAACGCACTTTCTACCAACGGGGATCTGCGCCAGTTCTGGAATGCGGCTTACACTTCGATCCGGAATGCTAATATTGCCATCGAAGGTATCGAAGCCAGCCCTGCGCTGCAATCGTCAGATGTTGCGACAAAAAACCTGATGAACCACATGCTGGGCGAGGCCTATACAATTCGTGCTTTTTGGTATAGTATGCTGATCTATTATTTTGGCGATGTGCCCAACGTGCGTGAATATCCCAAGGCCGGCGCCAACTTTTTCCTTCCGCGCGAAGACCGCAATGTTATCCTTTCTCAGGTTATTGAGGATTTGATCAATATCGAAGAGAAAATGATGTGGGCCGATCAATGCCCTTACAGCACCGAACAAGTGAACCGCGAGTATACCATCGGGATGATCGCCCGTTTGGCTTTGCAACGCGGCGGATATTTTTTAACGCCCGAACTGAATATGGAGCGCGAGCCTGATTATCTCGATTATTATAAAATTGCAAAAGACTATACCGAGAAATTGATTACGCTGAAAGATCGCGAACTTCCCCGCGACTATCGGCAGATATTCATGAACCAAAATAAATTTATCACCACCGTTAACAGCGAGGTTTTATTTGAAGTTCCTTTTGCATTAGGGAATGGCGACGTGGCCTGGAACATCGGTATCACTGTGGATGGCGGCGCTACCGCATCTCACCAATATGGATCGGGAAGTAATTACATGGCAATACCTCCGAGCTATTATTTTTCTTTTGATACGCTGGATGTGAGAAGAGACGTTACCTGCGCACTTTACAAAGTGAATACGGATTTCGAGGAGGTTTTTGTAAACGGCCCGACCAACATTGCACAAGGAAAATGGAGCCGTCATTTTTTACCTAATCCGCCCGGGCAAAACTCGGCCAAAGGAACAGGGATCAACTGGCCTATGATGCGCTACGCGGATGTGTTGCTGATGCATGCAGAAGCAGTAAACGAGCTCGAGGGCCCTACCGCCGCCGCGCAGGAGTCGCTGGCCCGTGTAAGAAGAAGAGCTTTTGCCGAGTCATTGTGGCCTTCAAAAGTTGACGCTTATATCGCAGCCGCATCTTCAAGCAAGGAAACTTTTTTCAATGCAATTGTGGATGAGCGCGCCTGGGAGTTTGGCGGAGAAATGATTCGTAAATACGAATTGATTCGCTGGAACCTTTATGCAGAAAAAACAGAAGAAACCGTTGAGACATTGAAAGATATGGCTAATTCAGCTGTAACCGGAGCGGGCGCTTATGCCAACTATCCAAATTATATGTATTGGAAGCGTGATGCCGCTGGGCATTTTATGGTCTTAAATCCGAATAGAAAAGTAGCGGCCCCACCAGATGAGACCTGGAACCGCGTCAACTTTTTGCTCGACCTCTGGGACGGGACAAAATCCACTTATAAAGAATGGGTAACAAAAGACTGGGCAAACTATTACAATGGTCCAAAACCAGGCGTAGCGCGCTATATTTTTCCCATACCCGAAGAAGCAGTTGCAGCCAGCAAAGGCAACATGAGCAATGACGGTTACATGTTCGGCAACTAAATCATTATTCAAACAGATCTTACCATCCATAAAAAATTACAGATGAAAAAGATACACACAATATTTTCAATACCCCATTTGCTGCTGGCGTCTGTCGTGTTGGCGTTGGTTTTCACCGCTTGCAAAAAGGATGAGAAAAGCTATGAGCAAACCCGGCTTTTCCGGCCCGTACTAAACGGCGCCGGCATCATCGTGGAAAACAATGTTATTACATTGAATATGGGAAAATTGAAAGACGCCACGTCCTACACCCTGGAAATCAGCCGCGACTCTTTTAAATTGATTGATTATACGGTAACCGTTGATACCAACTATGTAGTGCTCGACGAAGCGCTGCTCGGCGAGGGGTTGCTGTATAATACTTCTTATCAGATCAGGGCGACCGCCAATGCGGCCGATCCTCAATATAACAGTATGGCCTCTGACCTGGGAACTATCCGCACTATGCGTTTCCCTTCTGTGTTGAACACACCAAGGCGTTTTGATGTAACGGATACGCGCGCCAAAGTAACCTGGGCTGTTTCGGGCGCTGCTGTTACCGGCATTAAAATTTTCAGTCCCGAAGATGTAAGGCTGACCACTCCGCTCAAAGAATTTACGGTCTCTGCTGCCGATCAGGCCGCCGGAGAAACAATTATTACAGGGTTAACGCCGAGTACGGAATACCAGGTTGCTATCTACAGCGGCGCTACGCTCAGAGGATGGGTGAATTATAAAACGTTGGTGCCCGGTGTTGACGTGAGCAGCCCCAATGTGATTGATCTCAGCGAATCGGATGATCCTGCCGCTGTAACCGCGGCCTTGGCAGCCGTTCCTGACGGAGGCATTATCCTTTTGAAAAAAGGAGTAAGGTTTAATATGCCCACAACGGCACTCAATAAATCGGTTACTTTCAAAGGCGCGTATGGTTTCTCTGAAACAAAAGCCGCACTGGTCAACACTTCTGGCAACATGAATATCGCGTCAGGTGCCAATATTGCTCGTGTTTTATTTGACGATTTAGAAATTGACGGACAAAATATTTCAGGAAATTATGTGTTTAATCCTAATGAAAGCAGTTTGACACAGATCCAGGAACTCCGTTTCGAGAACTGCGACATGCATCATATGCGTGGCGTGATTCGCATTCGGGATAATGTGTTTATCAGGAATTATATTATCTCCAATTCGATCGTGCATCATATTGGCGGTTACAGTGTGTTAACGGCCGATACTGACGGCGCAGGCAAGGCGGCGTTTGATCACGTTAAATTTTTAAACTCCACTTTTTATAAAATTAATTCACTGATTCAGACACGCCAGAATTTTCAAACCTTCGAGATTGAGAGTTGCACGTTCAATGAATTTACTTCAGGAGGTGCACAGGTGTTCCGGTTCAGGGGCGCCGCGGGAAGGAATGATGTTGTAAATGGCTTCAGCATCAAGAATTCCATTTTCGGTCATGGATGGGATGAGTCTGGAACTGAAAATACAACGGTGACCATGAAAAGCGGTTTGCCCGCTACAACAATTACCATTGCAAATGTTTGGGGCACTTCCGACCTGAAGATTGCCGCGGGATCTGAAATTCCAGGCCTGCCCGGAATGACATATAACAATACGGCAGATAAATTATGGGGAGATCCTTACAACGGCATCTTCTCCTTCCTCGATCCGGGCTTTGCTGGTAAGTATGATTCCGGCGCGCCTATGTGGAGGACCTTGTTATAAATGATCGGTAAATAAATTTTATAGTCAGAGCGTTACACCGGTCCGGATTGACCGATTCTCGGCAGGTGTAACGCTTTTTTCATTACACAACAATTAAAAAGTGATGACTGCAATGCGTATGCTGTTTATATTATTGTTTTATATCGCATCCTGCTCGAAGCCGGGCGGCGAGCAGCCCGAGCAGCCTCAACCCGGAAAGCCGCAGCCGGTAGAAGAGACTGCGATCGCCTTTCCCGGGGCCGAGGGTTTCGCCAAAGATATCACTGGCGGGCGGGGCGGAAAAGTCATAAAAGTTACCAATCTCAACGATGCAGGGTCGGGCAGCCTGCGCGCCGCAATTGGCACTGCCGGCAAGCGTATCATTGTATTTGATATTTCTGGTACCATTGTTTTAAAATCGGCGCTGAGCATTAAAAACAACGATCTTACTATAGCTGGCCAAACTGCGCCCGGCGATGGTATTACGCTGCGCGATTATCCCGTATATGTCGATGCTGACAATGTCATCATCCGCTTCATGCGCTTTCGTATGGGCGATGCCGCTCAGCAGGAAGGTGATGCGTTGGGTGGCCGGTTCCGAAAAAATATTATGATCGATCATTGTTCGATGAGCTGGAGCACAGATGAGTGCGTATCTTTCTATGCCAACGAAAACACGACCGTGCAATGGTGCCTTATTGGCGAAAGTTTGCGCAATTCCGTCCACGGCAAGGGCGCTCACGGATATGGAGGGATCTGGGGTGGTAAAAAAGCGACGTTCCATCACAATTTGCTGGCACATCACGACAGCCGCAATGCAAGGCTGGGTGAAGAAGCGGGCAAAGCATTTGCGCTGACTGACCTGGTGGATATTCGCAATAATGTTATTTATAATTGGGGCAGCAATAGCTTTTATGGCGGGGAAGCGATGAACGTTAACATGGTCAACAACTATTACAAGCCTGGGCCGGCAACCATCGCCAACAATTCTTCAACCAAGCAGGGTCGCATTATTTCGATCGATAAAAACAAAATAAGCGGTACCGAGGTTTATGATATCTGGGGCAAATTTTATGTGAATGGAAACGTAGTGGAAGGAAATACCAATGCTACCAACGATAACTGGGCCTTTGGCGTCTACAACCAGTTTCATGGAAGTTATGGCACCGTTTCCCAGTCAGATAAAGATGCTATGAAACTCAGTAGCCCACTGAATAACGGCGATAATATGCTCACCTATCCCGCCGAAAAAGCCTACCAGCAGGTAATCGGATATGTAGGCGCCTGCCTGAAACGTGACGCCGTGGATGCAAGGATTATTGAAAATGTAAAAAACAAAACCTTTACTGCCAACGGATCGAATGGCAGCACTAATGGTATTATTGATACGCAGGGTGATGTAGGCGGCTGGCCCGCGCTGCAAACTTTACCGGCCCGCCAGGATAGCGATGGAGACGGTATGCCCGATGATTGGGAAACTGCCAACCAGCTCGATCCTCAAATCGCCAATGCTAATGGAAAAGAATTAAGTACGGGCTATGATAATATTGAAGTTTATCTCAACAGCCTTGTGAAAGATATTATTACCAACCAGGTTAAGTAAAAGATTAATACGTAACCACGGTAAAAAAGGCGTTCTTCAAAAACAAAAATGCATGTTTCAACTATCGTTTAAAAATATCATTGCGGCGCTTAGCCTGATTGCAGTTTTGGGCAGCTGCGTCAGCGCTACAACCGCCGGCGCACAGTCTTCCCCACGTCCGGTTGCTTTTCCGGGAGCAGAGGGGTTTGGTAAATATACCACCGGCGGAAGAGGTGGTAAAGTTTTTGTCGTAAATAATTTGAATGATGACGGCGCGGGCAGTTTGAGGCAGGCGGTTGTGGCCAAAGGGCCAAGAATGGTGGTTTTCAGTGTGTCGGGAACCATCCACCTAAAATCAAAATTAAATATCAAAGGCGATATTACCATCGCGGGGCAAACAGCGCCCGGTGGCGGCATTTGTGTAGCCGACTATCCCGTGTCGATAGCAGGCGATAATGTGATTATTCGCTTTATGCGCTTTAGAATGGGCGACCGGTATCAAAACAAAGGCATGGTTGATGGAGCAGGCGCCGACGATGCCGTCGGTGGTTCCGGACGTAAACATGTAATCATTGATCATTGCAGTATGAGTTGGAGCACGGACGAAGTGTGTTCGGTATATAAAGGTGATAGTACCACTTTGCAGTGGAATATTATTGCTGAACCTTTAAACTATTCCTACCATTTCGAAGCCGGCGATAAGGATTTTGAACATCATGGCTACGGGGGCATTTGGGGCGGCAGCCACCTCAGCGCCCATCATAATTTATTTGCTCATTGCAACAGCCGCACACCTCGTTTTAACGGCGTTCGCCTGGGCGCGACGGCTGAGCTTGTTGACTTCCGCAATAATGTAATTTATAATTGGGGGCATAATAACGTGTATGGCGGCGAAAACGGTAACTACAATGTTGTCAATAATTATTATAAAAGCGGGCCGGAAACCAATAAGTCCGTATCTGGCAGAATAGTCAATCCAACGCATACCAAAGACGCAAATCATCCCTATGGCCTCTTTTATGTTTCTGGAAACTACGTGGAAGGGCACGACGCGGTAAGTAAAGATAACAGTAAAGGTGTGGATGTCGATAAAGCCAAATCGGAACAGGATCGACAGAAAGCGATAGCATTAAAGGCTTTCGCCGTATCAGAAATTCCGCATCAAACGGCGTTGGAGGCGTACAAAGAAGTGTTGCAGTCAGCGGGGGCGCTGTTGCCCCGGCGTGATACGCTCGATCAACGCGTGATCAACGATGTAATCAACAGTACAGGACGGTTTATTGATGTGCAAGGCGGATATTCGCATGGCACGGCATACGATCAAACAGTGAATGCCTGGCCGTACTTAAAACAGATTGATGCGCCATTAGATAACGATCAGGATGGCATGCCGGATCAATGGGAACTTGAACATAAGCTTAATCCGAATAATGCGAACGATGCATCCCTTTTCAGCATTCATCAATCCTATACGAATATTGAAGTGTACATTAATAGCTTGGTAAAATGAAAAAGTATTTATTAGCATGTGTTATTCTTTTGAACGTGATCGGTTTAACGGCTCAAACACCGGCTTTCCCGGGAGCAGCAGGTTTTGGTAAATACGCCTCCGGCGGGCGTGGTGGCAAAGTGGTCATCGTTTCCAACCTGAATGATGATGGTGAGGGAAGTTTTCGTCAGGCTTTTCGGGAGTTTCCGGGAGAGCCCATTACCATCGTTTTTTCAGTGGCCGGGATTATTGATTTAAAAACGCCGCTTAAAGTCAGTCGTTCCAATATCACCATTGCCGGGCAAACCGCTCCTGGCGATGGAATTTGTTTGCGTGGCAACTCGTTTATAATAAACTGCGCCAGCGATAAAACGGGTGTTAGAGGCAATATCATTATCCGCTATTTAAGATCGCGTCCCGGCGCGAAAATCGCCACGGGCGTTTACGGGTTCGGGATGGAAAACAGCCAGCAAATTATCATCGACCATTGTTCTTTCACCTGGGCAAACGAAGAATGCGCTGCCATGTATGATACCAAAAACGTAACCGTGCAATGGAGTATCATAAGTGAAGGTTTATACGACGCCAACCACCACAAAGGGTTAAGGGCTTACGGTGGCGTTTGGGGCGGGCAAAACGCATCGTATCATCATAACCTGATTTCTAATCAGAACAGCCGCACGGTTCGGTTTAACGGCGCAAGGGCCCATGATACGCTGGCGCTGGTCGATTATAGGAACAATGTCATTTTTAACTGGAAAAGTGCCAACGCCTGTTATGGCGGTGAGGTCGATATCGAGGGAGGAAAATCAAATATTAACCTCGTCAATAATTATTATATCCCGGGGCCGGCTGCGCCGGATGTGTTGAAATTTGTAAAAGCTAATTATAACGCGCAAAAAGCCAAAGGCTTTGGCCAGTGGTATGTAAGCGGAAATATGATGTTTGGAAATAAAGCGCTATCTACAGACAATCAAAAAGGAGTTGATTTAACGGAATTTCCCGAATCGCTCCGGGGCAAAGCATTGGTGCCTACGCCATTTTCAATTGCCGAACCGGTACAGACAGAGACTGCTCAAAAAGCGTATGCTTCCGTACTTGGAAATGTAGGCGCCGCCCTACCTAAATACGACGCGGTCGACCTTCGCCTTATTGAAGAGGCCCGGTCGAAAACAGCAAAGAATGGAACCAATGGAATTATAAATGACGCGGCAGAAGTGGGCGGATGGCCGTCTTACACGGGAACAGCGCTCGCTGATTCGGATAAGGATGGCATGCCTGATAAATGGGAAGCACAGCACCAACTAAACCCGTCTGATGCGTCGGATGCCTCCGTCTTTGGTTTAAGCAGACAATACACTAATATCGAAATGTATATCAACGGTATAAAATAAAAATCCGGATGAGAAAAATACGATACCTCGCGCCGCTAATTATTTTGATGTCTTTCACTTTTTTCAAGCGATCTAAAACAAAAATTTTTTTAGCTGGAGATTCAACCTGCGCTATAAAAAGAACCAACGCTTATCCGGAAACCGGCTGGGGCATGCCCTTCGTGTACTTTTGGGACAGCACGATAGAAGTTGTGAACCTGGCAAAGAACGGCCGCAGCACCTCCTCTTTCAGAAAGGAGGGGCTTTGGGATCAGATCCTGAATAGTTGCAGCAAGGGCGATTATGTATTTATTCAATTCGGGCATAACGATGAAGTGCCGACGAAAAAAACTTACACGACTGAAGTAGCATTTAAAAACAACCTGGCCCGATTTGTAGCCGAAGCAAGAGCAAAGGGAGCCACGCCGGTTTTGCTTACACCCGTTGCCAGGCGCAAGTTTGACAGTGCGGGTAACGTGGTAGGGACGCACGAAGTATATGCACAGATTGTAAGGGATGTGGCTAAGGAGCATCAGGTTGTGCTCATCGACATGGATGTTAAAGCGCAGCAGCTGTACCAACAGTTTGGTGTGGAGACATCTAAACTTTTGTTTTTACATATGGCGCCTGGCGAGCATCCCAATTACCCGGATGGTAAAATGGATGACACGCATTTCAACGAACTGGGCGCGCGCCGCATTGCAGAAATAGTACTGTCCGATATAAGAAGGCAGTTGCCGGAGCTGGCAGCAAGAATCGTAAAAAAATGAAGAAAACTGTTTTAATCATATTAATCTTTATCTCGGTTGCTGCTAACATTTCGATGGCGCAACATCCGGTGCCTAATAAACCCCGAATCGTTGTGAGTACGGATATCGGCGGCACCGACCCGGACGACAATCAATCGATGACGCACCTGTTGATGTACAGCGATCGGTTTACAATCGAGGGGCTTATTTCTTCTCCATCCTATGGCAATGGAAACAAAAAAGAGATCCTTCGAATGATTGATTTATACGAAAAAGATTTTCCCAAGCTGTCGCAACATGTGCAGGGTTTGGCAACGCCGGCTTATCTAAGATCGGTTACCAGGCAAGGCCGGCAGGGCAATGCGCGTTACGCGGGTTTTACTACAGCAACTGAAGGTTCTGAATGGCTGATAAAATGCGCAAAAAAAAATCACGCCCAACCGCTTTGGGTTTTAGTTTGGGGAGGGCTGGAGGATCTGGCTCAGGCCCTGCATGACGCGCCGGATATTCAAAGCAAGATCAGAGTGTATTGGATCGGCGGGCCTAATAAAAAATGGAGCGCCAACAGCTACGCCTATATTGCGGAAAATTTTCCTGACTTATGGTTTATTGAAGTAAACGCTTCTTATTACGGCTTTTTCTCCAACAACAAAATTATTGATAGTGTTTCGCCGACTGGTTATTATAACAAGTTTATACAGCAGGCCGGTTTTCTCGGCAGAGATTTTAAAAATTATTATGAGGGTGAAGTGAAAATGGGCGACACGCCATCGCTGCTCTACTTGATGGATGGCGACCCCGCGAATCCTTTTCGGGAAAGCTGGGGCGGCAGTTTTGAAAGAATCGAACACAGTCCGCGCGTGATTTTTGACCGGATGACGAGCCTGCGGGATACCGTGGCTTATTGCACCGTAGTAGAATTTCTTCTGGCAGGGCCTGAAATTAACAAGCCGCCAGGTTCTATTTGTTTCTGGATGGAAACGCCCTACAAAAATAACGTGCAGAAGTGGGCCGGCTACTATTTGGGCGATGGGCGGTATGGGCTTCGCTTTGCTCCCAAACAGGCAGAAGTTATCAGCTATCAATTTACCTCTGATATTCCTGGTTTTCCCACGCAGCGCGGCCAGTTGGTCGTAACCAATTCCTGGCCGGGCAGGCAAAACACGACCGATTATAAACTGGGTAAAAACTGGTTCACGGATAAAGCGGATCCAAAACTTTACGACGGTAAAATACAAGGTGGCACAACGATTTCAAAATGGAGAACTGCAGTATTATTAGACTGGGCGAAACGCTGGAAATGGCTACAATAAAATAAGTAGATGAAATGTTCATTATAAATTCTTCATGGTACCGGGCGATTAAAATTTTATACCTGATAAGTTCCGATCCATCAAATCATAAAAAATATGCGGATGAAAATAAAGTTTGAAGGAAGGTATTGCGTGCTGCTGCTGGTATTGATCTTATGGGTTCAGCACTTTGTGAATGCCCAAACGGCTAACCCTTCCAAATATAAATACATTTTTACCGTGGCCAAAGATGGCAGCGGCGACTACAAATATATCCAGGAAGCCATTGATGCCATGAGGGTGTATCCCTTAGCGCCGATTACTTTGTATATCAAAAATGGCGTTTATAATGAAAAGATTGAACTGCCGGCCAATAATACAGATGTTACTTTTATTGGTGAGAATGTTGATAGCACGATTATTCGATTTAATGATTATTCGGGGCGCGGAAAACTCACCACTTTTACTTCTTTCACTGCGAAGATATCAGGCAACCGGTTTGCCGCTTTCAATATTACTTTTGAAAACAATGCCGGCCGTGTAGGCCAGGCGGTAGCCTTATATGTGGATGCAGACAAGGCGCTGTTCCGAAACTGTCGGTTCATCGGCGATCAGGACACCATATTTAGCGCGGGCGAAACCGCGCGGCAATTATTTGTGGACTGTTATGTTGAAGGCACCACCGATTTTATTTTCGGTCCGTCAACCGCCGTATTTCAACGTTGCACCATCAAAGAAAAATCCGATTCTTATATAACCGCGGCCAGCACTACCCCCGGAAAAAAATTTGGCTATGTTTTTCTGGATTGTAAAATTATTGCCGCTGCTGATGTTGATAGAATTTATTTGGGAAGACCATGGCGCGCCCATGCGAAAACGGTTTTTATTCGTTGCGAACTCCCCGCTCAGATCGCCGCCGAAGGTTGGAACAATTGGAGTAATCCTGAAAATGAACAGACGGTTTTTTATGCGGAATATAAAAGCAAAGGCCCGGGCGCTAATCCTGCAGGAAGAGTAAAATGGTCGAAACAACTTACCGATAAGCAAGCCGAATTGTACACACTGGAAAATATTTTCGCGTTGGATCATGTGGATTTGCCTGGGGAAAAGGACTGGTTCAAACAAATTGCTTTGAAACCCTTTAAATGGCCCGCACGGAATTGATGCTAAGGGGGCTAAATTAAAAGGTTACAATCAAAGAATATGAAAAAAGTGCGAAAAATGCACAACTGGCGCGGGTTTTAGCCGATTTTCACCTTTTGACCGAAAAAATTGAATCGTTAAGATAGGTGCATTTTAGGTTCATTTTACTTCCGGTTTGGGCGCGCTATTCTCCAGCAAGGTTAAGCGGCCTTCCAAATCAACTAACCTGGTGTACAAATCAGGGGTGCCAAACTGCGGGGTGAGACGCATTTTGCAATACCAAACCTCCAAAATATCTTCCGGATGCAGGACGATCGGCGGGTATAAATGCCGATCCTTGTAGTTGTCCGACTTCAATATTAGCACCCCGTCGTTACTAACCCTATTTAGCACCCTTTTTATAACAATGCCATGATCTTTGGTGACAAGAATATGTACCCTGTCATCCCGTATATCCCGCGCCTGTTCTACAAAAGAGCCGATTACGATATCTTTATCGTAAAGCGTTTGATACATTGAAAGGCCCTGCACTTCGAACATGCGAAACACGCCATTGTGAAGCCCAGGAAGCCGGTAAGCAGGCAGCGATTGTATAAATTCTGGATCGCCGTAGCCGTTTAAATAACCGGCCCGCGCCTTTACCGGCACCATCACAATATTTTCCCTGCCCTGGTGATCTACCGTGACCATTACCGGCTTGAAAACCTCTTTTACCTGGTACTGAATTTCTCCTTTTTTGCCCCGTTTTGAAGGCATTTCCGGCTCTTGAAGTGCTGGCAATTTGCCCTCATTTTCGCTATTTAGGTATGACGATGGGTATGAATTTAGGTATGATTTACCCTGTAAATTTTGGTCATCCTGTTTTTGCGATAGGTATGACTTTTCTAAATCCGCATTGACTAAAGCATCCAAAGTAATCCCAAAATATTTTGAAATTTCAATTAAATCCAAAAATTTTGGGAATGAAGTTCCTAATTCCCAATTATTCCATTGACTGCTCGAAAAGCCTGTATTGTCGGGCATTTCAGCGAGTTTAAAGCCTCTTGAATTACGTAGATGTTGAAGATTTTTGCCAAAAAACAAGCCCATAACAAAATATTTTTCTCAGATTATTTGGAAAACTCAAATTATTTGATATATCTTTGAGTTCCGTTGTAAGGAACAGCAAAAATATGACTAAAACAGTGAGCAATACAAGAAAAAGGGAATTAGGACAGGCTTTTTTTACCAGAGAAGCTTCGGAACTGGCGGGTGTTTCTGTGCGAGAAGCTCGCTATGTCCTGAATATGGATCGCAAAAACGAAAAAGTAGTCACCGCCTATATGGCTTTAGTTGAAGGTTTTAACCGGGTGGTGGACGAAGTAAGGCAGTTAATGCCTGAAATAACTAACGAAAATGGGCCTGAATGTACCCCAAACGGTACGGAAATGCGCGGTATTTAGGCCAAAAATGAGAGGAAAAATTGCACAAGTCGCTAATTATTAATCATTAATACAAAAAAGATGGATAGAGAAAGAGGGGTTTATTTTGATAATGGGGCAGGCGGAAAAATACACATTTCCCAGCAGGATATGCATTTAATTAATGATATCCGACAATTGAGGGTTAAAACCAAAATTGCGCTATTAGCCCTTTCGCCAGAGGATATTGAAAATTACCTGAGTGAGCAAAAAAAGGAATTGCTCAATCGCCTGATGCCCTCTTTGGTAGAAAAAAACTGGCGCTGGAGAGATACCGGCGATACTGTAATATGGAGCGATATCTTAATTCTTGATAAAATAAGCAGGGCGGCTCTTTTAAGAAAGGCCAGGTCGAAAGCTGGTCTTTCTTTTGAAGAACTTAAGGCCTACCTCGAATGGTTTGAGGGTGATCGAGCTGAAATATATATCGCTGAAATATAATTACCTACATGCAAGATTTTTTCTATCAACATAAAGAACTGGGTATTTGCCTTACCGTTAAAGGGTTGAAATGGCTGGGCTACGCAGACGGGACTTTAAAAAGTGCCTTTACCAATCGCGGTACCAGCTGGCCTTTTGAAAATCACCCGGACGATGCAAGAATGAATATCCTGCCTTATGAAAACTGCAACGAAACACGCAAAGCAGATATTACTTCTAAGCTGGCGGCTCGCATGGGATGTAAGCATAACGATGAGCCATGTAAATGCGGTGACATCTATCAATATACCTCTATCGCTCCTATCCGTGAGCGCATTGTTAAAGACCTAAAAGCAGAAGCCTATTACCTGGCTTACCGGTTTGAAGGAACCAACGGGCACCCGGAACCGCTGCCGACGGACAAAGTAAAGAATTATACCCGCGAAGCCAGTTTGATGAATTTTATAAAGGATGCGGTTGAGGATACTAAAGCGTTAGTAAAGGAAGGATTAGGCTTTAAAAGTGTGGCTGATTTTTGGGAAAAGTTGATTGAAATTATTAAGTCCGAAAAGGCCGCAGGACGCATTGGCGCTAAGTTTCCTACCAGTTACGTTCGCTTAGTGTCTCACAAATCAAGCGCACTAAAAAAATACCAGCAGCTTGGATATGAAAGCCTTGTACATGGCAACTTTGGCGTAAAGAGCGGCGCCGCTAAGGTGGTAGATATTGCTGCCGAGAACAAACTATTGAGCTTAATTGAAGATGGCAGACAGCTGGATGACGTATATGTTACTGCGATCTATAATTCATGGGCAAAGGAGGCCGGATATAAAGAGATAAGCGCTGGCGCAGTTGGATTGTGGAGAAGGAAGCGCGCTGCGGAAGTTGATTTGGGTAGGTATGGCAAAAGCGCTTATAATGAACGACACATTAAACAGGTGAAAGGTCGCCGGGCCAGCAACCCTATGTTGCTTTGGGAGCATGACGATAATAACCTGGACTTTCTTTTCCAGGACGGAAAATACCAGTTTCACAAATATGTGGCGATTGTAGTGGCTGACAGCTTTAACGACCTGATACTGGGAAAAAGCTACGTGCAGGGTGATGTGCCCAGGCAATGGCAGGTAGGCCATGCTTATTTAGATGCGATGTATTACCTGCGCAGCCTTACCGGTGGATGGTACCTGCCCTGGGAAATAAAATCCGATAATTGGGCAAACAAAAGCCTCGCGCCATTTTACGAATCGATTGCCATGCGCGTACCCGCCGGACAGGGTAATAAGCACAGAGGTTATATAGAGCAGCTTTTTGGTAGCCCGCATTTTAAGCGCTGCCAACAGACCGTAAGCCAGGGTAACTGGACAGCGAACAATATAACGGCAAGGCACTCCGGCGTAAATCCTGACCTGCTGCAACAAGGTATGCGCGATAAAAGCCGCCCAATGATCGGATATGAAGCGGAGCAGCAGCTTGAACAGTTTTTTCACCTTGCCCAAAAAATGCCTGCCTTTACCCGCAATAACCTGAATGCACCCAGCAAAGAAGCCACATGGCTGGAAGCCTTTAATAAAATGCACGCTGACGACAAAAGGTTTATTACCGACGAGCATTTCCTAATGAAGTTTGGCATCATCCACCAGCCTAAACACACAGATACGATAATGATCAGTAACCGGGGCATTGAGCCAGTGATCAAAGGAACGAAATACAGCTACGACCTGCCAGAGCCCTGGATGTACAGCAAGCTGATCGGCGCTAAAGTTCAGCTGGCCTACGACCCTTACGACATGAGCCGGATACTGGTAACCAACAATGATGATATAAGGTTTGTAGCGCAATCGGCTCAACTAAGCCCACGCGCTTTAAAAGATACTTACACTGGTAGTCGCACTTTCTTAAATGCCATACTCGACGAGAAAACAGAGCAGTGGAAAACGGCTCAGGATGCCCAGGAAAAACGCAAACAGGTGGCTAACGGTTATGCCGCGGCGGAAGGCATTTTAAAGAGCGGCGTGCATCTTAAAGAGGTGATGAAGGCTGCTGAAACGAAGCTAATACAGCCATCGGCAGCGGACACAGCAGACTACGAAGACCTGCTTGATGACAATTACGACCTAAACGATTTTTTCAACCAAAAATAAACCACACGACATGAGTAAATATACCGGTTGGGCAGACTTGCCTACTATACAAAGTAAAGAGATCATTTCAGAATTGATCGAAGCTAAGGAAAAATGCCAGGCCCGCCTTCTTATAAGCGAAACGGGGATCGGCAAAAGCCATACAATTAACCTCTTTGCCGCTAAGCAGCCTGACCATACGTACATCATGACCGTCGGTCATAGCTGGCGCAAGCGCGATGTGATCGACAACCTGCTGGAGCTACTTCATCTACCAGCCATGACCTATCGCACACTAACCGCAAAGCTGCTGGCCATAGCTGACGAGTTTAAAACTCTTAAAGAGGCGGGCCATACACCAGTGTTAATTATCGACGAAGCAGAAAACATGCGCCCGGCGAGCCTCGGTTTGCTGAAAGAATTGTACGATGCGATGATACGTTATTGCAGCATTGTACTGGTTGGAACGCCGGATATATTGGAGCTTATGAATAAAATGCGCAAGCGCAACCACATGGGCGCACCGCAACTTTATCGCCGATTTAAAGCCGGTACCCGGACAATAAACCACCTGAACAAAGCGCGCGACTTTAGGCCTTTTTTTGATAGGTACGTGAAAGATCAGCCGGATGTGCAAGACCTGCTGCTGCAATACGCGGACAACTACGGCGAGCTGCATGATTATTTAGACCCGCTGCTGCGCTACTGCGCCCGCAAACAGGAGCAGCCAACAGCCAAACTGTTTCGATTTGTTCACAAAATAAAATAAGCCCCATGCGTATCGATTTGGGAAAATTATTCACCTACATCATCCTCGGCTTTGCTATCGCGATGCTTTGGATCGGATGCTTCAAACTTTTGTAACCATGAACGCGACAATAACAAAACAAAAAAATACGGTACAGGAGCAGATCTGCCAGCTGCTTGGTTGGACGGATGAGGAGTATAGCCAGTATATCTACGAAAACGGTTTGCAATACCTGCGCCAATTGCTGCCGGAAGCGCCGCAGCTTGCCGCCAAACTGGAAAGCAGCCGCATGTTTTGGAACTGGTTTAAAAGGATGTTCAATGAAATGGATGCTTTGCTGGTAGATCCAAACAACTACAATTTAGGTGACCTGCAATGTCGCTATCAGCTTTATCACGCCGTACACTGCCCGTTTGCTGTTGCTGCGGAAAGAAGGCCGCCGCGCTGCGTGTGGGACGATGTACTGCATAAATGCAATACGAAAAGGGACTGGCGCGATGTTTTAATCGAAAAGATACAGGCGCTGTAATGTGGGCCGTGATTGACCTTATAATCGATGGCCAGGAGTTTTACCAGCGTGAAATATGGCTGACTGCCGGAAAAGGAAACAAGGCGAGAGCGCGCCGCCTCAAAACGGTTGACGAGCATATTTCACTGATAAAAAGCCGGTACCGGGCTAAGATAGCAACCAGCGATAGTTTTCAAATATTTCTAACATTAAAAAGTTCGATAGATGAGAAAGTTTCAGATTAAAGACATCAAAGGCGACGCCCTCGACGGGCTGCATAAACTGATAGATGATATCTTAAATGAGGTTTCACCATTAGACGATTATGAGGCCCTGCTGTTTGCCAATCTGCGCAGCCTGCAAACTAAGTTGTATGCTAAGCTGGCTCCACACAAATGGCAAAACAAATACACATTTCACATACCGCCGGAAGAGGCGCTGGCACTACGCATCTTCTATACAAGATATATAGACGACACCAGCACCAGCCTGCACATTATGCTTGAAAGAATAGCATACAACGTCCACCAGATTTTTGAATTACCAACCCCTAAAAAATAAACACAATGAAATCGTTTACCATTTTCCGCCGCCCGAAGAATGATGATGCTTTTTACAGCATTCCTGAAAACAACAAGGTGCATGACAGCTTTCGCTCTGCCGTTGAAGCAATGAACCGGGTACTCCGATCGCAGCAACGGCATGAACTCCCTTCCACTTTAAAACAAGATCCCCTGATTATTGAGCTTGATCGCGAATGGATGGAACTGTGGATTAGCGACCGGCCCTGCTTTGAAACCGATGTAAACATGATACGACACGAACCCGCAGGACGAGATTTTAGAAGCGAAAGGCCGGTACGCATGGATGATAAGATTTATTAAACTATAAAAGTAAACAAACATGAACGCAACAATTCAAACCCCGAAACAAGCCACATGGCGCGATGCCGATGGGCAGGAAGTGCCATACAAGTTTATTCCTTCTGCCGACAGGGTAAAAGAAAGCCTTGCCGGATCACTGCTAAAAAAGGCCGTGAAGCTCGAACAGCTTCTGCTTGATTTTTACGATGATTTAAAAGCCGGATTTGACAAAGTGTATAACCAAATGCTGGAGGATTACAAGCTGAGGTATAACAAGGATAGAAAAATTAAAGGTTCCTATTCCTGGTACAATTTTGATAAGTCGATCAAGATTGAAAGCCGTATAAGCGACATGGTTAAGTGGGATGAAGCAATGATGAACGAAGCGCGTGAACTATTGGATAGCTATCTAAGCCAAAATCTGACTGCTGCCAATGAGCTGATAAGAGGGCTGGTGCAAAGCGCCTTTCATAACACGAAAGGTATGATAGACACAGGCAAAGTGTTTCAGATTTTGAAGTATGAAGAAAGGATAAGGCATAAGGATTTTCAAAAGGCCTGCAAGCTGATGCGCAACGCACAGAGCGTGGCAAATAGCAAGCGCTACATGATCGTTTCTGTTAAAGAAGACGATGGAACCTACCGAGCTATTAACCTGAATTTTTCCAGTATCTAAAACAGCCTCCGCAACCCTGCGGGGCTGATAAAACCCGAACCATGTATTTACTATTACCACTTGTGCCAGCACTGGCACTTGCAGGCTATGCCTTGCTTGAAAAGAACAGGATTGAGCGCCGAAAGCGGCGTTTTCCGACAGCTACAAAGCGCAAATAGCGCCTTTTTGACAGAAAAAAGATAGTTGCAAACGTGTAAATGATTGATAATTAAATGACTGTATCGAAACTTGTTAGAGAAATTTGGGAACAACCGAAAGGTAAAGCAGAAGCGGGTGGCCGGTTAGTTGATTTGCCGGAAAAGCCACATAAGAAAAAGAAAATCAAAGCATTACGCCCTTCGGATATACTCAATAAAAAACGGACTATTTATGATTTTGAGGGCCGCTTTTTGGACAGTTTTGGACGGCCTGAAAAGCATGCGAAATGGTTTATTACCGGGCCTTCATTTTCCGGGAAAAGCAGCTTTGTTTTTACCCTGTGTGATTACCTGGCTGATCATGGGTTGATTGATTATAACAATCATGAAGAGGCCGGTGGCGACGCACAAACTGTGGCGGATAAGATCGAAAAGCACGTGCGCCCGGAGGTACGACATAAGATAAGGCTTTACAAGGCTGCGATGGAAAGCGATACGCACGAAACGATGCTTGATCGAATGATGAAAAAAGCCAGCGCAGATTTTGGCGTGATCGATAGCGTTCAACATGCGGAGCTATCAAAACGGCAATACCTGAATATGACTGATAAGCTGTGTTCACCGCGCAAAGGCAAGTCGCTCATTTTTATCAATCACTGGATAAAAAACGATTACACCAAATTCCTAAAACACGATTGCGATGTCAAAATTGAAGTGATCGGTTTCGTGGCTTATGTGGAAAGCCGGTACGGAGGCAACAAACCTTTTGTGATTTGGGAGCAGGGAGCAAAAGATTATTGGCGAAAAAAATATACACAGGTGATACGCGGTAAATACTGGCCGGGTAAGAAAAAATAAGAAACTATGGCTTGCAATAAAAAATCATTCACGAAAGCCGAGGCGATGGCAGCGCTGGGAGCCATACGCCGGGGAAAGAAGCGGACATCGAGAGATAACCGCCCCAGCAGGGCCTACTTCTGCAAAAACTGCGAAGCCTGGCACCTTACAAAAATGACAGTTAAGGATTTTTATAAGAGTAGAAAAAAGTAACGGTTATGGCAGTATCGAAATTGACCGAAGCAAATAAAGCTTACATCGTAGCCAACCGGCTCAGCAAAAGCGCAACACAGATGGCTCTGGAGCTTGGACTTGGAAAGTGGGTGGTTGTGAAATTTTTAAGGAAGGAAGGGCTATCGCTTTCACGTGAACAAATAAGAAAATTTGCGGCTCTGAGCATGACAGGGAAAACAACATTTTCCCTTACAGAAGATGCTTTTATCGGCGATCACTATCTAATCCTCCCTATAAAAAAAATAGCTGCGAAGCTCAATCGGAGTTATACAGGAATAATGGGCCGGATTGCGGCACTTGGCTTAGAAATCCCGGATCATATAGTAGATATGAACACAGCAGCAGGTCGGCTAAAAACTGGAAACATTCCACAAAATAAAGGGAAGCGATGGAGGGATTATTTGACTAAAGAAGCGCAGCAAAGGGCTTCGAGAGGGTGGTTTAAAAAAGGACAAACAAATTATAATGACTGCGGTAAAGACGGCACTATACGGGTCAGGCACAGCGTACCATCCACAGGTGGCAAGCCTGAAAAATTTATACGTATAGCCAAAGGCAAATGGAAACCACTCCGCCACCATGTTTGGGAGCATCATCACGGCCCTATACCCAAAAAGATGATTGTTGCTGTGAAGGATGGTGACTCTTTAAATGTGGAGGATATAAATAACCTGGAGCTAATTACAATGGCTGAAAATATGAAGCGAAACACAATCCACAATTGGCCGGAGGAAGTAAAAGATACTATCAAATTAAATAACAAATTAAAAAAAGCATTACATGAAAAACAAGCTAAGCGATCTAAATAACCACCTGTTTGAACAGTTGGAAAGGCTGAACGATAACGAGCTTTCGGGAGAGCAACTTGCGGCTGAAATTGAACGTGCAAAAGCTATGAGCGGCATTGCTACACAAATAGTAAACGGAACAAAGGTGGTAGTAGATGCCATGAAGCTGGTACACCGCGGCGACGCGCCATCGGTAATTAATAAACTGCTGGGTGAGGGCCTTAGCTAAAAAAAATGACCACTATAGACTTTTATAAATCTAAAAAACAAGACAATGAAGACAGTAGAATTAACAAAGGAAAACGCAATGGCCGCATATAAAAATGGCAGCCAGGATCAAAAGCAGCTACTTGCTACGCTCTACCCCGATTTGTTCGGCAGTATTATCAATCGGATAAAAACAGTTGAAGATGCCTGCAAAGAGTTAGGCATTGACTTCGATGATCTTTTTGATGACTGCGAAGATGAAATTGACGAGGCCGAAGTAGCTATAAAGACATTTGCGAAAGCACTCCGGGAGGGCAAGCCAGTAAGCGAATGTTTTTACTATCCGTATTTCTACACTTCCGGTGGCGGCTTTTCGTTCTACGTCTGCGGCCTCGTCCGCGACTGCTCGTACGTCGGGGCCCGCCTTCGAGTGGATTCCGCAGAAAAGGCCACTCACATGGGCAAGTGCCTCCTGGAATATTATAAAAAATACCTCAAAGGGTAAATCATCTTTTTCGAAACACAATTTTTCACCATCACAATTAATACAACAATGGAAATTACACAAAAAAGCAAAGATGCATTTGTAGCAGCCGCTAAGAAATTAAGCATAGCGCCGGAGCTGCCCGATGTTAGCAAGATGCGCCCTGACCTGGGCTTGTATATAACAGCCGTAGCGATGCTTGCGGTTATACTCGAAGCTGAAAAGGACGGTAAAGTGCATGACATTACAAATCACGATGTATATAAATACGAACCTCTTTTCATGGCAGAGGAAGGATATGAAGCAGGGTCTTCCGGTGGCGGCTTTTCGTTCGACGACTTCGTCGACGGCCGCGCCTGCTCGGGCGTCGGGGCCCGCCTTTCATCAAATAGCCGGCAGGAGTGCGAAGCAAATGCTGAAGCTTATCCTGATCTGTGGGAAATCTTCATCCTTAACGTAAGGTAAAATAAAAAGGTTGTGTGATGCTTTCCCTTTGAGTCTTCCAGTGGCGGCTTTTCGTTCAACGACTACGACAACGACCACGACTACTCGAACGTCAGGGCCCACCTTTTTTACACATGCATCACAAACCCTGCCTCTCGGCAAAAAAACACATTTTTTAAAAGGGCGTTGGTACCGAAAGGGAACGCGACCTGTTAAAACTAAGGCTTTAAATGAAACGCATAGGCAATATATATGGCAGCATTTGCAGCATGGAAAATCTGGAACTGGCAGATGCGCTGGCGCAGATGGGAAAGCAAAAACAGTACGGTGTAATTTCTTTCAATAAGAACAGGGACGCCAACTTACAAGCCCTCCATGAAATGCTTGTAAACAAAAAATATACAGTGCCACCCTACAGCATCATTACCATATATGAGCCCAAAGAGCGGGAAATATATCGGCTTCCTTACCTGCACAGAATTGTACACCACGCTGTAATGAATGTAATCGCCCCTTATTTGATGGCAATGCTAACGGCGGATACATACGCCTGTGTACCAGGACGCGGCGTTCATAAGGCTGGTGAAGCGATTAGACGCGCGCTGCTTGATGAACAGGGTACAAAATATTGCCTGAAACTGGATATAAAGAAGTTCTATCCGTCAGTTGACAACGAAACATTGAAGCTACTGCTGCGTCGCAAGTTTAAAGACGTGGACTTTCTGTGGCTGATGGATGTAATTATCGACAGCGCACCCGGCCTGCCGATCGGCAACTATTTATCGCAATGGCTGAGTAACTTTTATATGACAGGGTTTGATTACTGGATTAAGCAGGAAAAAAAAGTGAAGTATTATTTCCGGTATATGGATGATGTAGCAATTCTGCATAGTGATAAAGCAGCCTTGCACCAGTTGAGAAAGGATATTGCTAAATATCTTGAAAGTTCACTTAAGCTCGAACTGAAAGGCAACTGGCAGGTTTTTCCAATTACAAACGATATAGGACTTGATATGCTGGGTTATGTGTACTATCGAAATTATACGCTGCTTCGCAAAAGGAACAAGCAAAGCCTTGCACGAGCTGTAAAAGCCAATAAAGGCCCTCATAGCCTCAATGGTCACTTAGGATGGGCCAAACACGCCAACACCAAACACTTAATCAAAAAACTATTTAAAGACGATGCACAGTTTTTCTGACTTGAACATCCAGCCCACGTATAACAGTTTTCAGGGCAATAAAATTGACATTGACGATCTATTAAACAAAAAAATAACGGTACATGCCTATAAAATTGGAGATAGTAAATATGAGCGTGGTAACGGTAAATGCCTCACTATGCAAATTACAGTTGATCAGGAATTGCGGGTCGTATTCAGCGGCTCCACTCACCTCCAGCAAACCATAGAGATGGTGCCAAAGGACAAATTCCCGTTTACTACCACGATTATTAAGAAAAACAAATGTCACCAGTTTACCTAAAATGAAAGCAATGCGAAAAAATACAGATCAACTTAAAAGTTATACGATGCAGATGTATAAAGGCTACTGCATTGAGTTTGTAAAAGGCTTCTGGAAAATTGTAGGCAGTATAGCCCTACCATTTGTCAGCCTCGAAGGAGCCAAAGCTTATATCGATTCACTCATTATTAAATACAAATCATGATACTACCTTTTAAAACGAACTGGCCCGCGCACATGGGCGATATGGCCAGCCAGCCAACCTACTTTATTCAAAAGATTTGGGAAGGATTTTTTTTTCATGAAATACTTCCGACGGATGACTTAGAGGTATTGCAATTGAAATTTATAAAAGATCATCGATCAAAATTTGGCCAGTCCTGGGATTTAATACCGGATGACTCATCCCGATTAAAATATCCCAAAATACATACAATACGTGAAGACGGAAACGGACGCTGGAAGTCGGGTGTCAATATCGACTACTTTATCAATAGCCGTACAAAAAATATGTTTCGTTTTGCGCCAAATATTCCTTGTGTAAGCACCCAGCAGCTTTATATGCTTAAGGAGCCAATGGGATTAGATGAAAACGACAATGTTAATGAATGGGGCGTATTTTTTAAAATTGATGATAGAGTATTGGATTATAATGAAGCAGAAGAGCTGGCACTAAATGACGGTTTTGATAGCCTCGAGGCATTCTGCCAATATTTTGACCCTATACTGGAGCCAACAAAACAAAAGTCCCTCACATTAATACACTGGACAAAATTCAGATACTGATGCGCATTTTAAATATCATATTTAACCATGAGGTATGGTGTCTATGTGCAAAATGTGAACATTGGTTTGACATGCGCTGGCACCGAAATACCTGCCCGAAATGCGGCCACAATAATTAAAGACATTTACATGAAACGTTACTTTTTATCATCCCCTAAATTAAATGTATCAGCTGAGGTATGGTATAACGAGCGTGGGCTTTTGGCTCGCCTCGATTTGGTGAATTGTATTATGGATACCCGTCAGCTGAATTACTTGACCTCTATCGTAGGCATAAATGAATCAGACTTTACTGAACGCTCCAAAGGCTCACTGTTTGCAGTAAGAAAATTGGATGTTGCGGTAATGGTTGAAGAGTTTCTGCATGTTTACCCATACGCGCGTAATAGTCATTTAGTAAAGGATTGGTGGCCGAAGCAGGTAGAAGGTTTACGCATTAGAGTGTATTTCGCTGCTTTAGATTACCGTGAATATTGCGATCGCAATCCTCGATACAAACCGAAAATAGCGATGCAGTGGCTAAAGGACAAAGAATACTTGAATGATTGGAAGAACTTATAATCTTAAAATAAAACTTTATGGATAGTAAAACCACACCCACAAAACCGATTCAATCAGAGCCGCCCAAACCATTTACAGTGGCGCAGGTGCGCGAATGGACAATGGACGTCGCTGTAGAGCGTATTTCTTTTAGCCGGTTCGTTGAAATACTTAACGAAAGGGCTTTTAAATTTTATGCACATGAAAAAAATCATTAACAAACTGATGTTAAGGCTTGGATATATACCCAAAAGGCAAGCATATCCAACCTTCCCGCCAGCGCCTGTTCCATTTTTTGAGACATCGTTGCCAGTCAAGGAAATTCGATCGAGTGTTCAATTATTTCCGGCGGAAGGGCCTGAGGTTTTTGAGTCGCATCGTATTAAAAGTCAAATCAGACATGCTAAAGAATCTATATTAAGCCTTGCTCACGACTTTATAGAGGAGACGCGATACATAGATGAACGTTTAGAACGTGAGGAAGTTAGGTTTAGCTTGCGTGTAGTGCAACCAGAAAAATCAAAATCAAATGAATAATCCAGCAACTACCCAACAGAAATCTGCCATCGGTGCAATTTGCAGTCGCCTGGGTATCGATAAAGAACAAAAGGCTGACCTGGTAAGGCAATTTAGCTACGATCGTACCGACACCAGCCGCGAGCTCACTGTAATCGAGGCCCGCGCCATGATCGATCACCTGAGCCGACAGGTAAAACCCGACGCCAGGCGCGAAAAGATGGTTGGTAAAATCTTTTACTATGCGCATGAGCTGGGCTGGGTAAAGAAAAATAAAGAGGGTCGTATCGTGGCAGATGGACAAGCTGTAGACGCCTGGATGCTGAAATACAGCTATCTTCATAAAAAATTGAATCGTTACAATTTTGAGGAACTGCCAAAACTGGTTAGCCAGTTTGAGGCTTTTTATAAATCAACTTTAAAATAAATACTAAAACTAAAAAACATGAAAAAAGAACTTACGCCAGAACAAATGGAAAAAAGAAAAAAAGTAAACAGAAAAATTTGGCTGATTGGAATAGCAGCATTGATTTTAATAGGGTTTATTGGTCAAAAATTTGAGAAGAAAAGCACTGCCGTATCTCCACAAAGTGTTTCAGAAAACACGCAGACAACACAAGAAACATTCAATGCATATACTTATGAGCAAAAGCAACATTGGATAAAAGAGGCAATTAAAGGTGGCGCATCTAATTTGGATTTGCATGATGCCGAAGCAAAAATTGCGCGCATGATAAAACAGCAGTTTAGTTATCCTGAAGAAGTAAATTTGGAAAATTACCCATTGTTTATGTATGGGGATGTCGTTGAAGCAGACATGGGCTATGTATTCCTGCGCGGTAGCGGAACGGCAAAAAACGCCTTCGGAGTTAAGTCGCGATTCGCATACTCTGTAAGAACGGTCGTTAAACCAGATACTTTGAAAATTGATGATGTTTCTGTTTCTGAAATGAACTAAATCGTTGCAATAAGCTAATTAAAAAGACCGGTTCACGCCGGTCTTTTTTTATGACAATATGTCTTATCTTTGTGTGACAAATGGCATACACCCGACAGAATTATATCAAAAAGCTGCGCTACATCGTTGGTGTGTATAATGAGCATAAACACCACGATGTGCCGGATACGCATATCGTACGCCACATTTTTCCTAAACACAATATCTTTCTTTCGTACCGTGCCTGGATGAATATTAAAAGCACACCGCTGACGGCTGCCCGCCCCGCAAATGAAAACCAACTGGCTCTTTTTGCCCCCGGCCCATCAGCCCCGGCTGTTTGTTACCGTTAAATTTCTTTTGGAGCCTCTACTATTAATTCTAATGCCGCAGGTACTTTAATTGTAGGCTTTACGGAATCAGTATCCTGTATTTGGCAGGTGTAGGTGATTAAATGCTGCCTAACGCCGTCGTCTCTTTTTACCCTCTTAAAGATTGTCCGGATAAGGGAGGAGTAGTGATTGTGTCCATGCCAGCCATGCAGGGCAATATGAATACTTTTTATCAGTTGCAAGTAGTCCGTTTGCTTTTGCTTTTGTCCCGCAGGCGCTTTACTGCTGCTGTTCGTGAGTTTAATATCTGCCACGCTGATTGTGATGGTAGCCTCGCCCAACTGAGAGTGGCGCCCGGCATTGCTGTATAACACGTGGTTGATATCGATGAGCGCACAAGGCCATTTTACCGGGGGATTTGGGCTGTAATCGTCCAACTGCCCCCAATCTTCATCCACGTATTTTAAAGCCGGAATTTCGGCTGACAGGCGGTTTTGAATGTCTTTAATAAGAATGTCCATTATTTGCGATTTTTAAGTGCGTTGTAAAGTGACGCCTCCAATTTGTTTACATGTTCGTCGGTTATTTCCTTTATCGTTTTATCAACCTGCGGGTGCGAGCCAATAAACTGTCGTTTAGGAATTTTCATTTTGCTGCCAACCTTCATTAGGGCGAGGCTTTTCCACCTGGCTGCTTCTTGGGTAAGGGTTATGGCTCTTTTACTTTTGCCTTTGCCGGCTGCGCCGCTTGCTTTATAATACATGGCCCAAAAAAAGCGCTTCATTTTGGCGGTTACAGTTATTTCACCGCCGTTGTTGTGCAGTATTGCATCAGGTCTGCTACTTGTCCAGCTAATTGAATCATCGCTTACCTGGTTCTTTACGCTTCTGCGCAGGCCACCGCTGCGCATCATGAGGCTGCCTTTACTATTCGCCCATTTTGTCGCTTTCCAACTTTCATTAAAAAAGCCCTTTCGCTCAAAATTGCGATCAAATTCGTCGGTAAGTTCTACCGATATATCTTTTACAAGCGCTCTAAAAAACGTCTCAAATGAGGCCATGTTTTAAAATAGTTGTATATTTGTATAGCCGGTGACGCTTCCCCGATATGTATTTCGGGTGTTTGAACAACCGGCTATTTTTTTGTTAATCCATCAAGCACCTTTTCTCCGTCCGAAATTGAGTATAGTATTTTCTCTTTTCTTACATTTTCCCTTACAATCAGCCAGCTTTTAACTTCACTAAACTTTACTTCAAGTATATGAGACCTCACCGTATCGTTTATTTGTTTTTCCCGAGCGCCCATATATTTAGCGCTATCTAATACTGTTTGAAGATTTTCTAAAACATACCGTTTTAAACCGGGTGCGTAAAACGGTTGGTTGGTGAATTCATCTATGCTTCCGCCGGTCAGCTTTATTTCGCCGACCTCTTTATGTGTAAAAATTAAGTTGCGTAAATTGCTTTTAGCCCACTTCTTTGTGTCTTTAGCGCTGTAGTTTGCGTACTGTTCCTCCTTCAGCCTTTTTTGCCATTCGCATTTATCTCTCTCGTTACTCAACACAATCTTTGCCAGTTCTATGCTTCCGGTTACATTCAGTTTCTTGCCGCACTGCTGCGCATAGTATGGGTGCTTTGGTGGAAATATTACCTGCGCTTTTGCCGGGTTGTAGCGGAACATTTCAGGCACCGCAGCTTTACCAGCAGCATTGGCGGCTTCGGTATCCGTAACCGGGTATTTACCTTTACGCACCTGAACAATATTGCAGCGGCAGCGCCAGTCAAACGGAATCCAATGTGTATCCCAAAACGGGTGCGAAAATGGAAGTGTTATGTTGTGAAGTACTGCGTGGCTATCTCTTACTTTGTCATCTTGTGCCGTTCGTATTTGCAAATCATAAGCGTCTCCGTCTTTTTCAAACTCGAGATACTTGTCCAACGCCTGGCTGGTGCCAACGGCCTGTAAATACTCCGCTTCCAGGTAGTGTTCGTTGTTGACTTTATTTAGCTGTGTTGCGTCCTGTAAATATTTAGGCCACGCTTTAATCCTGCCATCCGCATCAATTAGCAATGATGATAGCTCTTTTAGTTCAGCGTATGTTTTCATGCCGGAAAACACAAACACATCCTGCTTTATCTTGCTTAGCATGGTGGCGGGTACTTCGTGCGTAATGCCAGTGTTTACGGCATCCTGCAAAGCGGCATTAAGGGCTTTGTGCAGCTCTTTAACCGGCTTATCGTTGTATGCGAACTGCTGAGTGTCATGAATATGTTTTGCTGCCGTATTGTAAGCGCGTTTAGCACGCCTCATTAATCGCCTCAGCTTATCGCTGCCAGCAGAAAGCTGCGCAATGTTCGCGGGATACAGCTGCTGCAAAAATCCGTGAAATTTATCGAAGCTCAACGCCCTACCGGTGGCAGGGCCTACACGAAAAAATCAAACGAAAGGTTTTCGGTTTTATCCTTTTCCTTTTCGTTGCTATCGGTTGACGCGGTTTTATCACCGGTAACTTCAACGCCAAACTTTTCCTTTATCCAGGCATTATCAATTTGCTTGAATGGTAATAGCCCGGTGGTGAATTTAAAAAGTTGCTCAACATCCTCCTGCGGGTCAAACTCGAATTGAACATCACCATTCAGCCAGCCTATTTTTTGCAACGCCGGTATTACAACAGCGTTCCATTGCTGCTCAACTTTCTCCATATCTGCCTGCACCAACTGCCAAAGAATATCCTGAGCGCTTTCATCTTTGCTTCGGTTGCCGTTTTTAGTGTCCTGGCCTATAATGGCCCCGCTGATCGCCATACTTATTTCGTTGTTACACAAGTTGATCAGCTCGCTATATACTTCACCTTTCGTTGTTACGGCGTTGGCCCACTCGAAACTTTCGTTGGTATCAATGATAAACCAGGCGGCTGCGCCCATTTGGGTCATCATTGTTTTTGCGCGGTTGAGCATGGAGGTGTCGCGTGTGTTGGTTTTCATCACACGGGGTGGAATGCCGTAAATTTCGCATAGTTCAGACCAGCAGCTTTGGGCAAACTTTTTCATTAGTACATGTGGTACCACCTTATTTAGTAAGCCTAATTCCTGTCCTGTAAATTCGAGGATGTATTTACCAAACTCTGGCAGCTCTCTGAATTTAACGGGATTGGTTTCCTCAGAATAGTTCCGGTAAAAAGTTCCCGTCTGAGGAATAATATTGGTGCGAGGAAGTGTTATGCATTTCAGATCATCTTTGTTTCCTGAAAGTTCTACCACAGAATACCAAAGCATATCCGCATCTAAAATGCTATTGGTGATGTCGCGATAAAGAGCCGATTTTTTTAGCTTATCGGTTTGCTCTTCATCCAAATCGCCTTTCCCATTTTTAAGACTGAACGAGGATGTGAAAAGCTGCTGCTTGCGGTTTTGCAGTTGAGAAAAAAGCAGCGCGTCATTTGCGACCTGGGAAAGTAGCAATTGTAAAGGGTATGTTTTAGGCTCGCTGCTTAACGCCATGTTTTCTGCCTCCACCCAGCTTTTAATATCGCTGCGCATGCGGCTTACGCTCTGTAAATCCCAGGGCAGGACACGGCCTGCCATTTGCTTTTTAAAGTCTTCATTTGCGCCCAGTTTTACTATTCTGCTTTTTTTCCTACTCATTATAAAAAGTTTACTCGTGGTTGAATTTTGGACGGCTTCCCCAAATAGCTATGCCACCGTCGTTAGGGTCATCTGTATCAGGGTTTGGTGCCGGTGGCGTTATTACAGGCAGGGAGCCAATGGTAACATCTCCTTTTGCAACCATTTTTAAATAAGCAACACTCCGGTCGTAGCGCTCTTTTACCTGCTCGTAAATAATATCGGGGTTCGCAAGCAGAATGATCCACCATTTCGCAATTGTTTTAGTGTGGGCTAAAATCAATGCGTTTCGCTCCACACCTGCTGCATCGAAAATCGCATCTACATCGTAGCGCAGCCGCCCGTCGTCCCATTCCTTTTTTCTGTTGCCCGTCAGGTAGCTACGCACTTCATCCGTTGCTGCACTAATTGCATTTACAACGATATTGTCGTCGCCGTCTGTTATTTGATCGACCTGGTACTCGTAGATCGCGTCTTTTAGCTCATCTGCTGTTAAAAAAGCCATTTAAATTCGTTAATAATTAATAATGGTGGTTTACTCTTTGTCCGAAAGCATACTGGTGTCCTTTGGGAACGGTATAAGCATTCAAAATGCTGAATGCGCCATGAAGGGCATCCGGTCCGTCATCGTGTGCGTTGCTGCCCTTTTCAAAGGCAAGTAACTGGCTTATAAGCTCCTGTTGGTCTGCATTTACTTTTACTAATTCGTTGAAAAAAACGTTGCGCCTCTCAAAAAAACCAGACATGCTTTCGATACGATCATATTTGTTTTCCTTGCCGCGTTTGCTTGCCGCCACCGGGATATAATAGCCGCGTTTATCGCCTTCGGTATCAAAGTCATTCACGAATTCATCCATCGCAAACAACCCTTCTATGATGTAATTGATAGCGTGATTTTGCAGCTTGTATTTTTCATACACATCGTATAGCCAGGCGGCGCAATCTGCCCGGCTTTTTTGTCGCACGTAAGAAAGCAGAATGTGAAATTCGCGGCCTTTTTTGCCTACTAAAATGAGGGCCTTGTAATCAGCCTGCGCTTTATAAGATAGATCACCGTAAAAGCATAAAGCATCGTATTGTTTTAACGCCAGCGGTTTTGAAAACTGGATATCATCAAATTTGAAAATTTTGCCTTCCTCTACGTGAGTGTTCATGTATTCACGCATAAATGCTCTTTTGGGCATGTCTTCATACTTCTCTTTCCAGTATTTGGCAGTGGTTTTTTCGGGCCATTCCGGCGTAAAACTCACCAGGTCTTTCACTGCATTAACCGTAATTACCTTGTAAACGGTGCTGCTTTTTTCCTTCCGTTCTTTTCGCTTTTGCAGTATCTGCAAAAAGTAAAGTTTCAGTCGGTTGGTGATGCTGTTCTTGTGGAAATTATTGTTGGCGTAGACAAACCGCTCACGACTGTTCTCGCTCGAATCAAAGGTTCCCCAAACATCCTCAGTGAGGTACTCAACACCCTCTCTCATTAGCCTGTCATTGTTAACATGCCTTCTATTGTCAATATCGTCGGGAACGATGTAATCTGGCCGTTCCGCGCCTTCCCTTGCACCTCTGGGGCTTTGACCAAACCCAATCGCAGTAAACTTCACTCCGTCGGTCGTTGTAAAATCACCCTCCGCCCAGTCACCTTGTTGAAATTTTTGGCCGTAGTCATTTTTTAGGCGATTGTTATGTTGCAGCTCTGCTTGAATACCACTCAAAAGCTGGTTTGCCTTTTTCTCATTCTCGCCAATAAGTAACATAAACTTTAAATCACTTTTAGCTAAGTATAGATGTAATGGTATGCCTAAATCAATGTGAACAGATTTAGCAGCCGATCGAAACCACTCAGCTATTATTCGAATACGTTTATTCTTAATAATTTGATTTGCTAATTCAATGTGAAACCAAGCGCATTTGCTTTTTGCATAGTTTGGAAAGTAATATTCAAACCACCGTCCGTAATCCCCTTCCAGCCATTTCATGCGCTTTAGCTTCTCTTCCGGCGTCTCATGTATGTTAATACTGGTAGCCTGGGCAATGCGAATGCAATGCTTTTCATAATCTGCCAGCAGCTTAAAGTATTTCCTATTGTCTATACTCACGATTCGAGGCTTATGCGGTACTGTAAAAATTGTTTGTGAAATGCGGTGCATTCAAGGGCAAAAGCAGGATCAACCTTGCTTATAAAGTTGTCAAGCTCCTTTAGCATTTTAGCGACAACGGTAGGGTCTAATTTGCTTTCGCAGCGGTTAAGTGCGGCCATCAGTTTACTGATACCGTCTGGCTGTAATTTAGCGGGGTTGCCTTGCGCTACACTTAGTAGCTCATCCTGTAGAAGCTGTTTGATTTTAACCGGGCTGGCATGATAGTCGCGCCGTGCGCCCTCCCAATCATCTGCTTTCTTCCACACAGAAATGGTTTTTGCGCTGACGCTATAAAGCTCCGCAACCTCCTCCTGAGTAGCCTCGAAATTTTGTACATAATAATCTTTAGCCAGTTCTTTTAACCTGTCTTTTTTTAATCCCATCGGTACCGTTTTGTACTACAAAACTGGCTTCAAAATCACCCTTTTTGAAATACTTGCGCAAGGTCTGCACACCTTTTTGCCAACGCCTGAAACCCGCTCTATGTTTGTGTTCCAGAGCGATCATTCAAAAAGTATCAATGTCAAAATCCTTCATTTTTAATGATGAAAATGTTTACAACACCTACGGGTTTAGAACTGCTAATTCCGGGATAGCTCTTTCCAGATTTAAGGAAAATCCGGTAATGCTGGACGGGCATTGGGCAGATACGCAGAATGTGATCGGTCGTTGGGAAGATGTAGCCCTTTCAGATGCGCATTTAACCGGACGCCCGGTGTTTGATCTTGAAGATGAGCGGGCAAAGAAAATATCGGGTAAAGTAGATCGGAATTTTTTAAAGGCCTGTAGCATGGGCTTGCTTTTCAATCCCGAACACATGCAACGGGAACCAAACGGCAAATGGCTATTAACACAATGCGAACTGTTAGAGGTTTCTATCGTTGCAATTCCTTCCAATGCCAGCGCCATCCGGCTGTATGTTGAAAAAGATGGCGATTATCAAGTGCTTTCCGAAGATGAGATCAAATTATGCCTTAGCGGCATTCATGTCGATACAAACTTTTCAAAACAAGAAAATACAATGAAGAAAATAATCTTAAGTGTCGCCAGTTTAGTGGCGCTGGGCTTGGATAAATCAATTACCAACCCGTCCGAGGGAGTCGATGAGAACGTTCTTAATAACGCCATCGGCGATCTAAAAAGCAAATTAGATAATTCGGAACAACAGCTTAGTGCTGCTAACCTGGCCCTTAAATCATTGAAAGACGCGGCGCTCGAACAAAAGAAGCTGGCAGCGGAAAAGATCGTTGACGATGCAATCAATGCTGGAAAAATTGACGCAACTGCTAAGGCCGACTGGTTGAAGCTCGCAACGGACAATGAAGCGCTTGCCACTTCCACATTGGCAGCTTTACCTGCGAAAACAAACCTTTCCGGTCAGGTTAATAACCCTGCACCAGGTACTACGGGTGAAGTTAAAACGATGGAAGATTTCCAAAAGCTATCGCTTTCTGCTCAAAAATCGTTTAAGGCTGAAAAACCTGAAGCTTACGCCGAGCTGGTTGCAGGGATGTAAGCAGCGCCTAAACTTAAAACCAATATTCAAATAAATAAACTAAAATACAATGGCAGGCAATTTTCCTGAAATATGGCTCAAACGCGTAATTCGCATGATGGAGCAGGCGTTAAAAGCGCCCTGGTTAGATGGCATCGGTGAGGTGGAAGGCGACGTGATAGAGCTCGGCGCTGGAACTGAAACTGAAAAGAACATCATTCATGTACCCTTGAGCACGTTCGAGCCCGAAGTGTTGGTTAACAACACAACCTATCCCATTGACGCGGTTGAGTACACCGACGACAATGCAACCCTTCAGCTGAATAAGTTTCAAACCGAAGTGACGACGCTGAATGATGACCAGGTTATGGGCGCATCGTACAACAAAATCGACGAAGCAACAAAATCGCACATCCGCGCGATTACCAAAAAGAAGCTGGGAATGGCCATCCACGCAATGGCTCCAGCGTCTCATACTGCTGCTACGCCTGTATTGCGTACCACTGGTGAAGCTTTCGGTGGTCGAAAAATGTTGATTTACGAAGACTTGGTTGCGCTTAAAGATGCGTTCGATAAGGCGGGTATAGATGTGGAAGGCAGGCGTCTTGTGTTGTGTACGGATCACTGGAATGACTTGCTGAAAGATCGGAAAAACTTTGGCGATCAGCTGGTGAACTATAAAAAAGGCGATCTCGCGCCTAATATCGCAGGCTTTGATATTTATCAGTATATCAATATGCCGCTGTACACGTCCGCCGGCGCAAAGAAAGCTTTCGGAGCGGCACCCGCAGCTGGTGATTACGCAGCCTCTGTTGCCTACCACGAAAGTAACGTAGGTAAGAAAACAGGTAAAACAAAACAGTATTTCCTTGCAGCAGCGCTGAATCCTCGAAACCAAAGCAACGAACTAAACTATCGCCATTACTTCATTGTGATGCCCTTTGAGAACAAGGCTATCGGGGCGATCGCTTCGGATGCAGCAGCGTAATTGTGTGTGGGGTTCGATATAGGGTGTAGCCCGTAAGCTGCACCCTTATAAATAGATTCCTTAATCAAAACATTTGGAAATGTCTAAAAACATTCAATCATATTTTAAAGATTACCCGGGCCGTGATAAATGCTATGAAACTGCCGATGGAATAATCTTCCACGAAAAAGGTGACGCAAATATGCACCAGTCAGAAACGCTTAAAAGTAAAGAGCCGGTTAAGGTTCATTACCGAAGCAATAAGCTGACAGAGGTAGAAACAATAGTGCCGGAGCCCCCTATCGGTTCTGAAATTACTATTCCCCCCGCAGTTACAAAAAGAGAGGAAACTGCAAAAGCGTCCAAAAAAAGTGCTCCCAAAAAATCTGCCCCAAAGAAAACAGACGATAAGGAATCCGGCAAGGCAAGTGAGTAACAGCGGCGCATTAGATTAACCAAATTTCAACAATCAACCTTTTAGTAAAATGGCTTTACCTCGCGTAATTATACAGTTTGAAAACGGGAACCTGCGACAAACCGTGCCATCGCCAGATGGTGTGGGTGGTATTGTCTGTACGGGTGTTGCAGTTGCTGGGAAATTTAACCTTGCTACTGCCTATTCTATTCGCCGCTTTGAAGACCTTGAAACATTAGGCATTACAGCCGACAACAACCCGGAGATTTTTAAAATTGTCAGCGAATTCTATACTGAAGCTGCCATCAACGTAGAGCTATGGATTATGGGCCTTGCAGATACGGTGAAGCTCAGCGATATGGCTGATCAGGCGCAGGAGTATGGTAAAAAACTAATTAATGCTGCCAATGGGCGTCTCCGCTGGATTGCTTTTAGTCGCAAACCAGCGGCGGGGTACACCCCGACCATTACCGACGGATTGGACGGGGACGTTTACACTGCTATGACCAATGCCCAAGCGCTTTGCGAATGGGCGACTAACACAAAATATGCTCCCTTGTTCGCAATAATCGAAGGTGCAGGGTTTAGTGGCACGGCTGCTGATTTGGAAGCAATTAATACCGGAACCGATAACCGCGTAGCCGTATTAATCGGCGACACCGTTGCTGATAGCGACAAAGCTGCCGTTGGACTGGTTTGTGGACGCATAGCTGCTAATCCGGTACAGCGCAATATTGGACGTGTAAAAGACGGCACAATTGCCGCTGCTGCATTATACATTGGTGCGCTCACGGTTGATGCCTCGGATTTTGAAAGCATTCACGACAAAGGCTTTATAACTTTTCGCACGATCGTTGGCCGCAGTGGCTACTATTTTAGCGATGACAACCTGGCTACTGTTGTATCGGATGATTATAATCACATCACAGCGCGGCGTACTGTTGACAAAGCTTATCGCCTGGCGTATGATACCATGATCAATGAATTATTGGATGAGGTCCCTGTGAATGCGGATTATACCCTACAGGATGGTTTTATAAAAACATGGCAGGGTAACATACTAAGCGCTATCAGCCAACAAATGACGGCTAATGGAGAATTAAGCGCTGATCTGCAAAATGGTGACAGAGGCGTCCAGGTTATCATTGATCCCAACCAAAACGTTGCCAGCTCTGGTAAAATTATGGTTCGTGTAAGGGTTCGCCCTTTTGGCTACGCAAGATACATCGACGTTTATCTGGGGTTTCAGGCGGTACCGGTATAGCAGTTAATTAATCAACTATTCATCAAAAAGTAAAACAATGTTCGATTCTAATTTATACGGCTGGGTTGATTTATCGCTGATACTTGCAGGCCGCGATGTAATTGAAATTACGCGCGTGAAGTATGCCCGGAAGGCAGATAAAGAGGGTGTATATGGCAAAGGTGGCAAGCCCCTGGCGATAAAACGGGGGAATGACAGCTATGATCTTGAAATAGAAATGCTGGACGGCGGTTATGATCTTTTAGTGGCGGCATCGCCGATGGGAGATATTACCAGGTTAAAGCAAGTTACGGCAGCTGTAACATTTGGCAACCCTGCCGAAGGTCGTCCGCCGCGTACTGCAACAATCATCGGCATCTCTTTTACCGAAGGAGGTAAAGAAGTAGCACAGGGTGATAAAAGCGTTAAAGTTTCGCTTCCTGCCATCGCAATGGACATTATAGAGTAACAAGTTTTCTTAATATAAACACACACAATGGAAAATGTAATTAAAGGCGCTGATATCAGCGCAGAACAGGTGAAAAAATGGAAGCAACAATACGGGCTGTTAGGGAAGTTTAAGGTGATTGAGGGTGGAGTAGAAAAAATCACTTTTGTCAGAAAGCCCACGAATAAAGAGATAGACTTTGCGAGTGCCAATTTAACCCGAGGAATGCTTACACAATATGGTATCACACTTTTCAATACTTGTAAAATAGGGGGCGACGATATCACTACCGAAGAGGGACTTCGTACGGTTGGTCAGAGAATGAATGAAATGATTGAGGCCGCTGAAGTAGAATTTGAAAAAATTTAGCGGATGCCCGTTACGGCATTCGTGTTCCCGACGAGCCAACGCAAACAGAAACAATAGGGAAAGAATTGTCCTACGCCGATTGGTGTGAACATCATAAAAAACGGATCGATGAAAGGCGGAAGATGTTTTCATTGATCCGTTATTATTTTAATGTAGAACCATACAATCTACCTGTGCTTCAGGTTTGTCAAATGTGGGTTGATTTAGATTGGATAAGAACAACGCAAAAGGATATGTCTGAAAAATAATGAAGCATTTAGAATACATATTGTCGCTCAAAGATCGCATGACTGGTGTACTTCAAAAGGTGACCGGAGGCTCAAATAATGCCAGCGAATCGATTTATAAGCTTCAACATAACGTGGAGTACCTCGACAATTCTCTCAAAAAAGTTGCAGGAGTTAATTCAGCCGGACAAAATATTCATCAGCTTCAAAAACAAACCGACGCGGAGCGACAGAGCGTGACTCGCTTAAATAAAGAAGTTGATCAGTTGGACAATTCTTTACAACGAGCATCATCTGGAGGTATTTCGACCTTCAAGATAGCAATGGGTGGTCTGGTCGCTTTTGCGGCTGCACAATTTGCCATGTTAGGCCCCCAGCTGATGGGCGGAATGTTTGACGGTTTAGCACAGAGGCAACAAGATATTGCGGGGTTGGAGACGTTTGTCGGCAATCAAGCAAGGGCGGTATATGATCAGATAAATTATGACGCTATTGCGACGCCGTTTGAAACTGATTCATTGCTTAATGTGAATAGGGCGCTGATATCATCCGGACTTTCGGCAGTACAGGCCAGGAAAGATGCGTTAAACCTCGCCAATGCTATTTCAGCGGTTGGTAAAGGCGATGCTGAATTATCAAATATGGCTTCTAACCTGCAACAAATAAAAACCGTTGGGAAAGCAACGGCAATGGATATCAAGCAGTTTGGTTTTGCGGGCATAAACATTTATGAGTTGTTAAGCCAGTCAACCGGGAAGTCGGTTGATGAAGTGCAGAAAATGGAGGTTACTTATCAACAGCTTTCCGATGCATTGGAAAAGGCCGCAGGAAAAGGCGGAATTTATGAGGGTGCGTTGGAACGGCAAGGGAAAACGATGGGAGCTCTTTGGAATTCTGCAAAAGAAATCATTGGTAAGTCATTCACTGATTTCGGTGAAAAAAATAGTGAATTCTTTGAACGAGCTATTTCATACATACAACGTTTTGGTGAAAAAATGCCTGACTTACTCGATAAATTACAGCCGGTCTTTAATGTGCTCGGCAGTCTGTTTTTCGGGCTAATTGATTTATTGGCAATTGTAGGTGGATGGTTCAATTACTTATACGAGGAAATTGAAAACGGAAACCCAATACTAACTGGCTTCGTGGCGCTTGTTGTTACGATAACTGGCACTATGCTCATTTATAATACTATAATGGGTGCGGTAAAATTGGCGACATCTTTATGGACGGGTGCACAGTGGCTTTTAAATGCCGCCTTAGCAGCTAATCCGATTGGCGTTGTCATCGCATTAGTTATCGCCTTGGCCGCAGTGATAGGATACATTATATATCGGTACGATGGCTGGGGAGCAGCTTGGAGCGCATTAGTAACTTACTTAGAAGAAAGCTGGAATTTGTTTAAATCATCCTTTTATTTAACCTGGTTGAATATAGAAGATTTTTTCCTTTCCGGTATCGATAGGCTCAAGTCTGCATGGTACAGTTTCCAAAGTATATGGAATAAAGACGCTGCGTCGGCTGGTTTGTCTGCGCTTTCTGAAAGTGCTAAAAAACGCGCTGAAGAAATAGCTAAGGCAAGGGGTGAGGTTAATAAATTTCAAGACCAACGAGAAATTGCGTGGGGTAAAATTCAGCTTAAAGATACAGGCATAGGATTTACTGAGTTCGCAAAAAAAGCGAAGGATAAAATAATGAGTTCTGTCATGCCGGAAACTCCGGTAAAGACTTCATTTGCCAGTGATGAAAATAAGCCTGGTGCAAACGCTGCCGCAGCCTCAGGCCGCGCAAAAGCAAACGAAGCTGTTGCCACAGGCGGTACCCGAAACACAACCATACATATAAACATAGGAAAGCAGATTGAAACATTAACGGTGCAAACCGTGCAGGGTGTGAAGGAAAGTGCGACACAGATACGCGATATAATTGTTGACGAAATGACCAGGGCGATACAAATGAGCCAGGCACTTGCATAAAATGAGTTTTATATTAAAATTAAAAGACATTTTGACCGGACGGCCTTATGAGGTTGAAGGTATTGAGGAAGCAAACAAAAAAGAAGTGTATGCTTCCATGATGGGCGTACCGATGGCAATGCCGTTGAAGATAAAAAGGAGGACTGCGCCTGAATCTGATTTTTGGCTACTCCCCTGGGAACCTTACATAACGGTCGATGGGAGGAATATCATTGTAAAAAGAAATGTTGCAAAGGCAAAGAATACCGGCAGCATAAAAGAGCGTTGGAGTCAGGACGACTATGCGATCACGATAGAAGGATATTTTATGAACGCTGAAAGTGCCATTTATCCTAAAGCAGATATTGAGCGATTAAAAGGCATTTGTGAAGCAGCCGAGCCAGTAGATGTGATTTGCGACCTGTTCGAAGCGCTCGGTATTACGGCAATGGCAATCGAAGATTTTAGTTTCCCTTTCACCGCCGGAGAAGCAAATCAGGATTTTACGATTAAGGCTTCGAGTGATAAAGATTGGCAGTTATTAATTGAGGAAAATAAGAATGTATCATAAAATCAGTTGGCAGATTAATATAGGGGCCTACCGGCTTGGTTTGCTCGATAGTGTTGAGATACATAAAAGCGTTGATCTGCTGGCTGATACGTGTATTATAAAACTTCCCGCAAGCGTGTTTAACTACACGCTTAACGTGGAAGATAAAATAAACCCAGGCGACAAGGTAAAAGTGCAGTTGGGATACGACGACAATTTAAAAGACGAGTTTGAAGGATACTTGCGGCGGATAGACACAGACGATGGTTCTTTGATATTAAACTGTGAGGATGATTTATACCTGCTTCGAAAGCCGGTAAAAGACAAAGAGTTTAAAGGTGTGGGCCTGAAAGATATTGTGCAGTATGTGTTAAGCGAAACCGGCGTTGCATTAAAACAAAATGTAACGCTGAACATAACGTATGAAAAGTTCGTGATTAATGCTGCGAACGGGTATGATGTTTTGCAAAAGCTACAGGATGAAACGAAGGGGAATATTTATATCCGTGATGGGGTTTTAAACGTACATCCGCTTTACACCGAAAAGCATGGATATGTGACATATTCATTTCAGCAGAATATAGAAAGTAGCGATTTAAAGTATCGCACTAAAGAGGACAGGCGCATTGAAGTGATTGTTGAAAATACAGATGCTAAAGGCAAAATTATTGAAGAGCGGGCTGGAACAACCGGCGGCGAAAAAGTTACTATAAAAGCTGGTGGAATGACAAAGGAGGGCATGAAGCAAAAGGCCGAAAACGAACATCGTCTGCGCAGTTATAATGGGTATGAAGGAAGCATTACCGGATGGCTGATCCCCTACGTGGAACCAGGCATGAGCGCGAAAGTAATTGATGAAGATTACCCTAAAAAAGATGGAAGTTATTACGTGACAGCGGTAACGACAACAGTAAGCAGTTCAGGAGGTGTTAGAAAAATACAGCTCGGTATAAGATTAAACTGATGGACAAAGCCAGAGAGTTACACGAAGCGTTGAAAGGTGTGGGCCGGTTTGGCTTGCAGGCTACTATTATCGCTGCTGAGGTGATTAGTGTGGATGGAGAAAGCTGTAAAGTGAAAGTGAAAGATTTGGAATTATCTGACGTTCGGCTTAAAGCTACCATCAACGGCGAAGCCAACAAAATATTGGCATTACCGAAGGTAGGCAGCACTGTTTTGATTGGCTCTTTGACCGGCGACATGCGAGACCTGTGTGTTTTAAGGATTGATGAAGTTGAAAGGTTGCAGTACGAACAGGAAGGGCTTAAAATTGAAGTAGATAGCATTACAAAAAAGGTGTCGATAGAGAACGATAGCGTGAGTTTGAAAAGCCTCTTTGATGATTTGGCCGATATTATAAAGACGCTGAAACTTTTTACCGCCAACGGCCCTACGAATGGGCTTTTGCCGGACAGTTTGTTAAAGGTTACTGAATTTGAATCGAATTATAATCTTCTTTTAAAGTAAATACAAATGGCATTAAATAAAGCGGCATTAAAAGCAGCTATACTGGGTTTGATGACTGACATGCGGAGTCGTGAAGAAAATAGCGACGATGAATATGCAGAACGGCTGAGCGATGCTATTGATGCATTTGTTAGAACGGGCGAGGTTCCGGCGGGCATTGCGGTGAGTACAACAGGTTCGGCAACCTCGCAGACGGGGACGACAACAAGTACAGGAACAATTGTATAACAATGAGAGGCATAGGCATACAACTAAATGAATATTTTGACTTGAAGTTGAACGCGGTGCGCGGCGTGGATGGCAAGTTGCTGGGTTTTGTTTTGGCTGAAACAACAAATCAGAATACAGCTTTGATTTTAGCGCATCAGCCCGGCCAGTTTAAAGATGCGCCGACCCTCGGTGTCGGCCTCGATAACAGTTTGCTCGATCACGACTTTAACGAATGGAAGCGTAAGATACGGGTAAACTTAGAGCAGGATTTGCAAAAGGTGAAGAGCATTGAATTTACAAACTCGGAATTAACAATCGATGCGGAGTATTAAAGCGGCAAATAAACAGGAGGTTATTGATTTAGCGATGCAGGGCAGCGGCTCTATTGATGCCGTTCTCGATATGTGTCTAAAAAATGACACATCGTTAACTGAAGATGTAACAAACGGGCAGTCTTTTTTGACGGCTGATATGCGAAACAAATTCGTAACGCAGCATTTTGAAACGGAGAGGGTAAAGCCCTCATCTGCTCCAGGCGATTTGCCGGACGGGATAGGATTTTGGATTATAGGACTTGATTTTAAAGTAAGCTAATGGCAAGGACGAAGACAGAGATAAAGAAGCAAATGACAGATTTATTTATACAAAATGAATCTGTGCAGTTGGCTTATGGGCTTGACGTAAATAAAACGTTTGATCAAGAATTTAGCGCGGCCAGTATAGAAAATATACTGTTTGAAATTTTTTCCTTCTGCGGATGGTGGATTGAAAGCATTCTCGATCTTTTTCGCGCGGACGTCATCGATTACCGTACAAACCAATCACCGTTCACCACCCGCGCAATTGTTCGCCTGGCAAAAGGGTATTTGCATGGTTATACGCTCGATGGTGAGACGGACAAGTATGACACTTCGGCTTTGACGCCGGAAGAGATCGAAGCGGCCAGCATCATTATGCATGCGTCCTGCTCACAGGCGCTTGATGGGTTTGGCAAGCCCTACCTGAGGTTGAAAATGGCCAGCGAAACGGACGGCGATCTTAGGCAATTGACAGAAGGTGAAATGACCGGCTTTACAGCTTATTTAGATGTTGTACAGCCAGCAGGTGTAAAAATCGTAAAGGAAAGCAACGTGCCGGATCGCATCCGTATGGGTTGGAAGATCTACTATGATCCGCTGATTATAAATGCAACCGGCGATCGTATTGACGGCAGCGCTACAGACGTAGCACGTGCCGCAATTAAGGAGTACCTAACGCAGATTGTTTTTAACGGCACATACGCGCCCCAAAATCATGAAGTTTTTGTGAAGCAGATTGAAGGTATAAGTCTGTGCCCCATCCAATATGTACAAACAAAATATGCGCTTTTTGAATGGGTAACTGTGATAGACGTGGCCACGCCCGACGCCGGCTATTACCGTTTTTTGGATGACAGTGATCTTGTAATTGAATACATATCGTTTAATGAAGTTTAATAGGAAAATATACGACGTTGATCTGAACAGGCTGATGTATCAGCTTGTGCCGGTTCGGCTGCGCAAAAGCCGATTGATGGCATTGTTGCGCTCGCTTTTGTCGCCGATCGGTTTTGTATATGCTTCCTTTATGAATTTTAAGATCGAAACAGAACGAGAGCTGACGATCACACCGCAAGTGTGCTATCTGCAAGCCTTCTTAAATGATAACTATGATTTTGACCTACGCCGGATTCGCATAACAGCACCGGATTATTTCGATACTGCTGTGTTTTACCTGGTTGTTGAGGATAAACCGATAACGATGCCGCTACAAAGTGAGGGCGGGGCGGCTCCGGTACTGTACCGTAAAGCTGAAAGCGAAGCCCAGGGCGTTGATTTTGTTGTAAAAGTACCGGCAGATATCATACTAAATGAGCAAAGAGTTAGGGCGCAGGTAGATAAATATAAAACTCCAACTAAAACGTTTGAACTAAAATACACATGAACACTTTAAAGTTAGACAACGAGGGCGGTTTGCTGTTTTATCAGGATGTGCTGGCATTTATGCAATCGGGCATGAAAGCCGCATTGACGGGTATCTGCAAGGCCATTGGCGATAATGTGATTATATCCGGTTGTGAAATTACAGGCGGTAATATTTCTGCCGGGTTAATGGTAATCGGTGATGAAATTGTCGCTTTTTCCGGCGGGGTTAATGGCGGTTTCGTGGCGGTGGAAACGAATACGGTAGATGCCATGTACGAGGATGAAGTACCCCGGCCACTTTATCAAAGTGTAACAGCAGTTCCTGCGGGCGCAGGCATTCCTATTGCCAACTTCGTAAGAATAAGCACGCTCAGGCATTTATCCAGCGATCAGGGTTTTATACTGCCGATTGCGAAGTATGAATTTGACAGCGGCGCTTTGGCCTATCCCCATAGCTCATCGCCACTCAACTTTGTTATCAATCACAATAAAGACATTGAAGGCAGGTACTATGTGGTGCCGGTGTTTTACGTGTCGGTAGTTGGTGAAACTTTAGTTGAATCCATCCGCCCGCCCGTTTGGTACACAATGGCTATAGATGAGAATAATATATACCTGCAAATGAGCTCCGACGGCTTTACTAACCTACAGCGGTTACGGGTATTTTGTTTGTTTTATAAAGCATAAAGAATGGCAATAAAAAGTATAAGTGAGTTAAAGCAAATGTTTTCTGAGGGTTCGAGACCTTCGGCGCAAAACTTTTCAGATTTTATTGATTCAATTAATGACAGGGTATCGGCTACTAAAGGAAATCTCAAATATATAACACCGGACGACATACTTGCTGCTCCGACAGGTAATATGGTGCTAGGCGCGTTGGTTGCCGGCACATACAATAATTTAAAGTTGGCCGGTGGCGGTGCGGCTGCTCCTATCGAGGTTCTTGATGATGATCTCTCAGAAAAAAGCTATTATGAAAATGTAGAATTTACATATAGTTATGCGGAAAACGCTTGGAACGTTTTCAAAAAAGCAAAGTCTGGAGAAATGCCATTTTTTAGCGATAGTCCGAGTATAAGGGAAGTGTCAACATTAACGTTAGTTGTTAAGCGTAAAGCTGGGCAAAATTTCCCGATCATATTTGAAAACTTACTCAATAAATATGGCGTTGCGGAGACTAATTTTCTAACACCTGACAATACTAATATACCGGCAGAAGTAACAGAGGAAATGTTTACTCAGAATTCAAAGGTTCTTATAAATTATCGTTCGGATTTGGATAGGTATCTTATAAGCTTTGTTCCTTTACCGAGAGTAAATAAAGCCTATATAACACTACGGGATTTGGTTATAGATGGCGCTGACCCTATTTTTATTTCATTTACCAATGCTTTATTATTTCAAGCAAACGGCGGATACAGAACAATATCTGGAGGTCCTTACAATTTTGACATTGGGAATAAAATCATTTATCTCTCTGATAGCGCTGAAGTGTACTCAGCACCAAACTTTGATACCGTGGGAGCAGGCGAGATGCTCTATTTATTCGCCGAATCATTTGACACCGCACAATATTATCCCAGATCAAGTGCTTATGCGATAGGTGTACTGAACGCGTCTGGATTCGTAGCGGTTGAACCCGCATTCATTAAACCAGCTCAAGCGTCATCGTCACGCTGGTTGTTATTAGAACAATTAGGGTTATTGCCTGTGCGGAATTACAATTCAGTGTCCGTTAATTCTGAATTCTTATTATTTGTCAATAAATATTACGCAAGAAACGAAGATGTCACAATTTGCGCCATTGGAGACTCAATAATTACAGATTTGGGCTGGAACACTCCTTTGGAAGATGCTATGTACCGCCCACCGTTTATGACTGAAGATAACCTCAATGCTTTTTTAGAAAATAAGCTTAGATGGCGTGAGCAGCAATACAATCGGTTTGACGTTCCAGGTGTTTTTACAGAAACATTAGGCGGCGGTTCTTCTGAGGTGTTACGAGAGGACGGTGGCATCGGTGGGGCATGGGGTATACATGGAGCATCATATGTGCTTCCGACTACAAAGGTTATAGATGGTGGGACAAATGCTGGTGTCTCCTATATATATCCAGCTGGAATGAGGCGTTGTAATTTTATACTTCACACCGACTATAAATGGGCGAACGAAACTATAATAACCGTTGCTGAGGGCCCCGGAGAAGTTGAAGTTCAGAATGAAGATGGAATTTGGGTTGAGGCAAATGGTTACAGCAGCAATTTGCAAGAAAGTGCAACGCTTATCAACGATACCTTTAGAAAAAGCCAGTATCAAAAACGGCTTAATATGAGGTCATTATCCAGCTTATCATCCAAAACTATCACAATACAAAACGTAGGAGCCGGAAGGTTTGCGTATTGGGGAATTGAGTATAGTCCGCACGAATTTTTGTTTTCCTATATCGCAGCGTCTATTGGATCACAGGCATTGTACGGTCTTTCTATGAATAAATCATGGCAAGTAGATGCTTTTAATCCAGATTTAATTTTAATGGAGGTTCCTATTATTAACGAAGGAGTACAAACAGGGAGCGGCACAGCTTCAGCCGGTGTAGAACCTTCTGAAATAGCTCAGCATTATCAAAATTATATTGAAGATGTAATGTCAATAAATGATTGTCCAATATTATCATTTATTGCATGGGGTGGTGCTGTAATGGGCATAGTTGAGCCTGTTAGCGGACGCTGGGGGTATTCCACTTACAACGGGAAAAACGTCACAGTAGACGACTACATCGGCGCATTAGTGAACAAGGCAAAAGAGTTGAATGTGCCCCTCATAAACTTCTTTCCAAGATTCACTGAGATAGCGTTCCGGAAAGCGCATTATGATGGCACCTCAAATATTTATACTTCTGCGATAGCGGCATCGGGCACAGAAGGCAATACTTTCCTTAAGGATTCGGCACATCTGAATAATTATGGTGTTGAAATTCTTAAAAGACTTATAGAACCATATTTTAATTTTTAGACAATGCCCGAAGACATAAAAAATATACTTCCGATTGACAATATAAATCCGCAAGAGGCTGTCACAACGCTGAGTAAAGACAAGTCCGGCTCTTATATTGTCGTATTTATCGTGCTAATCATCGCGCTGCTGGGGTTTATTGTTTATCTCGCTATTAACAGCAATCCACAATGCAGCGAAGAAAAGGCAGCGCTGCGTGCTGACAACGCCATTTTACAGAAAAGAATTATGTACCTGGAGCAAAATCGGGATTACGAACGCATGCAAAAAGAGGTATTGCAGGATAGCGTACGTAAATACCAAATCATTGAGCAGTTTAACAGCACGGAAGGGCCGAAACAGATCATTTTAGAAACCAAAAAAAATAAGCAATAATGAAAAAGCTAATCGTATTATCAATACTGGTGGCTTTGTCTTCTATACAAAGTTGTCATGTCAAGCGCAAAGTGCAACGCAGCTCCGCCGTAGTCGATAGTGTGCATGTTAAAAGCAAACAGTCTGAAATTAAGCAGGAACGAAAAGACAGCGTCGGAACCAATTATTTTGAAAACTTCTATAAGATTTTTTCTACAATGGAGTTCACGGCGGACAAGGTGATAAAGACAGATAGAGTACAACCCAGCGAGTTGAAATTTGTCCTAAACGTTGATCAACTCCAGGTATCGGGCGATACTGCTAAAGCGGTCGATAAAAATACGGGCACAGAGGCCACTATTTACAAAACTCCGACCGGCGAATTAGCTGTAAATATTAAGCCACAGCGAAGCAATGCGACAAACTATGAATTGATAAACGTGAAGCTTAAAACAAGCCACGAAATCGACACCAGTAAGTCAGGCGGCACCAGCGCTGCTACCTCCACTACTACTAATACTACACAAACAAGCGAGAAAGACAGCAGCAGTTTAAAAAAGCAAACAAAAAACAAAAGCGTCGATGTCGAAAAGAAGTTTGGCGCTTTGAAGGTTATCGGGCTTGTTGTATTAGTCGTTGGTGTGTTGTGGCTGCTTGTATTGCTATTCAAAAAGACAACTATCGCCGGTCGGATAACCGGCTTTTTTTCCAAATTTAAAAATCGTTTAAAGTGAAATTAAAACTACTTACACTCATTTTCCTGCTACCGTTATTTAGCGCGGCGCAGCTTACGATCGACACGTCAAAATTGACAAAAAGTGATTTTATCAGTTTTTTGTCGAACTACCAGGTAGCACCAACTAAACCCGCTGAACCGCAAACACCGGTGGAAACCGGCGCAATAGAAAGCTTTGTAGACGCCTTCTACACAGCCTCGAGTGTTGTAACTGACAAAACCGGTGCTGTTGTAGGCATAAAAGCTTTAAAAGGCAAGGATATCAATTACACCGGCATTGCGAGCCCTACACTTATAAAGCCTTACCAAATCGGCAACGAAGTGGTTTTTACCAATCAACCTAATGCTAATTATAGCCTGCTGACGCGCCCGAACGGTAACTTTTTCCCGCTCCCGGAAGAACAGACAATCGTATTTAGAAAGCTGCCCGGAACGGATTGGGAGGCTATTGTTTCAGGCTGGGGAAATTATTACATCGGCTTTGGAAGTATCAACGATTTGCGCGCCATGACCAGCGATTTGTATTTCAAAAACAAAATCGACCTCCAATATTTTACACTCAACTTTTTGCACTTGCGCTTTGAAGATGCAGGCAGCGGCAAGGGTAAAGCAAAGGCTTGGTTAAATGGCGACTATATTGGCGAAGTAACAACGAGCAACAGCAGCTGGTCGCGCCGGTTGGGTTATGGAGTGGGTATAGAGACAAATTCGGCTGATTTTAACTGGCTCGCTTCGATGTTCATCGAAAGAGGTTTAACGGACGCCGAACGGGAACGATATTTTAACCAAATAGAGGCAGCTTACCCGATCGGAAGCCTCCCCAATCATCCCTATGCCAGTAATATTTCATTCTCTAATAGATCGGGCCGACTTATACCAAGTTATGAATATAACGGCGCCAATCCGGAAGATAAGAGCCGGGTTGAATTCCAGTGGTGGAAGTTATCACCTGACCTTTCAAATCAAAAGTTGATTAGTACGGATGCCAGCATTGCTACGCAATCGGGCGTCAAAGTTTGTGTGAAAGTCACAGATGTAAAAGGTAACACCTGGATGTTTGTTTCCGGGAATTATAAATAGTTAAAAAATAAGCAATGAGGAAGATAAATTACCTGATAATTCATTGTACTGCTACACCACAGTCCACAACGATCGACAGCATTAAAAATTACTGGAAGAACAATTTGGGATGGAAAAATCCCGGCTATCATTACATCATTGAACCAAACGGAAATGTCGTGAACCTGCTTCCCATCGATAAGGTGAGCAATGGCGTTGGCGGATGGAATAGTCAAATCATCAACATATCCTATATTGGCGGCATTGACACCAAAGGCCGGGCAATGGATAACAGAACGCCAGAGCAAAAGGCGGCTATCCTTCGACTGTTGAAAGAACTTAAAGCAAAGTTTCCGAAAGCAAGCGTAGCAGGGCATCGGGATTTTCCAAATGTACACAAGGCCTGCCCCAGCTTCAACGCAAAGGCTGAATACGCAGGAATTTAAAAAACCCCTGCCTTTATTGCCCAACTACCACATCGGGCGAATAACAAAGGTGCATACACACCAAGACAGAGGCTATGCCTTTGGGGGTGTGTATGCACCTATTTTTTGTGGTAGAAAACAAAAATAACATAAAGCAATGAAGATTTACAACCAAGCGCCCCTGCCATTTATGGGGCAGAAAAGAAAGTTCTTGAAGGAATTTAAAAAGCGCTGAAAGACTATCCGGAACGCGGTGTTTTCGTGGATTTGTTCGGAGGCAGCGGCCTGTTAGCCCACACAGTAAAGCGCATGTACCCGGACGCCCGTGTAATTTATAATGACTTTGACGGTTACCGGCAACGCCTCGAGTCAATACCAACCACTAACAAATTACTGGAGAATATTCGGCAGATAACCGCCGATCTTCCAAAGGACAAAATGATTAAAGAGCCGCACCGACAAAAGATAATTGACGTTATTGCCCGCCAAAAGGGCTTTGTTGATTATATCACTTTGTCATCCTCTCTACTCTTTGCAATGCAATATGTGAAAAGTTTAGAGGACTTAAAAACCAAAACGTTTTACAATACCGTTCGGTTGGGAAGCTACAATGCAGATGGTTACCTGGACGGGCTTGAAGTGATTAACGCGGACTATAGGTATGTTTTCGAGTCCTATCGATCAGGCCGGACGGTGTATTTAATCGATCCGCCATACCTATCTACGGAATGCAGTGCTTATAGTAACTACTGGAAGCTAACCGACTATCTAAATGTCTTAGACACACTCAAAACGGGTAATTATTTCTATTTTACCAGCAATAAAAGCAGTATCATTGAGCTGTGTGAGTGGGTGGCAAGTAAGACTGGAGGTGTTAATCCATTTGCAGGGGCCCGGGTTAAAAAGGTAAATACAAGCGTGAACTACAGCAGTAGCTATACAGATATCATGCTATTTAAAAACCACAGTATCGGGTAAAAAGGCTGTTTTTTGCGATTTTTAAAAAAGTGTAAAATTGCAACGATTCAATTTAATCATTGCAACGTTTTAATTTAGCGCTTTTAATGCGGCTAACAATCTAACTATGTATTTAAAAATAATTTTTCAATTGGTTCTTTTATTATTTGCTGTCAATCTGTTCGCAGCAAAACCCGATTTTGTGGTCGCCCAAGATGGCTCCGGCGATTTTAAAACCGTGCAGGAAGCGATTGATGCAGTTAAAGATTCGAGTGAAACAAGAACAGTTATTTATATCAAAAATGGAACCTATAAGGAGAAGCTCATGTTGCCCGCTACAAAAACCAATGTGAGTTTTATAGGACAGGACGTGAGCAGAGTTGTACTCACTTACGACGATTATGCCAGTAAAAAAAATGAGAAAGGACTAAACATCGGCACCACAGGCAGCTCTTCATTTTTTATTTTCGGTGATGGCTTTTATGCAGAAAATATCACCTTTGAAAATAGTGCAGGGCCAGTCGGCCAGGCTGTGGCCGTAAGGGTTTCGGCAGATAGGATCCGATTCAAAAATTGCCGGTTTGTGGGTTTTCAGGATACGCTTTATGTGCACGGCGCCGGTGAAAAAAGCAGACAGTATTATCAAAACTGTTATATAGAAGGAACCACGGATTTTATTTTTGGAGCGGCAACTGCTTTGTTTGAACGCTGCACCATTTATTGTAAAAAAGGAGGCAGCTACATCACAGCGGCCAATACGCCCAAAGAAGCATCGACGGGCATGGTTTTTCTGAATTGTTCAATCACGGGTGATAAGGGGGTTAGCTATTATTTAGGCCGTCCGTGGGGCGATTACGCCAGAACCGTTTTTGTCAAAACTACACTACCTGACTTTATCAGGGCCGAAGGCTGGCACAACTGGGGCAGGCCTGCTGCAGAGCAAACGGTCCACTATGCAGAATACAAAAATTCAGGGCCGGGCGCAGTTATAGATCAGCGCGTATCATGGTCAAAACAACTTTCCAAGCAAGAAGCCAGGAGACTTACGGCCAGGCATATTTTTAAGGGTTGGGATATTAAAAATTAGAACAAGATAACACTACTTACGCCCGAAATGAAGCGGCGGCTATAATTATAAACGAGATGCATATGAGAAGACAATTGCTATCAGCCGGACTATTGATTTTAGGTTATTGCCTGCAGGCGCAGACGCCTTATTTGTCCCAGGTCTGGAATCCTGACAACGGTGACGGCACTTATAAAAATCCTGTTATCAATGCTGATTATTCCGACCCGGATGCGGTGCGTGTCGGTGATGATTTTTACATGACCGCTTCCAGTTTTGATGCTGTGCCCGGCCTGCCTATTCTTCATTCAAAAGATCTTGTCAACTGGACGATTATCGGGCATGCTTTACAGCGTCAGGTGCCTCTACAAGTGTTCAATAAAAACCAACATGGCAACGGGGTTTGGGCGCCGGCGATCCGCTATCACAACAATGAATTTTACATCTATTATCCCGATCCGGATTTTGGCATCTACATGATAAAAACCAGGGATATAGCAGGCGCATGGAGCGAACCCGTGTTGGTAGAAGGTGGCTCCGGCTTAATCGATCCCTGCCCGTTTTGGGATGATGACGGAAAAGTATATCTCTCGCATGCTTATGCCGGAAGCCGCGCAGGCATTAAAAGCGTTTTGGTGATTAAAGAAATGAATGCTGAGGGTACCAAAACTACGAGCGCCGGCGTGATGGTGTATGATGGGCATGAATTGGATCCTACTATCGAAGGCCCCAAAGTGTATAAACGCAATGGCTACTATTATCTGTTCGCGCCCGCAGGCGGTGTGGCAACGGGTTGGCAACTGGTATTGCGAAGTAAAAATATCTACGGCCCATACGAGCGCAAAGTGGTGATGGACCAGGGCAAGACGCCGGTGAATGGCCCGCATCAGGGCGCCTGGGTAGACACAAAAACGGGGGAGGATTGGTTTTTACATTTTCAGGATAAGGAAGCAATGGGGCGCGTGGTTCATTTGCAGCCTATGAAATGGATTAACGACTGGCCGGTCATTGGCGCGGATGAAAACGGCGATGGTACAGGCAACCCGGTGCTTCGCCATAGAAAGCCAAACGTAGGCCGTGTGTACCCGATGATTAACCCGGTCGAGTCAGATGAATTTAACGGCACCCAGATGGGCCTGCAATGGCAGTGGCAGGCAAATCCGCAGGCAACCTGGAGTTTTATGAACTCTGCTAAAGGCGCTTTGCGTTTGTTTGCGCATCCCATAGAAAAGGGCCAAACGCTTTGGAACACGCCTCATGTGTTGCTTCAAAAATTTCCGAACGATGTTTTTACCGCCACAACAAAAATGACTTTTTCATTCAGTGAAAAGTTTATTGGTGAAAAAGCGGGCCTGACTACAATGGCCATGAGCTACGGCAACATTGCCGTAAAAAGAAAGCCGGAAGGGAATTATATCGTATTTACGAGCTGCGAAAAAGCAGACCGGGACGGCAAGGAAACAGAAAAGGAGCTTGCCAGGATCAACCAAAATGAAGTTTATTTCCGCATGAAACTAATGTCGGACACAACCTGCATTTTTAGCTTTAGCCTGGATGGCAAGACATTCACGCGGGCGGGTTCGGTGAAAGCTACGCCGGGCAAATGGATCGGTTCGAAAGTAGGGCTTTTTATTACCAGCGACATAAAAATCAACGACGCCGGATTTGTGGATGTGGATTGGTTCAGAATTGAAAAATGACACAATCGTTTGCGCAAAAAAATCTGTTCAAACTTTGATACTTTTATAAACAACGAGGCTTGCCCTGCAATTATAAAAGATTCAATATGCAAAAGATAGCGATTTTTTTTCTGGCGTTTTTCTGGTGTGGTTTGCTGTCGGGCACTTGTTTGGCCCAACAAAGAAAAGCCGCCAAACCTAATATTATCTATATTCTCGCCGATGATCTTGGGTATGGCGAACTGGGTTGCTATGGACAAACAAAAATTGAAACACCGCATATCGACGCATTAGCCAAAAATGGTAAAAAATTTACGCAGCATTATGCATTTGCTGTCTGCGCGCCTTCGCGCTACCTGCTCATGACGGGTATTAATTCCGGCCACGCTTATATTCGCGGCAATCACGAATGGGGCGAGCGCGGGCCCGTTTGGGATTTTAAAGCAATGGAGGAAAATCCTTTTCTGGAAGGTCAGTTCCCTATTCCTGATTCAACATTGACGATCGCCGAAGTGTTGAAAGAAGCGGGATACACAACAGGCCTCGTAGGCAAATGGGGTTTGGGCGCTCCCTTCACTTCCGGCTTGCCCAACCGCCAGGGATTTGATTATTTCTACGGATATATCTGCCAGCGGCAGGATCACACTTATTACAATGGACATTTATGGGAAAACGAAGACCGTGTAGCCCTGAGCAATAAAATTGTGGCTCCCGATACCACGCTGCCCAAAACGGCCGACCTCATGGATCCTAAAACTTATGCGCCTTTTCAACAAAAAGATTATGGCCCCGATTTTCTGATCAAAGCGGCGCTGAATTTTATTGATAAAAATAAAGAGCAACCTTTTTTCTTATATTATCCTTCTCCACTGCCCCACGTGTCGCTGCAGGCGCCCGAGCGCCTGGTTGATTATTATCACAAAAAGTTTGGCGATGAGAAGCCCTTCCGCGGCGGCTCCTATTTCCCCTGCCGCTATCCGCGCGCTACTTATGCCGCGATGATCACTTTGTTAGATGAACAGGTGGGCCAAATTGTAGATCAGCTAAAAAAGAATGGGCTGTATGAAAATACCATCATTATGTTTTGCAGCGACAATGGCCCTGCTTTTAACGCCGGAGTCGATCCCGAGTTTTTCAACAGCGCCGGGCCTTTCAATGAAAAATATGGCTGGGGCAAAGGGTTTCTCAGGGAAGGAGGCATCAGAATGCCATTTATCGTGCAGTGGCCGGGAAAAGTAAAAGCGGGTTCGACCTCCGATCATGTTTCTGCCACGATAGATATCATGCCGACGCTTTGCGAACTTTTCAACATGAAAGTTCCGGCGAAAGTAGATGGTATAAGTTTGCTCCCTGAAATTTTAGGGAACAGTGCGAGGCAAAAGCAGCATGAGTATCTGTATTTCGAGTATCCGGAATATGGCGGCCAGCAGGCGGTTCGGGTAAAAAATTGGAAAGCGATCCGCATGAATTTAATGAAAGGCCAGATCAAGACAGAACTATATGACCTGGCTACCGATCCGGCTGAAGAAAATGATCTTGCAGCGCAGCATCCCGACATTGTTGCAACGCTGGAAAACATTATGAGAAAAGCGCATCAAACTCCGGAAGTTGAACGGTTTATTATACCGGCGCTGGAGCAGGAGTCGAAGGCGAAAAACTAAACTTGCTTGTATTACCAAATGGTATTTTTCGCCCGCAGGCGATGACATTTGCATTCATAACAATCAGCTAACACTATCATAACAATTAGGTTAAACAAGTGGCGGAGTTTTGATAAACTCTAAAAACCATGAATAAAAGACCGGTAGAAGTGGTAGTTGCTTCCGACTTACACCTGGGAACCTATGCCTCCAAAGCAAAAGAGTTCGCTACCTATTTAAAAAGTGTGGATCCCCGCCTGTTGATTCTCAACGGAGACATTATTGACGGATGGCAATTCAGCAAGCGCTATTTTCCGCCTGCGCATATCGCAGCAATCAAGGAAATTTTCAGCAAATTGAGCGGCGGCACGCGCGTAGTTTATATTACAGGCAACCACGACGACGCTTTCAGAAAATATTCCGACCTCGAATTGGGTAATTTTTTACTGGCCGACAAAATTGCGATCGAGGTAAACGGGAAACGCACCTGGATTTTTCACGGAGATGTCTTCGATCATACGACCTATAAACAGGCCAAATTTCTCGGAAAGCTGGGCAGTAATGGGTATGCGATTCTTATGGGGTTTAATAAAGCCGTCAATTTTGTATTAAAATTTTTTGGAAAAGAAAAATTGTCGTTGTCTAAAGTTATTATGCAGCAGTTCAATAGGCGATTTATAAAAATTGATGAATATGAACAAAAGATCGCTGGAATTGCCATCGAAAAGCGTTTTGATACGGTGATTTGCGGCCATATTCATCAACCCAAAAAACGTGTGATCACCAATGAAAACGGATCCGTTTGCTATTTGAATTCGGGTGATTGGGTGGAACACATGACAGCTTTGGAATATTATGACGGAGATTGGCACTTGTATACCTATGATGAAAAAGAAATAGTGACCGAAAAGCCAGTCCGTGAAGTGCCCAAAACGGAAGTTTTAACCAGCGAGATCGCGCTCTACCTACATTCTCTGGCCAAATAATTTAAGAAATTAACATGAAGATTTTTTATGCCGTCCAGGCCACAGGAAACGGCCATATCAGCAGAAGTATGGAACTGCTTCCTTATCTGCAGCAATACGGGGAAGTAGATATTTTTTTAAGCGGTGACAACAGCAATTTGAAGCTGGATGCCCCAATTACTTACCGCAGCAAGGGACTGAGTTTGTATTACACCTGCAACGGTTCGCTCGATTATTGGAAAATTGCACGATCGATCAATTTTCTATCCCTAAAACAGGAAATTAAGCAATTGCCTGTAGAGAAATATGACCTGGTGATTAATGATTATGAATACATCACCGCCGCCGCCTGCGAGGCTAAAAAAGTACCTTCTGTGAACTTTGGCCACCAGGCCAGTTTTCAATCGATGAATGTGCCGCGCCCCGAGCAAAAAAGCAAGGCCGGCGAGTGGCTTTTAAAAAAATATGCACGGGCTGACCGTTATATAGGACTGCATTTTGAGCCATACGACGATTTTATTGTGACGCCGGTGATCAAAAAGGAAATACTCGAAGCCACACCGACCGACGAAGGCCATATTACGGTTTACCTGCCTTCCTACTGTGAGCCACAGCTTATTGAAATATTTTCCGGATTTAAGGATCATCATTTTGAAATTTTCAGCCGCGAATCGAAGGAAGATCGCCGGGTCGGCAATATCCTTTTTAAGCCGGTATCGAAAGCGATGTTTAATAAAAGCATGATCCATGCGCACGCCATTATAACCGGCGGTGGTTTTGAAACGCCGTCGGAAGCTATTCATCTGGGAAAAAAAATAATGGCAATACCCATCCGGGGGCAATATGAACAATGTTGCAACGCCGCTGCGCTGCGTAAAATGGGCGTTATGACGCTGGATAAAATCAACGATAACTTTCCGGAGGTCTTCAAACAATGGATGGAAGATTACAAGCCCATCCGGCGTGACTACAGTCAGAGCATCCCGCTAAGCATGAAAAAACTATTTGAATCTTAGATTTTAAATAGCTGACGGATGGTGTGAATCACACCCCCTTCATTATTAGTTCGATCGGTAATATATTTTGCTTCTTTTAGAATCGTCGGGTGCGCATTCTTCATGGCATAACTATAACCTGCGTTTTGAATCATGTCCAGGTCGTTTAAATAGTCGCCAAAGACCAGGGTCTCTTCCGGGCTCACATTGAGCTGTTCCTGAATAGCTTTGATAGCCGTGCCTTTGCTGCCATCCCGGTTGGTAATGTCCAGCCAGATTTGCCCGGCCACCGCTACCCTGAAATCGCCTTCAAACTGTTTGTAAAATGGGTAGCTGTTAGTTTCAGATCCGGCAAGGTCACAAAGGGATATTTTTAGAATAATGTCCTCCACCTTCGTCAGGTCGTCCACGGTGCGGTATTCCTGGTAATATTTTAATGCCTGACTGGTAAACTCCTGCTCGGTGTTTTCGATATAAGCCAGGTGTTTGCTACACAAAACCGGGTAAACATTGGGAATGGGACGTGATATTTCTATGAATTGTTTGATAGCAGGCGCCGCCAACTGATTGACAAGCAACTCTTCATTACCATGCACCACATAGCTGCCGTTGTCGCAGGCAAAATAAAGCTGGTCTTTGATGGGTTCGAATAAGGAAGCAATATTGTGAAAGGGCCGGCCACTGGCGATGACCAAGTGCACATTTTTTTGAAAAAGGGTAGCTGCAGTTTCCCAAAAGCCCTCAGGCAGGTTTTTTTGATCGTCTAAAAGAGAGCCATCCAGATCAATTGCGACTAGTTTGAGCATTTTATTTTATCTTGCTTTGTTAAAAATTGTGTGCGTTCATCGACAAAATGTGCCAATTTATAAAAAAAATAAGCCCATTCATCGAAAAATATTCAAGCCCCGTTGTTTTATCGGTTACTTTATAAAACATTAGCAGCTCTTTTCTGAACCTCATGCCACATGTAAAAGCAAATATAAACAACCGGATTAATGCCCTGGACAGTATGCGAGCACTTTCCTTAATCGCCATTACATTCCGACACTTCCTAACCCGGTATAATTATGATTCTTTCGAATACGCAGCGGACGGATTGGTCGTTCGAATGGACCGTTTGGTAGAGTTTGCCGATTTTCACCTGTTCTACGGAAAAGCATACGCCATTTTCGCCTTCCTCTTTGGATATTCTCTTTTTTTACAGCAAAAAAGTAAGGGATCGGGTTTTCAAAAATATATGGCGGCAAGGCTTTTTTTACTCTTAGTATTTGCCTGCTTTAACTCAATTTTCTTCCCCAGCGGAGACATACTGCTGCTTTACGCTATCGTTGGCCTGCTCATCCTTCCCGTCATTCGGGTGCGGTCGCGGTGGCTGCTTTTTATTGCTTTGTTTTTCTTACTGCAACCAATCGAATGGATAGCGATGGTAACAGATTTGATGACCAAAGGAAACCCTCTTTCAGTTGTATCTTCCGGTGCGTTAAAACACGATCTGGATACAGCGCTTAAAAGCGTTTCGGTGGGGGAGGCTATTTGGTTGAATCTGACCAAAGGCCAATTGTCGGCGTTTATCTGGTCTCTGGAATCGGGCAGGTTGGCTCAAACGATTGGATTAATGTTATTAGGCTTTTATGTTGGCAAAAAGGGATTTTTATTAAGGTTGATCGCGGAGGGAAGAGCCGCCTTGCGATACCTCTATATTCCACTTTTTATAGGTATTTTTTGCTTTTCGATCAGTCACCTGATGGTTGGAGACAGCTACCAGGCCCAAAAGCTGGACATTATTTTATCAAATTGGATTAATTTGTGCGTGGCGGCGTTGTATGTCATGATATTTGTTTCTTTCTATGAAAAAACGATTGCGATGTACACGGCTCACCTCAACGCATATGGGCGCATGAGTTTATCCAATTATCTATTTCAATCCCTGGTGGGGGGTATTTTGTTTGCGCCCTTTGGTTTTGATTTGGGAGATACGCTATCTTCTACATACCTCGTAGTGGTTTGTTTTACGATGATTGTCTATCAGGTTATTTTTTCAAATATATGGCTGCAACAACGTAATTATGGGCCGGCGGAATATATATGGCGCCGCGCCACATCGATTTTTTTTCAGATAAAATCCGGCAATAGGCCCATTCCGGATTATAATATTAAAAATATCTAAATTCAAAATTCATGAGAACGACTATTTTTATCCTAAGTCTGCTGTTTAGCATGCTGCAAGCTACTGCTCAAGGCGACACTATTTATACTGTTAACAATTTTGCCACGCCTGGCATAAGGCAAATGACTGGCGTTGATCCCAGTACCGGCACTTCGGCAACTGTTGGCGCCCTTTACGGCACCTCGCCGGTGAGCTCGGGTTTGGCGCTTGCAAATGACGGGTACCTCTATTATCTCATTGAAGCAAATAATAATAGCGGACTATTTAGCGTCAGCGCGATTCAGGCTTTTGAAACGCCTACCTCCGGCAGCACGGCTCCAACTGCTTCCACGGCGATAATCTCTAATGTAGATGTTAACGGGTCGAGCACAGAGGACGTGACCTTCCGCCGGCTGGCAGCAGCGCCCAACGGATATATTTATCTCGCCGCTACAGAAGTAACAACGGGAGTTGTGTATTTTGGCAGGTTCCTGCCAACAGCTGGTACAGGAATGTCAACTTATGAGCCGCTCGGCACCATCACATTAAACGGCGTGCCTCCTGCCGGTAATTTCAAAAATGGGGATATTGCCTTTGACGGTCAGGGTAATTTGTATGCTTTGGTAAATCAGGATCAGGTAGGCGGCCAGGCAGTTCTTTGTTACGCTGCCGCCGGAACCCTTTCCACGACCGCCGGTGGCACCACGGAAATGGATGAAGTGCTGAACGTAGTAGGCCCCGGCGGAACACCTTTTACCGGACTGGTAGTAGGCTTGGCCATGGCGTCGAATGGCAATTTTTATACAGCGGTACAGAATTCCGGAGGAAGTACCGATGGGGGCGTTTATCGTATCGTGAAAGATGGCAGCGGCGCCTTTACTGCCTCATTCATCAACGCCGTTGACCCGGATAATATCGGAGACCTTGCCACATCTTATTTTCCCTCACAAACCGTGCTTCCGATCGAATTTGGGCCTATTGACGCCAAAATTCAGGGCCAAGCCCTTATCGTAAACTGGAGTACGCTTTCAGAACAAAACAACAGCCGCTTTGATATCGAAGCCTCAAAAGACGGTAAGGAGTTCGTGAAAATTGGATCGGTGGCAACCAAAGCTGAGGGGGGCAATTCTGACAATACGATTTATTATTCCTTCTCAAAATCGATCGAAGGCAACTTAGGCCTGATGGCCATCTCTTTATTTTCATTAGCTTTTGTGCTATTGTTCTCCAGAAAAAACAAAATATTGTTTTCGCTGTTGATTATAGCATCGTCGGGAGCGATGATTTCCTCTTGTGCAAAAGACAATGCCCAGGTAGACATCGATAAGGACTCAAAACTGTATGTAAGGATTGTGCAGGTTGACAAAGATGGAACACAATCTACTTCAAAAGTTATTACTGCTTATCGCGCGGATTAACATATTGGAATTTTATACTACAAACCCGGAATTTTTCCGTGTTTTTTTTTGGAATGGTGGTTAAATAGAAATCTTTGGGAAGCCAAACGTGCATAGCAATGTGTATAAAGCCTGCATTTGCGACTTATTGTGTGGATTTGACTGTGGCTCATTGTGTATAAGCCTGTTTACAACAGGTGCTTATTAAACAGCCGAAATATTTGGAAACCGTATCCTTTAGATCGTATATTCATATTGCACCGTTGATGAATTTGTTTCCTTTAAATTGAAAAGTTTAACGGAATATCTGAAACGGGCAATTTTACAACTCCTCTTTGACAAATGTGAGATGAAGCTATCGGCTTAAATGCAATTTGTAATTAAAAAAGATGGCGGAAGCTTACCCATTGTTGATGTAGGTTGTAAAAGCCGGGCGGCGTAAAACCTTGGGTTTACAAACCAGGCAATAATCAGGATGCTTACAGTATCAATGAGTTGTTATGACGTAAACTGTGTTGAACAATGCTCAGGCAAAAAAAGGAGCGGATGCCTTGCCACTTATCAGGCGCGCGGATGGGTTATTAACTTTGTATAGTAGTAAAGCCAATGCTTGCAGGATAAGACAAAGCAAAAGCTATTAAAAGCATCGGGTTTCAAGCAAGTTGACTTAGTTTTACTGATTCAGTTTGCCCTGAACACGATGCTTTTTTTAATGGAAATTTTCTAAAAAGTAGAAACGGGACCCCAAGAGGCCCCCGTTCTTTTTTCTGATCTTTATTCGGACTTATAATATGAAATATTTTTTGCTGGAGACATAAACGGAAGAAACTTCTGCAAGTTCCTGATCGACGCCGTTTTTACCTGCCGGCAAAAGGTCAGCAACGGCGTTATAAGCCGGAGCTTTCTTCTTTTGTGTTTTATGCAACGTGCTCTTACCGTATAATTGCGTAAGATTTTTTTCAATTCCGCGTGCAATAGTCGTCATTGGCGTATCAGTTGGCTTGTTTTCAAACGGATCCTGGAGGTGAATCGCCATTTTCTCAATCAGTAAGAATGATGCGGAAATGGCTACCACCAGGGGAACTTCCACATATCCGAAATACTCGATAACGCCAAAAGGAAGGAGTCCGATAAACAGCATCAGCGATAAGTGGATATACAGGCTGTAAGTATGCGGAAAGACTGTGTTTTTGATTCTTTCACATTTTCCCATCGCGTCCGTGAGGCGCGATAGCGTTCGGTCAAGTTCTACCTGCTGATAGCTGTTGATCCAGCCCTTATCGAGCGCCAGATGCAGGTCGGATCCCATATTGTCCAACAAAGCGGTCGGTGTGTTTTCAATATCGCTGATGGCGTCGAATTCTTCTTTGCTGATATATTTTTCAAGCCCCTTTAAGGCATTCTGATTTCTTAGGTGGCGGCCCAGCGCATAGCACCAGCCAATCTGGCGATTGATGATTCTTTGTCTGAACACCTGCACTTCTTCACTATGATAATTATCGTAGGTGAAGCTAAGCACCTGCCTTGCCAGGCTTCTGGAGTCGTTTACGATGGCGCCCCAAATATGCCTTGCTTCCCACCACCTGTCGTAGGCCTGGTTGCTTCGGAAGCCTAATAAAAGCGAGATGACTGTTCCCAAAACGGCAGGCACTGCCAAGGGGATCGTGATTCTCGTCAGATGCGAATAACTGTAAAGCACGGCTATAATGGTCGCGTAAATTGCGATGGCAATAATCTCATATTTGATTTTGCCAAATACATATTTGAACGGTATATTTTTTTTCAGTAACATATTTGTATTTTTTAGGTTGATAAGCAGTGCTCGTTTCTTTTATCAGGCTATAATCCCTGTCAGGCGCTTGCGAGCGCTACGTCTGCTATAGCAACATTTGTTTCCTCTTTTACAGCGGGTTTATCCATACGGTTCACAAAGCTCGACAAGAGTGTCACCTTGCTTTTTTTGAAAAATGGAACCGGGTTCAGGCTTGATTGGTGACTTTTGGTAAATACATAATTGTCCGGGCAAACGATCATATCAATTTCGTTGGCTTCCGTAAAATTGTTAAACACCGCCTGCGTATTTCCTGTCAGGTATTTAAAACATATTTTTTTAATCAGATCAGGATATTTGTATTTCAGGTATTTGCAATTCTGCCTGAAAGAATCGTTCATCATCGCGGCATAAGGAGGTTCCTTGCGAATCAGGTCGTTGATACCATTTGGCATTTTATAGATGTGAAACAAAATGATGTTTACTTCCTGGTTCAGGGTTTTCACGGTTTGTTCCGCCAGGCGGAAAGAAGCTTGAGAGAAGTCGGTTGGAATTAAAATATTTACCATAGTATGCTGTTTTAAATGATACAGCAAAACTGCGGCAGAGGCATTAAAAGGGCTTAAGACTCAAGTTAGATTATAGTTAGAATAGTATTAGAATGGTATTAAAACGACTTTAAAATTTTAATCGGTTTTTAATAACTTTTCCGGATCGTTAACAATTGGAAGTGAAATCTTAATTGTAGTTCCCTGGTTTTCAGCAGATACGACGTCGATGCTGCCCCTGTGCATCCGAATGATATTTCTTGTTAAAGGCATGCCAATGCCATAACCTTCAAATCTTCCCGTATTAGAAGCGCGGAAAAAAGGGTCATAAATATATTTTACTTCGTTCACAGGAATACCAATCCCCTTATCCGTCACAATGATAATAGCCTTGTCGCGGGCGAGCTTTAATTCGATGCTCACGGGCGCGTTGCCCGAGTATTTACAGGCATTTAATACAATGTTGTCCAACGCAACTTTCAGCAGCTCTTCGTTGCCATATACGCTGATCTCGCTTTCCTGTTCGGGAAGGTCGGGTAGAAAAATAGATACCTGGTTATCGGGTTCCACATCCGTCACATTTTCCCTGATTCTAAATAACAATTCATCGAGCCTGATCCGTTCCCAGCGTTGGGTCTTCCCATCAAAGCCCGACTGAGCCAGCGCCAGCAGTCCTTTGGTCAGGCGTTGCAATTTTTCTGCCTGCTGAATAATATTGGTAAGGCTTTGTTTATAGTCTTCCACGTTCCGGTCGCGCGTTAATGCATAGTCCGCTTCTGCAATAATCGAAGTAAGCGGTGTACGAAACTCGTGAGATGCGTGGCTTACAAAATTGTTTTGCGCCTCAAAAGCTGTAGAAAGCTTATCCAACATAATATTGAAAGTGTCGATCAGCGAACCCAGTTCATCGCTGCCTTCAGGTCTTTTGAGGCGTAGATGAAGATTGCCCTCACTTATCGCTCGCACCCGCTCGGTGATATACCGGAAAGGCTGAAAGGTTTTCTGAGAAAAATACATCCCGACGCTATAAATGATAATCACCGAAGCCACCAGCGTGATGATAAGGATATAACCCAGTTGCCTGATGATCTCGCCACCGTATTTATTAACTGCGGATTCGATCACCAGGTAATTCCCGGTTTCGTCTTTATAATAAATGCCGGCAAAATGCTCTTGCCGGTACTGGTAAAAAACGGTTCCGCCGTTGGCGATTTTGATACGGCTCAGATAAGATTCCGGTAGGTTGGGCGGGAACGGCGGTTGGGGCTGGCCTTTTTCATTCAATGGAATGATATGCGACTTTTCATCGGGCAGCCGTTCGAGATATTGCCGCTGAATAACTTTGAAAGATTCGGTGGTATTATGATCTTCTTCAAACTGATATTTGGAAGCGATATGAACCCGCAATTCCAGGCGCTTGTAGAAATCTGCGTAAGCAAATTTGTTTGAAAAATAATATACAATAACCGCCAGTACCGTAAAAACGGCGGCGGTCAAAATGGTAAATAGAATCGTTGTTTTTGACTGGATGGTCATTTTTAGAACGGCTTGTCTTTTTAAGAAACCTTAAACATATATCCCATGCCGATCACTGTTTGAATCAGCTTTTGTTCTGCATCGGTATCAATTTTTTTTCTGAGATAATTAATGTAAACATCCACGACGTTGGTGCCCATATTAAAATTGATGCCCCAAACATGTTCGAGAATTTCAATGCGCGACACCACTTTGTTTTTATTCTTTATAAGAAAATCAAGCAACCGGAATTCTGTAGCCGTAAGGTTTACGGGCTGGCCTTTCAGCGTAACAATCTTGGAGGAGCGGTTCAACACAAGGTCGCCCGTTTCAAATGTGTCTTCCAATTCTGCTACCAGGCCTCTTCTTCTGCTCAGCGATCTTATCCTGGCTTCCAGTTCAATAAACTTGAAGGGTTTCACCAGGTAGTCATCAGCTCCTGCATTAAGCCCGGCGACAATATTTTCGGTGGTGCCCAACGCGGTCAGAAATAAAATGGGTGTATCAATTTTATGTTCACGGATGGTTTTGCAAAGTTGCATCCCATTAATACCTGGCAACATAATGTCGAGGATAATAATATCATAATCGCTCGTAAGCGCCAGGTCGAGGCCCGTAGTGCCGTCGGGCGCTATGGAAATATGGTAACCATTTTCGTTTAATCCTTTGTTAATGATATTGGCCACACTCGGCTCATCTTCGATCAGCAATATTTTCATTCCTTTTTATTTTGTGAAAATCGGTCGTCAAATAATAAGCATGCTTAAAAGGCCGGTTTTCAGACCGCTCTAAATTATAACAAAAAAGCCCGCAAATCGTGCGGGGCTTAATGATTCTGTTTGTAATCGATATTAATGAGCTGGTTCGGCCTTTGTTTTCAGGGCTTTTTCCCATTCCCAGGCAGTGCTCATCATTTCGTCTATGCCGTATTGAATATCCCAGCCGAGGCTTTTTACGGCATAATCATTATTGGCATATATGGCGATTACATCACCCGGTCTGCGTGGGCCGATTTCATAATTAAGCTTTTCGCCGCTTACGCGTTCGAAGGCATTAATCGCTTCTAAAACCGTTACGCCATTGCCTGTGCCCAGATTAAATATTTCGTAGTTCGAGCTGTTTTTAGCGCTTTGTAAGAATTGGATGGCCAGGGTGTGCGCATGTGCAATATCGCTTACGTGAATGAAGTCGCGCAGGCAGCTGCCATCTCGTGTATCATAGTCTGCTCCGTGCACCGTCATCTTTGGCAGCTTGCCGATAGCGGTTTGAGTGATGGCGGGAAATAAATTTTGAGGCCGGCCAATAGGTAATTCTCCAATTTCGATCGAAGGATGTGCACCTACGGGATTAAAATACCGTAGAGAAATGACGCTGGTTGCTGCTGCAACTTTGGCAAAATCCACCAAAATCTGCTCTCCCATTTGTTTAGTCGCGCCATAAGGGCTTTCGGCTGGCTTTTGTGGGGTCTGCTCGGTCACCGGAATGGCATCGGGATTGCCGTAAACCGTACAAGAAGACGAGAATACGAAATATGGGATTTTGAAGTCCCGTACGCATTTCAGAATGTTGATGAGTGAATTTAAATTATTTTCATAATACATTAATGGCTCATTTACCGACTCTCCAACTGCTTTATAAGCTGCAAAATGAATAATGCCCTCGATATCCGTGTTCTCCTGAAACACAGCGTAAGTGTCGTCAAAATTGCAAAGATCTACTTTGTAATTTTTTACCGCTTTGCCGGTGATCTTTTCGACACCTGCCAGCACTTCGGGGTTCGAGCGACTGTTATTGTCGATAGAAATAACATCATATCCATTCTGAATAAGATCAACAACGGTGTGGGAGCCAATATATCCGCATCCGCCGGTAACTAAAATTTTTGCCATAGATGATTTAAGTTTTCTGATAATAAATCGCGGCAGCGCCCCGCAGGTTGATGCTGCCATTGTGCGATCTGCTGCAGGCGCAAGTTAAGCAATCCTAATAACAGGAGCATAAAAAACAGCGCTGCTGCCTGATGCCGGCGCAAAAGTGCGTTTTTTTATCTGAAATAATCCACGGAAGGTTTAACTGGCTACCAGCCTTACAATAAAGTAAACGACACCCGCCAGAATAGCGCTGATGGGAATGGTGAGGATCCAGGCCCAAAGCAGGTTAATCGTAACGCCCCAGCGAACGGCGGAAAGCCTTTTGGTGGCGCCCACCCCCATAATCGCACCCGTGATCGTATGGGTTGTACTTACCGGTATTTTTAATTCTTCGGTAATAAATAGGGTCAACGCTCCTGCTGTTTCCGCTGCCACACCTTCAAAAGGCGTAACCTTGGTGATTTTTGTGCCCATGGTTTTTACAATCTTCCATCCGCCGCTCATCGTTCCAAGCGCAATAGCGCCATAGCAGGCCAGTGGAATCCAGAATACCATGTGATCGAGGCTGTAAGAAACCGGATCGTAGGCCACCAACGCAGCCATGATGATGCCCATCACTTTCTGGGCATCATTTCCTCCATGGCCAATACTAAAAATCGCAGAAGACAGAAGCTGAAGGCGTTTGAACCAAACCGTGGCCCTATGCGCATTGAGCGAGCTGAGGAAAAGGGAGAAGATGGCCATGATAATGACAATCAGGCCAAATAGTAAGAACTTAAAGTTTTTTGAATAGAAAATCACTTTGGCCGCATACGATTCGTAGTGAGATTTAATAACGGTAGTGTCGGTTTCTAAAGCGAAATACCAGAAGGTGATAATGCCCAGAATAATAGCTATTGAGAAGAGACGCATGCCCCAGCCTTTCTTGAACGAATGTAAAAACCAAAGCGAAAGCAGGAAAGCCATGATGAGGCCGACAAGCGGCGCCAGAAAAATAAACGACGCTACCTTGATTACCACGGTTGAGTTGATGGAAGCCAAGGTCTGAGAATGAGCGATAGCCGCGCCGGCAAAGCCGCCAATTAGCGTGTGAGATGAAGACGAAGGAATCCCGCGCCACCAGGTAAAAAGGTTCCAGGTGATGGCCGCGATAAGGCCGGAGAAAATTACATTCAGGTCGATATACTGCTCTTTCACAGTTTTTGCGATGGTGTTCGCAACGCCGTGATCTTTAAAAATGAAGTAAGCAACAAAGTTGAACAGCGCAGCCCACAAAACGGCCTGAAAGGGCGTGAGCACTTTAGTTGAAACAACCGTGGCTATTGAGTTGGCCGCATCGTGGAATCCGTTAATATAGTCGAAGATGAGGGCTAATGATATAATAATAACGAGGTAGGTAAACATAGTTGATAGTTAATAGTTCATGGTTCATAGTTAATGGCTCATGCTAACCGTGTCTGGTCTTCTATGAACCATGATCCATATGCTATTAGGCGTACTTAATAATAATGGATTCAATTACATTGCCTGCATCCTCACATTTGTCGGTAACCAGTTCCATCACCTGGTAAATATCTCTTCTTTTGATTAATTCTTTGGCGTCGATGTCGCTATTGAACAGCTTTTCTATGCTCATATCAAAAACATCGTCGGCCTGGTTCTCGATGCTGTTTATTTTTACCAGGGCTTCGGTAATATTTCTGATCTTTTTCATATCCCGGAGTTCAGAAACCGCCGTTTGCACATGTTGCCCGCCCTGTTCGATCAACTCTGCCATTTTTTGAAAACCGGTTTCGTTGGGATTGATTTTGTAAAAGTTAATTTTCTTTCCGGCTGAGTAAGTATAATCCACAATATCGTCTAAGGCTGCTGCCAGGTAGTGGATATCTTCGCGGTCAAATGGTGTAATAAAGTTTCGGCTCAACTCAGTGAATACATTATGGGTCAGTTCGTCGCTTGCGTGTTCTACATCCGTCAGTTCCTGAACAATCGCGCTTCTTTTATCGTAGTCCGGTTCAAAAACCAGCTGCTTCAACAAATCGCCCGATTTGGCAACATTGTCCGAAATCTTTTCAAAGAGTTCGAAAAATACGGTATTCGCAGGCGTAAAAATTTTAAGTATTGAGTTAAGACCCATGACGAATTTGTTTTAAGTGGTGGCAAAAGTATTTTGTTAGAAGCTTGTATTGTCGAAAATAGCAGGATTTAATAATTCCTTAATATTGAAATCATATTAAAAAATCTCCTTTCACACGGATCTTTCCCGCCAACCCCACTGTTATCAACAAAAGTAGCGATAATTAATATTGGGGTAACATTTGCCTTACAATTTCATAACATACGAGTAATAATCCGGTAACATAGCCGGCCCACCTTTGCAGCAGATTTAAGCAGCCAATTATTACGGTCTTTCTTTGAAAAGCAAGATTGACAACTTAAAATTTTTAAAACAAAAAATCAAAAAAATGAAAACTTCAAAATTGATCATTGCCGCTTTTGTGTTGCCCTTATCGGTATGGTTAACTGCTTGTGATAAAGATGATGATCCTGTAGGTCCTCCAGACGAAACGGGCAATACGGTAGTAACTGCTAACATTTCTGCAAACACAACGTGGACAAAAGATAAAGTATATGAGTTGGCTGGCCGTATTACGGTATTAAGTGGCGCTACGCTTACTATACAGCCGGGTACGATTATTAAAGGACAAGCTGGTGCCGGCGCAAGCTCTACCGCTTTGTTAATTGCAAGAGGCGCTAAATTAATGGCGGAGGGTACTGCTTCTGCGCCTATTATTTTTACTTCTGTTGCTGATGAAATTACTCCCGCTGACGTAGCTGCCGGCAACTTTGCAAGCCCCAATTTGGCTTCAACAACAAATGGTCTTTGGGGTGGTTTAATTGTATTAGGAAACGCTCCTATTTCTGCTTCTGCACAGGCGGTTCAAATTGAAGGTATTCCTACTTCAGATCAGAATGGTTTATATGGTGGTACAAATGCTGCTGATAATTCTGGGGTATTAAAATATATCTCTATCCGCCATGGTGGTACTGAAATCGGCGCAGGTAACGAAATTAACGGATTGACCCTGGGTGGAGTAGGTAGCGGTACCGTAATTGAAAATATTGAAGTGGTAGGCAATCAGGATGATGGCATTGAGTGGTTTGGTGGTACCGTAAACGTGAAAAATGTTGTGATTTGGGACGCTGGCGACGATGGCTTAGATACGGATCAGGCCTGGACTGGTACTGTAGATAATTTTGCAGTATTAACGGTGGGTGGCCACTGCTTCGAATTGGATGGTCCTGAAGGTGCTGTTAATACCAATCCTCACACTATTAAAAATGGTTATGTAGATGCTGAAGGTTCGGCTGATTTGATCAACACAGATGCGAACACTTATGTAAACCTGCAAAACATTTTTATTACCAATATTGGCGCTGGCCAGGTGGTAAGGCACAACGCCCCTGCTGGAGTAGTAACTTATTCAGGAATAAATCTTGATATCCCTTCTGGTGTTATTACAGATTATATTAAAAACAATGCGGGCGCTTTGGTAAGCGTAACAGGTATCGTTAAAGGTACGGCCAATACATTCAATGCTGCATCTTTAAACTGGACCTGGGCTGCTAAAGCCGGTGCTTTAAACTAATACGCGACCCCGAACCAGTTCAAAAAGGTACTTTTTATATCATAGATAAGAGGCTCGCATGAAAGTACATGCGGGTCTCTTTTTACTTTAAATTTTCGAAATAAATGCTTAAGCAACTTACCTTAGTATTCTTACTATTTTCTTCGCTTTTCCTCCATGCTCAGAAAGGAACCGTTCGCGGTATTGTAATCAGCGATGATTCTGGCGAGCCTTTAAGAGGTGTTACTGTTTCTGTTGCAGGTAAAAAAATAGCAACAACAACTGATTTGGATGGTAGTTTTTCTTTAACTGCAGACACAGGCAAAATTTCTTTACAACTAACCAATGTTTCTTATCAAAACCTTGTAGTTGAAGATGTGCAGGTTATTGCTAACGATGTTACAATTCTCAACAACCTGCGCATGGCTCCTGCTGCCAAGCAAATTGAAGCTGTTGTGGTTACTGCAAGGCAAGTGCGTACTTCTGAAGCAGCCATTCATACGGCGAAGCGCCGGTCTCCGGCTATGATGGACGGTATTTCCGCTGATAAAATACGCCTCGCGGGCGACGCCACAGCCGGAGCTGCAGCAAAAAGGGTTACTGGCGTTTCGGTAGAAGATGGTAAATATGTTTACATACGTGGCTTGGGCGACCGTTATTCTAAAACTACGCTTAACGGAATGGATATACCCGGTCTGGATCCGGATCGCAATAGCTTGCAAATGGATATCTTTCCTTCCGGCCTGATCGATAACATGATGATTAGTAAAAACTTCATTGCAGAACTTCCGGCAGATTTTACCGGCGGTGCGATGAACATTGAAATAAAAGATTTTCCGCAGCGCAAAACTTTAAATGCTTCGCTGGGTATTTCTGTCAATCCCAGGATGCATTTTAATTCAAACTACCTGAAGTATAAAGGAGGTTCTACCGATTTTCTGGGTTTTGATGATGGTACCCGGGCTTTGCCAAGCGATGCGCGAAATTCAAGAATGCCTTCACCTACCAGCGGCCATAGCCCGCAACAGGTAGGTCAGTTTTTAAGAAAGTTTGATCCTACGCTGGCTGGCGAAAGAGCTACCAGCTTGTTCGACTATGATTTTTCGTTTTCAGCAGGAAACCAGTTTTCGCTGAAAGGGCCTAAAGCTCCTAAACTGGGCTATGTATTTTCGGTTTCATATAAAAATACTTATACCTATTACGACGACCTTGTTTATGGAGAGTATCAGAAGCATATCGACCCTTCTGAAAATGAACTTAGATATGCTACGCTACAGCAGGGACAGTTGGGCGAGCGAAATAATTTGTTAGGTGTATTGGCCGGCGTTGCTTACAAAACCAATTTGAGCAAGATACGCTTAATGGCAACGCATTTGCAAAATGGCATCAGCAAAGCTGCAAAGTTTGATATACAAAATGACGGTGAAGCTGTAGGGCAGTCGGGCTATGTCGCAAAATCAGATAACCTTGAGTATAGCCAACGCTCTTTAAGCAATGTGCTGTTGCATGGCGATCATCGCTTCAAAAACGAAAGCTGGGAATTAGACTGGCGCATTTCACCAACCTACTCTATATCCAACGATCCGGATATCAGAAGGACAGCTTTTACCTATGACCCAACCAGGACCTGGTTTTCTGCCGGCGCGGGTGGTAACCCTTCGCGCATCTGGAGATATTTAAATGAGATCAACCTGGCTTCTAAAATTGATCTTACTAAAAAGTATCAATTTAATGACCTGACGGCTAAACTAAAGTTTGGTCTTAGCCATCTTTATAAAAACAGGGATTATAAAATATTGTCTTATAATCTTCAGTTTTTCAACCCGCAGGATTGGAGCGGCATCAATTACGATCCCAACCAGGTGATGAACCCATCAAACCTGTACCCCAACAATCCCAATGGCGCTTATCTTATTTCTGGTAACAGGATGCCTAACCCTAACGAATATCAGTCCAACGCAATGAATATGGCGGCCTATGTTTCAAATGAAATGTCGGTAACGGACAAATTAAAAACCGTAATCGGTATTCGTGCCGAACAATATACGCAAAGGCATACGGGTAGAAACAACCAGGGAACGATTACGTTGGACAACGAAAAAGTGTTGAATACTTTAAACTTTTTTCCAACGGTTAATTTAATCTACGCCATCAAGTCTAACCAAAATTTAAGGATGTCTTACGCGCGTACTATCGCACGCCCTTCTTTTAAAGAAATGTCTTTCGCACAAATTCTGGATCCGATCACCAACAGGTTTTTTAATGGAAGTATGTTGCCTTATAATGACCCTACTACCGGAGAAGTTACATGGAGCGGTAAATTGGTAGAAACAGACATCAACAACTTTGACCTGCGTTGGGAAAAATTCATGCCGTCAGCACAAATATTTTCAGTGAGTGCTTTTGCAAAAACTTTTGCCAATCCAATTGAAATGGTGCGGATATATGAACAGCAAACAAGTGCCGAATATCAGGCCCGAAATGTGGGTGATGGTTTATTAGTTGGCGGCGAAGTAGAGTTTAGGAAAACGCTTGATTTTATGGCTGAGAGTTTAAGGAACTTTAGCGTCAACGGAAACTTTACGTATGTAATGTCGAGAATAGACATGACCGATGTTGAATACGAAGCAAGAGAAAGATACAAAAAGGATGGTGAAGAGCTGAAGCGCTACAGGCCAATGGCTGGTCAGGCTCCTTATGTTATCAACGCGGGCATTGGCTATAATAACGGTGATAAAGGCATAGACGCTGGTCTATTTTACAATGTGAAAGGCCCTGTTCTTTGGATTGTAGGCGGAAGCCTGTTCCCGGATGTTTATCAAAAACCATTCAATAGCCTTAACCTCACATTCGCTAAAACTGTTGGTGAACATTTTGCGGTGGATTTCAAAGCCTCAAATATCCTCAATGCTAAAATGCAAAAAGTATTTGATTCTTACGAAGCCGCTGAGCAACCATTTGAAACCTACACTCCCGGAACTGCATTTGGCCTGGGTGTAAGTTATAAGTTTTAATTTTTTATCTGGTAAATGAATGCTTTGAATAGCGCTTCCGGCCGGAGGCGCTATTTCATTTATTGAAATAAACGATTAGCGCTTGCGGATGGCGTTTTCTATATTTGTCCATAGTTTCTTAATATAAGCCTGTTGCATTTATTGACGCTATTGCGTCTTATTATCAAGAGTCAAATCAAACATTAACCATAAAAACAAACCATATGACTGTCAAATTGATGCTGGCCGCTTTTTTTATTACTTTAATAATGGGGTGTAACAAAGCCGATAATGCATCTCCCATAGACGATCCTACCGAGCAAATCGCCTGGTTGAAATCAAAAAAAGAAGAACTTTCGAAAAACTGTGGCTGTATGCCCACCATTTGGTCTCATTCCTACGAAGGCAGAACCATTTTTGAAATTGGGTGTAGCGGGCCTGCCTGTAATTGTGTACATTCTTTTTATGAGGAAAATGGTAATGAAGTAGCGGGTGCTCAGGACGCTGACCGGGCGTCTTTTGTATCCAAGCTGAAGAATCAAAAAAAGCTATGGTCTTGCGGCGAATAGAAATGATGACGCGTTTTTTATAAAGGATTATAAACATACGCGACCTCGTAGGCTTCCTTTTTTAATTCGGGCAACAATTCTCCCAGCCGCAGGTCTTTGCTTTGCGGTGTGGGTTCGCAAACGGAGTATTGCGCGCCTTTGTATTCAATCGTATTCCCAACCGGTTTATCAAATTTGATCGCAATGGTCACATGCCGGGGATAGGCCAAAACAATCATGGGAAGATTATAAATTTCTTTTACCAGGAAAAAAAACAAACCAACGCGGTCATCGCAATCGCTGTAGGGAGACAACAGGGTTTGCTCGGGCGATAATCTTTTTTCTGAGCCGAAAACGTCGGTGTCGGCATCAAACGGGAAAGCGTAGCGGGTGAAGTGCATCAAATAGTCGACCCCGTTTTTGGTATTCAAACCGCGCAATTGTTTTTTTAGCAGCGTGATCAGCGATGCATAGGTTTTATTGCTGAGCGGAATGTTGATATAATCCTTGTACTCAACAACCGGGTAGTTGTTAAATAACCGGGTTATTTGAGAGTTGATTTTAATGGAAAAATTATACTCGTTGGTGTTATAAGTAAACTGCAATTTCTTATCGATATAATCAGCATCATTAAAATCGGGCAGTTTTTCAATTTTATAGGAAAAAATGCGTTGCGGCTCGGGCAGCGCAATGGCTACCCCTTTAAATACTTCTTTTTCAAAATTGATATTGCTGCCATAATCATGATAATTTAAACAAACATATTGCCGACCGTTTTGCTGCCGATACGGAATATTGTAAATATTTTCATCGCACTGAATATAAAAAAGGAGCCGGCCATTATTGTGGCTCAATAAAGTTCCATAACCCGCTTTCACCATCAAATACCATTTATACAGCGTGTAGCGCAGGTAGTTATCTGCTTTGGGGCTGATTTGTTCTGTAGCATTTCTGACCAGTTGATAAAAAAGCCAGTCATCCGCCTTTTTAAAAGTCCGGTAGTTTTCGAGCGCCGTGATCAAACTGCTGAAATCGGTATTTTCCGCCTTTTCATAAAAAGCGTTTATTTGTTCATCGCTTAGTGCAGCTTCATTGAAATCGACAAGCGCGGTTTTGTCGTACCTGAAAGAAATCACGTCGCCATAAAAGTTGAAAGTAACATTGTTGGAGGCGGCGGCGTAAACGGGCATCAGGGCCACAAAAAGCAATATCGTAATGAATCTTTTCACGATTTCCGGTACTTTATTAAAGTTACAAAACATAACAATTATTTAATATTAAATTTTGGATATTGATAAAAATTATCGCCACTAAACTTTTTGGGCGACAATTCGTCTTCCTTATAATATTTAGAAAAAAATATCGTTTTAATTCAAACTGATACCAAATTCGAGATGATTAAGTGCAAATGTGTTCCCCTCTGTTTTCTGTTTTTTTCTTTGATAAATACGGGCTATGCCCAATCTCCGGCCCTAAAAAAGCTGGGTTCCTGGCATCAAAAGGGCTATTATTTGCTGAATCCCACCTTTGCGGCAAATAGCGAGGAAGTGGCTTTTGTACAACGGCTGAGCGGCAGGGACAGTGCTGGGGAGCGCCCTGATGATATTTATAAAAATGCCAACAAAAGCTACCTGTCGAAGCAAAGCCTGGCACAACGAAAAAATGATCCGGTGGTAAGTATTTTCGACTATCAGAAAGAAAAATTGTCGTTGATCGACTTTGGTTGGGCGCCGGCTTTTTCTCAAAACGACGGTCGCCTCGCCTACGCACATCAGCTAAAGCCGCTACAGGAGCAGGACCGTTTATATGCCGATGCATACAGGGGCAACAGCATTAAAGTTTATAATAAATCAACTCAAAAAACGGAGGAGGTGGCCCGGCCGCAGGGACTTTATCTGCTTGATCCCCTTTTTATCGATTCGCTAACGCTCGCCTATAAAACCGGAGAAAAGGTAAACGGCCCCTTTGGTTCGGCAATTTCGTTAAGCCAGGTAAACCTGCGGACTAAAAAGACAGTGTTGATGCAGCAGGCGGCCATTAAATACCGGCTCTACAATTTAATCGGAGAAATCTTTATGAAAGGAAAGCAGCCGGCTTATGTTGTTTATAGTCCGGCTGATACGGGACAGGGTATGGCGAACGAATATGTGCATCTATTGGTGAGCGGATCGGATACCTTGCAGAATTTTGGAATCAGAAGGTTTACAAATCTCAGTTACAAATTTGCCATCAACGAGCGCAACGAGATCCTGTTTTTGGATGATCAGCATTATTTACCTGAGGATACCAATTACCTGGCCGTGTACGCAAAAGGAGCGCTCATTCAAAACCAACCGCTTTCTTTCAAGTACCAAACGGCCTACCTGAGCCCTGGCGGGAAAAATATGGTTTATATAACTGCGACGAATGAGGCTTACCTGGTCAATCTCAAAAATTTTGCTCAAACCAAAATTGAGCGGCCACAAAAGGAAGTGCACACTATCGCGTGGAGTAATGATGGTAAAAGGCTGGGGTTGGTGCAGGACCATGAAAAATTGGGGGGCACCGACGAGTTGCTGTTATATGAAATCCGATAATGGATGTTATCTTCTTTTGTGTAGGGACGGTTCGATTGTTCCCTTCCATTTTTTGTATTGATCTTCGGTCAATTCCTCTTTCAGGCTTTTTTCGCGGGCGGCTATCAGCGCTTCATTTCTTTTTCTCACACTTTGAAAATCCTGCCCCGATAATCCCTGCGCAAGCCCGGAGGCGGGCCTTTGGATATTGTTTTTCAATTTTTGCTGCCCTTCGTAAAAACTAAGAAAAATGTCTTCAACAGCCGTCCGTTTTTCTTTAGGTAATTTAAACGCTGCATCAAAAAGGTCCATCACTTGCGCAACTTTGTCTTTTGCGCCGTCTTTCGCAGCACCGCTTTGCGCCGAACTGCTAAGGCTCCATAGAAAAATACCTGCTGCTAAAAAAAATGCTTTGGTTCTCATCCGTAAAACTTTTTTCAATGAAAGCGGACTGGCTTTGCTTATGTCAACCGTTTCCCCGATCGCATAGTCAAACGAAAACATCCGGCTGCCGCCCTGCTTCTGTATGCAAAATTCCATGCGTTTATCAAACGCGATAGCAAATGAACACATGAAAACTTTCTTATAAGAGGGCGCAATTTATAAAAAGTTGCAAGTGTGCTTATTTTGATGCACCGGCAGCTGCCGCGGGTCTTCGGCTTTTTCCCTTGTTGATGATTCGAATCATGAGTGAATCGTAGGCCGGTTCCTGAGAAGGCGTGCAGATTTTCCGCGTTTCAGTAACGTGTCGAAAAGCGCTGATTTCTACCTGTTTTTGCAGCCTGCCAATCGAATCAGCCAGGGTTTCCACCACAGAATCGGGCGTGTTGGGTTGTTTGGTTAAATCAAAAATAACATTCTTTACGTCGATGATCTGGTCCATTTTTGCCTTTGCATTGGCCCAGTGTGTTTCTCTAAGCTTGTTAAACCTGGCCACCTGTTCGTCGTTGAAGCCCACTTCCCGCTGAAGGATGGCCGCAAAACTATCTTTGCTTTTTTCCTTTTTGGGCTTCTTTTTCCCACCAAGAAGGAAATAACCGATTACCAAAACATTAGTAACTAAGAGCAGGAATATTATGAAAACCAGGAATTTATTAGTAGATCGACTTTGAGGCATTATTTAATTATTGATTAACATCGTTAACGGCCAAAATGTAATTCTCGTTTTGAAGCACGTCAGAAATGGTATTCGACGACGCGGTAACGCTTTCCTGCTCTTCATAATCGGTCGTTATGACCGTGTAAATATTAGCTACCACAATTACCGAGAGGCAACTTAAGGCAATAACGGGGCGGGTAACCAGTTTTATCGATCGCGACCAGAAATTGTTTTCTTCCTGCATTTTCCCCATTACGCGGGTATGCATAAATGGCCTCGCTTCAGCACGCGATATGCCGTCAAGGCTGTTTAAAATTTCTTCAATTTCCGAATTGGATCTTTTCATCGTGTTTTCTTTTTGCTATCCGCTGGCGGATCATTTATTTTCCTGGCAACCCCGGCAATCGACGCCCGTTTTTAAAATTGGGTTTCTCATGCATTATATACACATTTATTAGACGCTATTTTTTTATTTTTCTTGTAAAATAAGGCTTTTTAACTTTCTAATATTTTTTTCAGATTGTTTTTTGCCCGATGCAATAACGACTCTACAGCGGGTATGGTCGTTTGCATAATTTCACTTATTTCCTGGTAACTCTGCCCTTCTATTTTACTGAGAATGAATGCTATCCGTTGATTTTCAGGAAGTTGATATATCGCTCTGAACAAAATAGCTGCATTTTCCTTTTTATCTAAAATAACCCCCGGATGGTGAAAGTCGGGCGGATTTACTTCTACCTGCGCATCTTCTCCAAATATACTTTTTACAAAGCCAAAGCGCTTTTTTCGTTTCTTTTTTCGTTCATGATCGAGCGATTTTGTCGTCGCGATCCGGTACAGCCAGGTAGAAAGCTTAGACTCACCTTTGAAGGAATGAATCGACTGGTAGACCTGCACAAACACATCCTGCGCTAAATCCTCCGCGTCTTCCTGGCTTTTGACAATACTAAGGCAGGTATTGTAAACCATATTTTGATATGTGTCTACAATATGCTTGAAAGCGGCCCCGTCTCCCTGCTTTAATTGTTCTACAAGTATGTCCTCGCTTGCCAAAAAAATGAGTTTGTTGCAAATTCTGGCAGCGATATTACTACATTTTTCTAACTGTTTTGTAATCGGCGCTTAAAACATAGGGCCGCCTGGCCGCCTCCCACCGGGAGACACACCGCCACCGGGAGGGCCGCCCCGCCATTCTCTCCGCTCTTCTCCGCTTCCCGAGGAAGACGACCTTCCTTTGCCAAAATTGCGCAGGCTGTATGTAAAAGTAAGCATGAAGTATTGCTGCAGCACCCGGCTTTGTTCGTCCGTAATTGTATTATTCGCTCCAATGCTGCGGCTCACGCTTTGATTCTGTTTCAGAAGGTCAAATACAGAAAGCTTCAACTCCCCGGCTTTGTTCTTCAGGAATTTTTTGCCGACCGCAGCGTTCCAAAGCCAGTAAGACGTATTAAACCCTTCAGAGAGACCGCTATAGGTTTGGTTGGTCACGTCATTTTGCAAAAACCACCCGTTTTTGGATAGCAGGTTCAGGAAGACGCCGCCCGACTGGTTGATGTACTTGGTAGTACTATTTCTTACCAGGTTGCGGGCCACCAGTTCATCGGGGTATTCGCTCCTGGCATTGCTGAAATTAGCGCCGTAGTTGATATTGAAATCTACGTATTCGCTGATATTGCTCGCCCAAACGATATTTCCGCTCAGCGTATTATTGGTTGTTTTTGTAATCAGATTATTAATTGATCCCGGCCGGTCCACATACGTAAACCCGCCGCTCAGGTTCAGGTTCGATTTAATGGCATTAAACGGAAAACTATAAGTAAGAAATGCATTCAACTGTTTGTACCCGTCGAGGTTGATGGGTTTGGAAAACTGCGAGCCTTTTTTCACGCTTACATTTTGAATTACCGAATCAGCATTTAAGTAATAAACCGCGTTTGTAATATAATCGCTGGTCATCTGCCCGAAGAAATTTGCAAAGAAGCTGTGGCCGGTTTTACGGTTTACGTAAGAATACCTGGCCGAACCGAAATTCGTGTATCCCTGTTTCAGTAAGGGATTGCCGCTGCTCACATTAAGAGGATTGCTGATGTCGAGCACATCCTGAAGCTGATCGATCGACGGGAAGTCGGTGCGCGCGCGATAATAAAGCCTGAAATTACTGTTGAGCCCGATCTTTTTCGACCAGCGCATATTAGGAAGAATAGTGTTGAAATGCTGGCGAACCGGGGAAGCGCCCGGCGGATAAATGCGATTCCCCTCGAGTTTTGAATTCTGAAAATCAACACCGATGGAAAACTGGTTATCGCGCGAGCGGCCTAAACGATAATCGATTTCGGCGGTATTGGTCGTAATGGTGTTATCAAATTTATTCGATTGCAACGGCTGGAAAATATCGTAATTACCATCTCCGTCGTTCTCATAAGTCTGCTGGTCGGCCTTGTTGTTTTGCACCTCATATTCGTATTCAAATTCTATTTGCCCTTGTTTACCAATCGGCTCCGAATAGTTGGCTCTTGCCGAGTAGCGATTGCCATTGGTATTATTATCGCGATACTGATCGAGCAGCGAATCGGTGATCATAGCGCCGTTATAATATCTTAATGCATTGTAATTATACGATTCGCCTGCATTTTTATTAAAAGAAGTTTGAAATCCTAACGACAACGTGCGGCCTCTTTTGGCAAAAGAGTGCCGGTACATGATATTATTATTGATATTGTAACCGTTGCGGTCGCTGTTGGCACGGTTGATGGAACTGTTGACCGAATCTATATCGTTCATGAGCTGGTTAAACGTGTAGTTCGAGCCCGAAGATGCCGAGTTATTATCCTGAAAACTGATCGATGGAATAATATAAATGGTATTATTAGAATCTATTTTGTATTCTGCTCTCAGGTTAAAGCGATGGTTATTGTTGTTGCTGTTAGACAAGGAGTTATTGCCCGTGAAGCGAATACTATCTGTGGTGAACGAAGTTTGGCTCAGCCGGTTCGTTTCGTTGGTTGTATTAGAATTATTATAAAAATAACTGGCTGCTACGTCAAAATTTTTTCTTTTACCCCACTTGTCGCTGAAGTTAACGCCAAAAGCGTTGGTTTTGCTAATGCCGGGCTGCATACCCACGGTGAAATTATCTGAACCGCCGCCAAAACCACCACCGCGATAGCCGCCCCGGCCACCACCTCCGCTGCTGGTCAGCCCCAACAGATCCTGCGAAGCAAAATTTTGCTGGTTTACATTATTGAAGTTTCCAACGAAAGAAACCCGCCTGTCGCCGCTGAAAAAACTGATATTCCCACCGGCCTGGTAGCGCTCATCTGTTCCGTACCCCGCATAAATTCTCCCAAACTGACCGTTGGTGACCTGCGTTTTGGTCACAATGTTGATCGCTTTTACCGAATTGCCGTCATCAAAACCGGTTAGCTGCGCCTGGTCGCTCAGGCGGTCAAAAACCTGGATTTTATCTACCACTTCTGAAGGCAGGTTTTTTAGGGCCATCGTCGCGTCATCGCCAAAAAAATCTTTACCATCAACCGTCACTTTCCTGACCTGCTCTCCCTGCGCGGTCACCGTGCCGCTGCGATCTACGGTAATGCCCGGCATTTTTTTGATCAGGTCTTCTACCGTCGCGTCGGGGTTTACTTTGTATTGCTGGGCGCTGAATTGGGTGGTGTCGCCTTTTTGAGAAACGGCGGGCGCTGACGCAACGACAACCACGCCCTCAAGTGTTGTTGTTTTTTTGGGAATATATACATCGTCAAGATCCAACGAAGGCGCCGAATCAGTCAGGGAAATAGATCTTAAAAGCGTTTCAAACCCAATAGACGTGCTTTTTAATACATAATTGCCCAACGAAAGGTTGGTGAACAGGAAGGTGCCGGATGAATCCGATAAAGTTGATTTGATATTGCTGCTGTCAGTTGGGTTTAACAAATGGACTGTGGCGCCCTTTACCACGATCCCCTCTACAGGGTCCATCAGGGTGCCTTTCACCGTTTGCGCCTGGCTTACAACATTTAAAAGCATAAAAAAGGATAAAAATCCGGCTAACTTCATAAAATTTTCTATTAGCCTTGTTGGACGCCTAAAAAATAATAATCTTTCGCAGCTTTGTTTTTTCTTCGCGACCGCACAAAGCCCGCTTCTAAAAAGACAACGGTGCGCCGGGTTTTTATTCCTGCGAACCATCGCGCAAAACAAGGGTTCGGACTGAAAAAGGCCCGCTGGCGGCTGTAACAAGAGGTGTTTCAGGCATAAATATCAAAAATATGTCGGTAGAAGTGAAGTAGAATATTTATCTTGCGCCACTCAATATTTTCGTTATGGAGTATTATAAATTAGTTGCGGTTACGGGTTTGCCTGGCCTGTATGAATTGATAAGCAGTAAAAAGGACGGCGCTATTGTGCGTTCTTTACAGGACAAATCGACCAAATTTGCGTCAACCCGCATCCATCAGTTTTCACACCTGGAAAGCATTGAAATTTATACAACAGCAGAGAATGTGAATCTTGTGGAGGTTTTCAATGTCATGGATAAAGATGGTACGGCGCTGCCCGATGCCAAAGATGATAAAGCGGTAAAAGCCTATTTTCAAAAAGTTTATCCTTCGATGGATTTCGATCGCGTTTACAATAGCGATATGAAGAAAATCGTAAAATGGTTTGAAATTTTGAAGAAAAACGAAGTAGAGCTGAAACTGTCAGAAGGAGAACCGGAAGAAGCCGATGAAGAAGCAACGGCCGATGATCAGGCAGCAGAAGCGCCGGCAGCCAATAAAAAAGCGCCTGCAAAAAAGAAAGCCGCGAAAAAGGAAGATGCGTCTGCCGACGACGCCTCCGAAGAAAAACCAAAAGCTGCGCCTAAGAAAGCCGCTGCGAAAAAGAAAGCGGCAGCTAAGAAAAAAGCAGAGTAATTTTTACATAGTATTTAAAAAAGGAAAGTCCGAAAGTCGGTTGGGTTGCGCACGGGTTGTGTAATCTTGCCATCTTCCGGACTTTCTGACTTTCAATTGATAATAAATATGACAGCAGACATTCGAGCCAACGAAAGAAAATTGTTGCCAGCTGATTTTCAGGTAACCAATTGGGCCGCCCTCGAGCCTTATTTTAAAGAATTATTAAAACGCGATATCAATTCTTTCCAGGAACTTGAGCAATGGCTGAAAGACCTAAGCGAATTGGAAGCGGTGGTAAGCGAGGATGCCTGCTGGAGGCAGATCAGAATGACATGCGATACAGAAAACGAAGAACTGGTCGCGGCTTTCAACTATTTCATGATGGAGATTCAGCCGAAAATCCAGCCCTATGCTGACCTGCTGAATCGAAAACTATTCGATAACCCTTTTGCGCACGAGCTCAAAGGGCCTGCGTATTTCACCTATCTGAGAAATGTGCGCAAGAACATTGATCTTTTCCGGGAAGCAAATATTCCCCTGCAATCAGAGCTTGCCGTAGAAGCGCAGCAATTTGGGGTCATCAGCGGAAAAATGAGTGTGGAAGTAGAGGGCAAAGAATATACGCTGCAACAGGCTGCCAAATTTCTGGAAAGCCCTGACCGCGAGATACGCGAATCTGTTTATCGCAAGATCGCCTCGCGCCGGCTTGAGCATAAAGATGAATTAAATCTTTTATTTGATGGCCTTTTGCAGAAAAGGAACCAGGTGGCGCTCAACGCGGGCTACCAAAATTATCGCGACTACCGGTTTGTGGAATTGGGCCGTTTCGATTACACCAAGGAAGATTCATTTCAATTTCAGGAGGCGGTGAAACAGTATGTATTGCCGATTGTGGATGAAATTTATCAGAAAAAAAAGAAAAAGCTGGGCGTCGACGATTTTCGCCCCTGGGACGTAGACGCGGAGCCTGTAGGCGTTGAGCCTTTAAAGCCTTTTAAAACCGGGGGGGAGCTATTGCAAAAAATCATCGATTGCTTTGCAGCGCTGAACCCTTTCTTTGCTGCCTGCCTTCAGAAAATGAACCAGCTAAAACGCCTCGACCTTGAAAGCAGAAAAGGGAAGGCGCCCGGCGGATATAATTGCCCGCTGGCTGAAACGGGTGCGCCATTCATTTTTATGAACGCGGCCGGAACGCTTAATGATGTAATCACGATGGTGCACGAAGGCGGCCATGCCGTTCATTCTTTTCTGTCGCATCCGCTTGCTTTAACCGGTTTTAAAGAATACCCGACCGAGTTTGCCGAAGTGGCCAGCATGAGCATGGAACTTTTCAGCATGAACGAATGGCAGGTGTTTTTTGAGGATGAAGGAGAGCTGAAGCGTGCTAAAGAATTGCAATTAGAGCGCGTTTTGACCATCTTCCCCTGGATTGCCACCATCGACAAATTCCAGCATTGGATTTATGAAAACCCAACGCACACACATGAAGAACGTCTACAAAACTGGCAGCGGATTTTAAGCGAATTCACGCCTAAAACGCTCGATGTTTCAGGATTAGAGGCGTACAGGGATTATAGCTGGCAGCGGCAACTCCATTTATTTGAAGTCCCTTTTTATTATATCGAGTATGGTATTGCGCAGCTGGGAGCAATTGGTTTGTGGCAGCAGTTTCAGAAAGATAAAACGCAGGCATTAAAGCATTATACCGAGGCCCTAAGTCTGGGGGGAACGAGAACATTACCCGAATTGTTTGAAGCCGCCGGCTTGAAGTTTGACCTGTCGCCGTCGCATATCAAAGGCCTGATGGAATTCGTGAAAAAAGAAATGGATCAGCTTTAAAAAATGATGAAGAAGCCCTTGCTTTTATATATCATGGCAATGTTGCTGCTTTCGAGCTGTAACCTTTTTCAAAAAGACAATAAAAATCCGGTGAATAATATTGAAGTCAAAGGCCCGGTAGTGGATGCGCACACCCGATGCGTGCATTATCACTCAGAAAAAGATGTGATCGCCATTAAGATGAAATGCTGCGGCGAATATTATCCCTGTATCAAATGCCATCAGGAAACTGCGGGCCATGAAGTAGAAGTTTGGCCGAAAACGGATTTTGATACGAAGGCCATTTTGTGCGGCATGTGTTACCACGAAATGACGATTAATACCTATCTCAATAGTCATAGCCAGTGCCCGAAATGTGGCGCGGCGTTTAATCCCGGCTGCAGCAAACATTACCATCTTTATTTCGAAATGTAAAAAGCAGGTCAGCTGGCCGGTTAGTAGCAGCATATTACTTAGCAGGAGCTCAACATTTCCGGCCTAAATTTTGCGGTTTTTTTTGAACCATTTCAGCCCTAAATTGTTAATTCTAACTTCAAACCACTTAAAAATCAAAATTTTTTTATGAAGAAAATATGTTCACTTTCACTGATAGCAGCGCTTGTTTTTATTTCGTGCAATTCTGCTCCTGAAGCAGATGAAGCTAAGACGGAAGAGCAAAAAGAAGTAGCCGTAACAGAAGGCGAGGTTTATAAAGTAGACTCCACTCAGGTCGCTCAGTTTATCGGCACCAAGCCTGTAGGCCAGCATCAGGGAACTTTCAATGTAACGGGCGGCGAATTTTTTGTGAAAAATGAAGCGATTTTAACGGGTGGTAAACTGACCTTTGATATCAATAGCCTTCAAATTACCGATAAAGACACTTCCGGCGCCCACAAGCTGAAAGGGCATCTGCTGTCTCCCGACTTTTTTGATGCGACCAATCACCCGGCGGCAACATTCGAAATCACATCGGTTGAGGAATATGTTCCGGACAGCACCAATAAAATTGTTTTGGATGGTGCCACAAATACGATCAAAGGCAACCTTACTTTGAAAGGCGTCACTAAAAACGTGGCTTTTCCTGCGGCGATAAACATAACACCTGCGGCCGTTACCGCGAGGGCCAATTTTAACATCAACCGCACCGATTGGGGACTGGTTTATGGCAACGATCAATCTTTGGGGGATAAATTTATCAGGCCCGAAGTAAATGTGAGTTTCAACATAACCGCCTCTAAATAAGGATAAAACGAGGCTTAATAAAATTCCTCGTAAATTCGTTAGGCTGATTGGCAGGCTATTTGCAAATTTACCTGCGACAAAATCAGGAAACGAAAATTAAAAGATATTAACATGAAAAAATTTTTACTATTATCATTCAGTCTGATAGCTGTTCTTTTTGTAACCGCGCAAGATAAGGCTCCAAAAAGCCCGCCTGCAACCACGAAAGCAGCGCTGGCCAGCGGCGCGGTAGTAACCATCAATTACAGCCAGCCTTCGGTAAAAGGCAGGACTATTGGGAAAGACCTGGAGCCTTTGCCCGGCCAGGTATGGCGCACGGGGGCGAACAAGGCCACCGTTTTTGAAGTGAGCAAAGATGTGAAAGTGGAAGGAAAAGATTTGCCTGCTGGAAAGTACGCCTTATTTACGCTCGTGGATGGGAAAACATGGACGATCATTTTCAATAAAACCTGGGATACCTGGGGAGCCTTTAAATACAAAGAAGCAGAAGATGTTTTGCGCATCAATGTAATGGCTGAGAAAGCGCCTGCTTTTTCGGAGAAATTAAATATTACGGCTGCTGATGACGGCAATGTAACGCTGCTTTGGGGCGATAACAAAGTAGATTTTATGGTGAAATAAAATACACCAAAGTTTTTATATGTAGGAGGCCGCTTTTCGAAGCGGCCTTTTTATATATCAGATAATTTGAAAATATCTTTTACCCGTACGCCTTTCTCTGTTTCCTGAACGGTGCAGCATTCGTTTACAGGATCGTGTTCGAAAAACAGGATATAATCATTAGCAGCGGCTTCCTGAAGAAATGCTTCTTTCTCTGTCATTGTAATTAGCGGCCTGGTATCGTAAGCCATAACATAGGGTAGCGGTAAATGGCCGGTGGAGGGCAGTAAATCAGCTGCAAAAATGACGGTGCGCCCCTTATAAAAAAGTTGCGGCAGCATCATCGCGTCGGTATGCCCATCCGCAAATCGGACACTGAAATCGTTAGCAAAAGAAGCCGTATCCAGCCCTGCGGTTTTCGTCCTTTCGGACACAAAGCGAAGTTGGCCGCTGTCTTGCAGTGGTAAGATATTTTCTTTCAGGAAAGAAGCTTTTTCCCGTGGGTTGGGCGCTGTAGCCCATTTCCAATGGTTCTCATTACTCCAGTAAACCGCGTTGGGAAAGGCAGGTACTAGCATAGAGCCGTTTCTCTTAATGGCGCCGCCAACATGGTCAAAATGCAGATGGGTAAGAAAAACATCGGTAATGTCATTTCGGTGAAAGCCGTGCGCTGCAAGGCTTTTGTCTGAATTATCATCGCCGTGCAAATAGTAATAGCCGAAAAATTTCTCGCTTTGTTTATCGCCCATGCCGGTGTCCACCAATATCAATCGATCGCCGTCTTCAATTAATAAAGACCGGAGCGCCCAGCTGCACATATTATTTTCGTCTGCAGGGTTGAGGCCGTTCCAAATGCTTTTGGGAACCACGCCGAACATAGCGCCGCCGTCCAGTTTAAAATACCCGTGATTTACAGTATACAGCTTCATGCTTTAATAGTTTGATTGGATTTGTGAAGCGCTGCATATAACCATGCGAATCCAATAGCAAAAAATACAATCAGCGACAGCACAGAGTTTTGCATGTTGCCGGTTATTTCTTCAATATAACCGAAGGTGAAAATCCCAATAACGATGGCAATTTTTTCTGTGAAATCATAATAGCTAAAAAAGGAAGCAGTGTCCTGGGTGGGTGGCATCAGCTTAGAATAGGTAGAGCGGCTCAGCGCCTGTATGCCGCCCATTACCAGTCCGACCAACACGGCCAGCCCATAAAAATGATAAGCGGCGTTGGCTCCGGAGAGCGCCACTTCCGCTGTGTAGTAAGCCAGTACGCAGATCACAATCCAAAAAATAATGACGCCCATCAGTACTTTTAAATTGCCAAATCGGGAAGAGAGCCTCGACATGCCCCAGGCGCCCAAAATGGCTACCAGTTGAATAATTACTACAGTTATGATCAGGTTGGTATCAGGCAATTTTAACAGCTTGCTACCGAAAATAGTAGCAGCCAGCATTACCGTTTGTACGCCCATGCTATAAAAAAAGAAGCCGCGCAAAAAGCGCTTCAATACCGCCATTTTTTTTATCTGGCCATATACTTTCTTCATTTCAATAAACCCATCCTGAAACACGTTGCCGCCCCGTTTCGGTTTTACGGTCGACGCCGGAAGGCGGGCAAATGTAATCTGGGCAAAAGAAAACCACCAGATGCCGACGATTAAAAAAGTAATACGGGTTGCCAGTCCCTGATCGCCCATGGTGATCACCAGCACAAAGCCTACAATCTGCATCATAACACTGCCGATATAGCCAAACGAATACCCTCTGGCGCTGATGCGGTCCTGATCGGCAGGCGCCGCTATTTCGGGCAAATACGCATTATAAAAAACAAGGCTGCCCACATAACCCATTGCCGCCAGCATAAATGCAATGATGCCGAGCCCTAACGTGTCCGATTTAAAAAAGAATAATGTGCTGCAGCCGAAAGCGCCCATATAACAAAAGAAGCGCATGAAATTTTTCTTATTTCCCCGCGTATCGGCAATGGAGGTGAGCACCGGATAGGAAATAGCGATCAGCAGGTAGGCCGCCGCCAGCACATAATCATATAAAGAGGAGTTGACAAATTCCCGGCCCAGAAAGACGACGGTATGGTCGGTTTTATTATTGGTGACTGCTAAAAAGTAAATCGGGAAAAAAGTGGTCGTGATTACCAGGTTGTATACGCTGTTGGCCCAGTCGTACATAGCCCAACCATTGGTCACTTTTTTAGGAGCGGTTTGTTGCGTCATGTTATGTTCGTTCTCTCAAAGATAGAGCTTTAAACAAAAGACGCGGCTTGAAAAAAGGCATTAACCGATAACGCCGTTCCAGATCAAAACCAGGAGTACTACGCCAATGATAATACGATACCAGCCGAAAATTTTGAAGCCGTATTTTTTAAGATAATTGATAAAAAACTTGATGGCGATGATGGCCACGATGAAGGCCACGATATTACCGACGGCAAAAGCAATCATGTGATCAGTCGATTGGCTAATCAGCTCATAACCTTTTTGCTCAACACCTTCGACATTCCATTTCTTCAGAAACAGTGAATATAAAGTGGCTGCTGCCATAGTGGGCACGGCAAGGAAAAATGAAAATTCAGCGGCGGCGCTCCGGGTCAATCCCTGTTGCATTCCTCCAATGATGGAAGCAGCGCTGCGGCTTACGCCCGGTATCATGGCGATGCATTGCCAAATACCTGTTATAAAAGATTTACCGTAAGTGATGTCTTTTTCAGAATGAACGGTGGGATGATTAAAAGCCCTGTCAATAAACAATAAAACAAAGCCGCCCAGCAATAGAGAAACAGCGACCGTGGTCGGGCTTTCGAGCAGTTCGTCAATTTTATCAGAAAATAAAAAACCGAGTAACAAAGCGGGGATGACGCCGATTAATAGTTTGATGTAAAATTGCCAGCGGCTGAAATCAAAGAATTTCCTCCAGTATAAAACAACGACGGCGAGGATTGCTCCCAATTGAATCGCCACTTCAAAAAGCTTGGTGAATTCTGCTTTTTCGATGCCCATAAAAGAGCTGGCGATGATCATGTGCCCCGTGGAAGAAACCGGCAGGTATTCTGTAATGCCTTCAACAATTGCTATGATGATAGCTTCAATAATGCTCATTCAAAAATGTTATAAAAAAAGGCGATACTGCTGTGCATCGCCCGAAAATATATTAGCGGAAAATTTATTTTGTCTTTTTAAAGATAGCAAAACACTCGATGGCCAAACCAATAAAAATGAGAATCGGCGCAATAGTAATGCGGGTAGTGCTATAAACTTCTTCTGGTTTGAACTCAGCAGGATTGTCGCTTTTGCCGCCCGCCATAAGAAACATGCCAAGGGCAATCACAATAACACCCGCGAGCATCAACATATAATTGGCCTTTCCAAAAAGCACCGGGCTGTTTACGTTTACTGAATTTTCTGACATGAGTTGGCTATTTTGTGAAATGCAATATTAATATTGTTTTTTTAAAATAAGCGTTAATAAAAATCCACGCCTCTAATACAAATCGTCCAGCTTCTTTTTCAAATATTTCAACACGCTGGTATGGGTGCTCACGAGCGTGATCAAAATACCCAGCAGCAGCATGCCGATAAACAGGAAAGATAACTGCGTATTGTCCTGAATAGCTTCCAGTTCGGGCAGCATCCTTTTCGCGCTTCTGATGATTAATAAAACCGCAACACTTGCAATAACACCGCTGATGGCGCCGTTTAAAATCGCGCGCAGATCATGGGGCCTGGTGATAAACCAACGCGTCGCTCCTACCATTTGCATAGTTTTGATGGTGAAGCGGTTGCTAAACATCGCCAGCCGGATCGTATTATCAATTAAAATGATCGCCGCCAGCAACAGCAGCAGCGAAACCCCCAATAAAACCCAGTTCACCACCTGTATTTTGCTGTCCAGGCCGCCTACCAGCAGTTCGGGGTAGCTCACTTCGGTCACATAGGTTTGTTTTTCCAGGTCTGCTTTGATCCCGGCTAAGGTATCTACATTCAAATATGCAGATTTCAACTTGAAATCGATGCTCTGCGGCAGTGGATTTTCCGTCAAAACGCCTTCCCAGCTTTCATTTCCATCAGCAAGATATTTGGCTTTGGCCATTTCTTTGGTGGTAAAAATATATTCCTTGATATACGGTTTGGAAGCAATATATTGAACCAGCGCCGTGCTGTCTGTCGCTGCCAACGGGTCGCGCAGGTACACGTTTACTTCAACTTCTTCTTTAAAATGCTGGCCCAGTGTCCGCGTGTTGATGACCAGCCAGCCGATAATGCCCAATAAGAAAAGCACCAGGGTTACCCCCAGGATGCTCATAAAATAGGAAGCCTTACCGCGTTTTACTGCTTTTGTTCTTTCAGCCATAAATAAACAATTTGCCCGCAAGCAGGCGTCGCAAATTTAGTGTATCCGGCCTACAATGCTTAAATTTGCCGCCACATAAAAAAAATCACAGTAAACCGTTGTTTTTTTATCGCCCGGCGAAGATAAATCTCGCTGCGACAAATGAAAGCAACACCAACCCTTCCGCCGCAAGGCGCAGGATCAGCAGTTACAAATGGAGTATAATTTTAATTCGATAGAAAAAAAATGGCAGCAGGCGTGGAAAGATCAGCAGGCCTACAAAGTTTCCAACGACAACGGCAGGCCCAAGTTTTATGTGCTTGATATGTTTCCTTATCCCAGTGGCGCCGGCCTGCATGTGGGGCATCCGCTGGGCTATATTGCCAGCGATATTTATGCGCGCTACAAAAGGTTGAAAGGCTTCAATGTATTGCATCCCATGGGATACGATGCTTTTGGCCTGCCGGCCGAGCAATACGCAATCGAGCATGGCGTTCATCCTGCCGTATCTACCCAAAAAAATATAGAAACCTTCCGCAGGCAGCTGGATAATATCGGCTTTTCGTTTGACTGGAGCCGGGAAGTGCGCACCAGCGATCCTCAATATTATCGCTGGACGCAGTGGATTTTCCTGCAATTGTTCAATTCCTTTTTCAATCGCAACACACAAAAGGCTGAGCCAATTGCCGGCTTAATAAAAATCTTTGAACAGGAAGGAAATGTACATCACCCAATACCCAATGAGAAGTTTGTATTAAATAATTCGCAATTCACAATTCGCAAATCACAATTTAGCTCAACCCAATGGGCCAGCTTCGACGAAGCCACGCAGCAAACGATCCTGATGGAATATCGCCTGGCTTTTTGCGGCTATGGCGAAGTGAATTGGTGCGAGGCGCTGGGAACGGTTTTGGCCAATGATGAAGTGGTGAATGGTGTCAGCGAACGCGGTGGCCATCCTGTGGAGAAAAAGAAACTGCGCCAGTGGTATCTGCGCATCACCGAGTACGCCGACCGATTGTTGGAAGGCTTGAAAACCGTCGACTTTAGCGAGGCGATGAAAGAAATGCAATCTAACTGGATCGGGAAATCTTCCGGTGCAGAAATTACTTTCGCCATCAAAAGCGAGCAGGGAAAAGTGGATCATTTCACAGCGTACACCACGCGCCCCGACACGATTTTCGGCGTAGACTTCTGCGTCATTGCACCAGAGCTCGATTATATCGCCGACATCACTTCAAAAGAACAAAAGGAAGCCGTCGAAAATTATTTGGCCTATGTCAAAAGCCGCAGCGAGCGCGAGCGTATGGCGGAGAAAAAAATTACCGGTGTTTTCACCGGTGCATACGCTTTAAACCCGTTTGACGGAAAAGAAATTCCTATTTGGATTTCGGAATATGTGTTGGCGGGTTACGGAACGGGCGCCATCATGGCGGTGCCCTGTGGCGATGAAAGGGACTACAAGTTTGCCAAGCATTTTAATATTCCTATCACCAATATTATTGGCGATCATTTCAACGGTGAAGAAGCGAATCCTACCAAAGATGCGATCTTACAACATTCGGGCTTTTTGAATGGCATGCTGATGCGCGATGCTATGGAAGCTGCCATCAAAGCACTTGAAGAAAAAGGCGTCGGCACCCGGAAAGTGAATTATAAAATGCGCGATGCCGCGTTTAGCCGGCAGCGCTATTGGGGCGAACCATTCCCCATCAAATGGATCAATGGCATCGCTTACGCGCTGAACGAAGGCGAACTTCCGTTGACGCTGCCCGAAGTGGAAAGTTATAGCCCGGGCCCGGAAGGAGAAGGGCCGTTGGCGAATATTACGGACTGGACAGCGCGGCAATTAGAAACCAACACCATGCCCGGTTATGCCGGTTCTTCCTGGTATTTTTTAAGGTATATGGACCCGCAAAACGATGAGCAGTTTGCGAGCCGGGAAGCTACCGATTACTGGAACCAGGTAGACCTTTACATCGGCGGAACGGAACACGCGGTAGGCCATTTGTTATATAGCCGCATGTGGACGAAGGTGTTGCATGATCTGGGGCATATCGGCTTTGATGAGCCCTTTAAAAAGCTGGTTAATCAGGGGATGGTTCAGGGCAGTAGTAGGTTTGTCTATCGAATCAACGGCACGAACCAGTTTGTGTCGCATGGATTGATCGATGCTAATCATGAATACAAGGGCCAACTGCTGGATAAAATCCATGTGGATGTAAATTTTGTGGATGGTGTGGAATTGGACCGGGATGCTTTCAAAAAATGGAAGAACGCCGAATTCGGTGACGCAGAATTTTTACTCGAGGATGGAAAATATATCTGCGGAACGGAAACGGAAAAAATGTCTAAAACCAAATACAACACCGTCAATCCGGATGATTTGGTAGAAAAATACGGCGCCGACACCTTCCGTATGTATGAAATGTTTTTAGGGCCCGTGGAGATGAGCAAACCCTGGGATACCAAAGGCATCGAGGGTGTGCATCGCTTTCTGAAAAAATTATGGCGCCTTTTTTATAAAGAAACGAATAGTGGTGAATCAGTATGGCAGGTAAATGAGGACGCTGCTACTGCGGCCGAATTGAAAGTGTTGCACCGCGCGATAAAAAAGATAGAAGACGATACGGAGCGGTTCAGCTTTAATACCGGCGTTAGCGGATTTATGATTTTGGTAAACGAATTAACCGACCTGAAATGTCATAAACGGGAGATTTTGGAGCCCATGCTGGTGATGTTGGCGCCTTATGCACCCCATATCGCTGAAGAATTATGGCATGCGCTGGGCAATACCAGTTCTGTTATCGATGCCAACTACCCCGGCTTCGAGGAAAAATACCTTGTCGAAACCAGTAAGGAATATCCTATTTCGATCAACGGTAAAATGCGCACGACAATGCATATTTCATTGAGCGCCGAGCAGCAAGAAATTGAAACGCTGGTGTTGGCCAACGACGTGGTTCAGAAATGGATCGATGGCAAAACGCCGAAGAAAATTATCTACGTAAAAAACAAGATGGTCAACATTGTAGTGTAGATAGTCAACCGGTCGATGGTTGTTGGACTGGGCGCAACAATTTTTAGTTTTTTTAGCCCGCAAGCCGGATTAGGTCTGCTTTTTGCTAAATTAGTATTAAAAATATTTGCCATGTCAACCAACATCGTAGACCTTATCCGGAATTACATCTCAGAAGATCTGATTGCACAGGCTGCATCTTATTTGGGCGAATCGGAAAAAAATATCTCGAAAGCGATTTCGGGCCTTATTCCTACACTGACCGCCGGCGTTATTGATAAAGGTTCGGAATCGCAGTTCGCTTCGCAACATCTGCTGGAAGCCGCAAAGGCTACTTATCGAAATCGGCCGCCAGGCGATACTGATTTTCTTGCCGGCGATACCGGTCTGCATGCGCTACAGGACAATTGGACCAATTTTATATCTGATGATCAAACCGCAAGTATCAGCCACGCTATTGCTGGTTTTTCTGGCATAAAGAATACGTCCTCGGACTCGTTGATCAGCACCGTAGTTCCGCTGATTATGAGCTTTTTAGGTAAACACGCCGTCGAAAACAATCTGGATACCACCGGTTTTTCTCATTATCTGATTAGTCAAAAAGCTGGGGCGTTAAGAGCTATCCCTTCCGAGTTGGCCCTATCCGGCGCTGTTTCCGGACTGGAGGCGAGTGGCAGCAATGCCGGAGAAATCATCGAACCTGCGGAGCAATCATTACCAGCGAACGATTTGGAGAGCAAACCGGTGGAAGGTGGCGGCATAAAATGGTTGTTACCGCTCTTACTGTTAGCCGCAGTAGCTTTTTTGCTTTGGTGGGTGATGGGAAAAGGCTGTCAATCCGATGCTGAGCAAATCGGCTCCGATACGATAGCAGTAGCGCCCGCCGACAGCCTGGTTAATACAACATCGGATATTATTTCAGGAGTATTGGACACAGCTTCAGGCAATTTTATTTATGACGTCGGCGCTGATCAGGAGATAACATTGGCAGATGGCACAAAACTGAATGTGGGCGAGCAAAGCACGGAGGCTAAATTATATCGCTGGCTGAGCGATCCTTCTCTGAGTGTGGATACTATTGATAAAACAGCTAACTGGATTGTGCTCGACCGGGTTTATTTCGAAACCGGCAATTCAGTGCTTACCGAAACTTCAGCTACGCAGGTGAAAAATATCGCTGCTATTCTTAAAAACTTTCCCAATGCATCGATCAAGTTGGGTGGCTACACCGACAACACCGGCGATGCGGCCATCAATAAAAAAGTATCAGACGAACGCGCGAAAGCCGTAGCTAAAAAGTTAATTGCGGCCGGAGCCGGGTCTCAGCAAGTCGTGGAAGCCGTAGGTTATGGTCAGGAGTTTCCGGTATGCGAGGCGAATGATACACCCGAATGTAAAGGCCAGAATAGAAGAGTTGATTTAAAAGTCGCGTCTAAATAATATTTAAGGAGCTGTCTGCTGAAAAACAAAATCAAGATCGCCGGCATAATATAAAATACTTGACAGGGTGGGAAAAGTTTGGCGGGTACCGCCTGTTGAGGCGTGTTTTTCGATCATGATATTACCGCAGGTGATGGGGTAGTGTGCAGGCGTTTCATCCATTCTTTTGCGGATATACCAGTCGTCCGCGTTCAGCGTAATCATATACGAATGATTCTGGTCCATTTCTACAGGCGTAATAGCTTGTTCCACGAACGCGTCTTTGCTGACTGAGGCAATCGTTTCCGTGCGAATGATCTCTTTTGAATCTGCGTCCCAAATGGTTATCCTTACGTCGGTCGCGTTATCGGGTATTTTCACCCGCAGCGCTTTGATCATTCCATCTACAACCGGCTTGAACTGAAATCCAAACTCATAATGTCCCGAATTAATGATCCGGACTGTATTTTCATTAAAGCCACTGATAGTTAGATAATCGTCTAAGGGCATTTCTTCCGGGTAGGTGATCGGTTCCCTGCTACAACTTACCCATGTCACGCCCATTACCATCAGGGTAAGGATTCCGGTCTTGCTTATCATGCTGTTTTGTGTTTTCATATTGCCGCTTTGCTGTAAGTCCTTGCGTTGTGAAAACTTCAAAATTACGACGCTGTCGCATTAAACCTAAAAATATTTGTTATTGGTGTCGCTTAATTCTTCCCCGCAACTGCAGCAATTGATAGTTATCTTTGATGTTTGATGAGCAATCCAAATTTAAATAAAGAGAAGCGAGCGCTAAACCCAGCCGATCAGGAATTTGAAAATTCTATCAGGCCGGGCCAGATAAAGGAATTTGCCGGTCAGCCGCAGCTTATAGAAAATCTTACCATATTTATAAAAGCCGCTAAAATAAGAGGGGAGGCCCTCGACCATGTATTATTTCATGGCCCCCCTGGATTGGGAAAAACAACGCTGTCGCGGATCGTTGCGAACGAGCTGGGTGTGAACATCAAAGAGACCAGCGGCCCGGTAATCGAGAAGCCTGGCGATCTGGCCGGTTTGTTGACATCGCTGGAGCCGAACGATGTTTTGTTTATCGACGAGATTCACCGCTTAAGTACGGTGGTGGAAGAGTATTTGTACGCGGCCATGGAAGATTACCGGTTGGATATCATTATAGACAGCGGGCCGAATGCGAGGAGTGTTCAGCTCTCTCTCAATCCGTTCACGCTGATTGGCGCCACCACCAGAAGCGGATTATTGACGGCGCCCTTGTTGTCCAGGTTTGCTATAAAATCTCGGCTGGAATATTATTCTGCCGCTACGCTCACCAAGATTGTATTGCGCGCAGCGAAAATTCTAGAGGTTACCATTGATGAAACAGCCGCGCGGGAGATTGCGGCGCGCAGCCGTGCTACGCCGCGGATCGCCAACGGCCTGCTGAGAAGGGTAAGAGATTTTGCGCAGGTGTTAAATGACGGAATGATAGATTTGGGTATTACACAACATGCTTTGAAAGCTTTGAACGTAGATGAATATGGGTTGGATGATATGGACAATCGCATCCTGCTCGCCATCATCGAAAAGTTTAAAGGCGGCCCGGTGGGGCTTACCACTATCGCGACTGCCGTGGGCGAAGAGGCCGGTACGATCGAAGAAGTTTACGAGCCGTTTTTAATTCAGGAAGGTTTTTTACAACGCACACCGCGCGGGCGCGAGGTGACCGCCAAAGCATATGAGCATTTAGGCAAAAAGCCGAACCGCGGGACTTCAGCCATGATGGATCTTGGGTTCTAAAAACAAAAGGCTCACACGATTCATGTAAGCCTTTCGATTTTAAATTTTATGCCAGACTATGACTGAACCACCAGCCTGAAGCCGTTGCCGTGAATGTTCACGATTTCAATCTTATCATCATCTTTAAGATACTTACGCAGTTTCGCAATATAAACATCCATACTGCGGCCGTTAAAATAAGTGTCGCTGCCCCAAATCTTTTTAAGCGCCTGCTCGCGTGGTAGCAGGTCGTTCAAATGTTCGGCAAGCATTTTCAATAATTCATTTTCTTTGGGAGAAAGTGTTTGCGTATTGTCGTTATGAATCAGTTGGCGAAGTTTCGGATTGAAATGGTAGCTCGATAAAGTATATTCTTTGTTCTCCGTTTCTTTGTTCAGCTCTTCATTGCGTTTTAAGATGGCCCTGATTTTTAGCAACAAAACATCGCTATCGAACGGTTTGGTGATATAATCGTCTGCTCCGAGTTTATAACCCTGAATAATATCCTCCTTCATTGTTTTCGCACTCAGGAAGAAAAGTGGCACATCTGCGTCAATATCTCTGATTTCCTCTGCCAGCGTGAAACCATCCATGTGAGGCATCATTACATCCAAAAGGCAAAGATCAAATTTTTCTCTTTGAAATGCTGCAAGCCCCAATCGTCCGTCCCTTTCGAGCGTCACATCGTAATCATTCAACTCCAAATAATTTTTTAAAACATTGCCCAGATTGGGGTCGTCTTCACAAAGTAATATACGGGGTTTATTTGCTTCCATTGTATTAATGTTTAATGATTTCTAACAACAAATAAAGTTAATGGTTTTCAATACATAACGAATTGGCAACCGAATGTTTTGTTAAAGATCTATTTACCTTAATTGTGTCTAAAGTCAACTAAATGAACTAAATATTATGCCAATTCAGGCGGATTTTTCCCTTTCAATTATCCATAGTATATTCAAAAAAAAATTGCTATGGCTGACGTTACAAAATTTTCCGAATCGGTGCAGGCTGGTTATAATTTTAAAGGAGAGCATTTTAAAATCGGCAGGGCAATGCTTGATGGTAATGTGGTGGAGGGAGCCGATGTCTTTATTCCCTTTAAAACACTCAACAGGCACGGCCTGATTGCCGGGGCAACAGGAACCGGAAAAACCAAAACCTTGCAGGTGCTGGCCGAAGGGCTGAGTGATGCCAGTATTCCGGTAGTGTTGATGGATATAAAGGGTGATTTGAGCGGTATTGGAGCCGCCGGCGTGGCCAATGAAAAAATAAATGCGCGCAGCCAGCAGCTCGGCATCAATTTTCAACCTGCGGCCTACCCTGTTGAGTTTTTGACGCTGAGTAATGAAAAAGGCACGCGCATGCGGGCAACCGTAAGCGAATTCGGCCCCATTTTGCTTTCCAAGATTTTAGATCTCAACGACACGCAAGGTGGGCTGGTGTCTATGATTTTTAAGTATTGCGACGACAATCAGCTGCCGCTTGTGGATCTGAAAGATTTTATAAAAGTGTTGCAATTCGTGAGCAACGAAGGAAAGGCAGAACTGGAGAAAGATTATGGAAAAATTGCAACCTCTTCTACCGGTACGATCCTTCGAAAAGTGATTGAACTACAGCAGCAGGGCGCTGATCTTTTTTTTGGAGAAAGAAGTTTTGATGTGGATGATTTAATGCGGATCAGCGACGATGGCCGCGGCATGATTTCGATTGTCCGTGTCACCGATTTGCAGGATCGCCCCAAATTGTTTTCGACTTTTATGCTTCAATTGCTGGCCGAACTTTATGCTTCAAGTCCGGAGGCCGGTGATATGGATAAACCTAAGCTCGTGTTGTTCATCGATGAAGCGCATCTGATTTTTAAAGAAGCCAGCGACGCTTTGCTCAACCAGATCGAGACGATTGTGAAGCTGATTCGATCAAAAGGGATCGGTATTTACTTTTGCACGCAAAACCCGATGGATGTTCCTGCATCCGTATTGTCACAGCTGGGCTTAAAAGTGCAGCACGCCCTGCGCGCCTTCACCGCCGCCGATAGAAAAGTGATCAAACAAACCGCCGAAAATTATCCCGAAAGTGATTTTTATAAAACTGATGAATTGCTTACGCAAGTGGGAATTGGAGAAGCGCTGATCACGCTGCTCAATGAAAAAGGAGTTCCAACGCCTTTGGTGCATTGCATGTTGCGGGCGCCTCAGAGCCGCATGGACGTATTAAGCGACGCTGAATTGGGAAGCATTGTTGCAGGCTCCAAAATCGCTTCGCATTACAACGAAGTCATCGACAGCCAAAGCGCTTACGAAATACTCACTCAAAAATTACAGGAAGCCGCCGCCCGGCAGCAAGAAACCATTAAACAAAAAGAAGCCGCCAAATCGCAGCGGGATGACAAAGGATTCTTCGACAACCCCATCGTGAAAAGTGTGGCACGCACTGCCGGAAACACCATTGTCCGCTCGCTACTTGGCGCTATAGGCATCAGCAGTAGTAGCCGGAGAAGAAAAAAGAGTTGGTTTTAATCTTCGTGGGAAAGCATCATGATTTTGAAGCTGCGCGCTAAACAAATAAGCTAATCGCCGAAAAGATATGGCGTTAAAAATGAACGTCAATAACGCTGGTCAGCGGAATCAGGCGCCCTGCCTTAAGTTCAAGATAGTTTTCTGTTAACGACCAAACCGTCGTATGCACGGTTCGGGGCCCTTCCGTCGTGTTAAAAGTAATAGATGTTTTGCTTTTAAACTGATTGCCCAGCCTTACGGCGTAGCTTAGTTTTTCTCTCCAATAATCAGACCTGTCTTCCTCTGCCGGAACGATGGTGTAATTGGTTAACTCCTCTTTTTCAATCAAATGTTCAGCCATAACAAATAAGTTCTGTGGGATCAAATTTATATAATAAATAGATGACGCTAAAAAAAATAAAATAGATTTTAGATAGTTGTTAATGTTTCACCACCGTTTTCGGGGTCGGCCGCATCAAAGTCGTGATCAGCGCCAAGATCGAGCTTAGCCTGGGTGAAATCTTTGGGTTTATTATAGTTTAACAACTGCTTCATTTTGCCAGCCTGGGCGAAGAAATTGTCCTTTCCCTTGTGAAGCTGATTCACGGCGTCATCGTATTTGTTTTTTGCGTTGTCCATATACCGGCCCACGGCGTCGAGGTTTTCCGAAAAGCCCACCAGCTTTTCATACATTTTTAAAGCCCGGTTCGCAATGTCCATACTGTTTCTTTCGTTGCGCTCCCGCTTCCACAGATCTGCCAGCAGCTTCAAGGCTGCGATGAGATTGGTAGGGCTTATGAGTAGAATCCGCCGGTCATAAGCATATTCCCAAATATGGGCATCCCCTTTCAAAGCCGCGAAATAAGCCGCTTCGTTCGGGATAAACATCATCACAAAATCCATCGACTTATCGTAATCGTCATAAGCCTTCACCTGCAATTCGTCGATATGGGCTTTCACCGATCGGACGTGAGCAATTAATGCCGCTTCCTGCAAAGTTTCTTCCTCTGCTTCGGCATAACGCACAAAAGCCGTTAATGAAACTTTCGCATCAACAATTACATGCCGGTTGTCAGGATAAACGATCAGCGCGTCGGGCCTCATTTTTTTGCCGCTCACTGCGCTGAGTAGCGGCCTGCCGTCGATGCCGAAAAGCTGATGCTCCATGAAAAATTCTTCATTTTTCCGGAGGCCAGATTTTTCCAGGATTTTCTCCAATACCATTTCTCCCCAGCGCCCCTGGGTTTTCGATTCGCTTTTTAGAGCCCGGGTCAGGTTTTGAGCTTCCTTGCTCAGGGCCTGGTTGAGTAATACCAGGTTCTTTACTTCGTTTTGCAGGGAAAAACGTTCGTTACTTTCTTTGCCGTAGGCCTCATTTACCTGTTTTTTAAATTCTTTGATGTTTTCCCCAAGCGGCTCCAACAGCGATTTCATATTCGTTTTGTTGAGTTCTGTAAAAGTGCTGGTTTTGGTTTCAAGAATTTTATTGGCGATATTTTCGAATTCGGTATTAAACTTTTTACCCAGCGCTTCAATCTCTGTTTTTTGTGTTTGAAGTTTTTCCAATAGTGATTGGTTGTTGGCGCGTGCAGTAGCCAGCTCCTGCTGCAGGCGCGTTTGATCAGCCAGTAGTTGCTCCTGCTGTGAACGGGCGCGTAGCGCTTCATTGTTTTTTTCAATAAGGTTTTGGCGGGCTGTATCATAGCCTGCTTTTACCGCTGCGAATTGCTGCCTCGCCTGATCCAGTTCTGTTTGAAGCGCCGCCATGCGTTGTTTCAACTCCGTGAGTTCCTCCTGATGTGCGCTTTCCGACCTGGCGGCATTTTCCAGTTGCAACGCGGCAGTCGCTTTCAGGGCGGCCGCGTCTTTTTCCAAAGCGGTCAGTTTGGATGCCGCTTCATCTTTTACGCTTTGCATTTTAGAAGCGGCGCGCGTTTGCGTTAAAAGCCATCCTATCAGCCATCCAACAATCAGTCCAATCGATAAATATAAAGCCATTTCCATACTAACTAAAATTGACAGGCTACGAATATAGTACTTGCTGCAATGGAGCCTTGCGTTAACAAGGTTTTGCAGGCTTCTTTTATATTTCTTTAACAAAGAAAAATTATGATTTGTTGGTTAGGGTCTGGTTTTTGGATTTTATAACCTGAATAAATAATGTTTAAACGCTAAAATTTTAAATGATGAGTAAGAAAATAGCCATTATGGCGACACACGGTTTTGAAGAAAGCGAACTAAAATCTCCAAAAGAGCATCTCGAGCAGGAAGGATGGCAGGTTGATATTGTAAGTGTTGAAGCAGGTTATGTCAAATCCTGGGCGGAAAAGAATTGGGGGCCTGCTTATAAAGTTGACCAGGTACTGTCAGGCGCCAGGGCAGCAGATTATGATGCACTGGTATTACCCGGCGGAGTGCTAAATCCCGATAAATTGAGAACCAACGACGAGGCTTTGAATTTTGTAAAAGCATTTTTTAATCAGACAAAGCCAGTCGCTGCAATTTGCCATGGCCCTCAAATTTTAATAGACGCAGAGGTCGTTGGTGGGCGGAAAATGACTTCGGTAAAAGCGATTAGCCGCGATTTGATGAACGCAGGCGCGGATTGGGTGGACGAAGAAGTGGTGGTGGATCAGGGCTTGGTAACCAGCCGGACGCCCGAAGACCTGCCGGCTTTTAATAAGAAAATGGTGGAAGAAATTAAGGAAGGCGTACATGCTTAAAGGTTTAATTTAAAGGAGAGCCGTTCTGTTTTTTAGAGCGGCTTTTTTAATATTTGTGGCGCCGGTATATCTTCCGTTAATCGGGGATAAAGCCAGTAACACTATCGCGGCTCATGACCTGAAGCCAGTTGCCAAAGTTTGCCTGAACGCGCAAAGCCGCTGTTTTTTCCAAGGTTGCTAAAGACTGAAATGGCTTGCCGGGGCCGCGGCGCAGCTTCGTTCCGGAATCGCGGGTTATCACACTGTCTACATTAAATTTTTTGAAGGCCGGTACGTCAAGCTGTCGTATAAAGTGAAGGGGGTTCACAGCGCCACCGCGGCCATAAATGCCAAAATGAAGATGGGTTGCTCCTCCTGCCGCATTGCCGGTGTTGCCGACATACCCAAGCGTATCGCCTCGTAAAACGGCGCCACTTGTGGCAGCAATACTGTCTAAGTGGGCGTAATAGATGCTGAACCCGGTTTCATTTTCGTATAACCAAACCTGCCTGCCGCCCAACCCTTTTTCGCCTGTAAATCCCAGCCTCCCATCGCCTGCGGCAACGACGGGCGTACCTCGCGGCGCGAAAATATCAATTCCTTCATGCGATCGTGCGCCGCCGTCGCGGTCTGCGCCCCAAAAGCTTTGCATCGCGCTGTTGCCCTTACCTGCAACGGGAAACGTGAAGGCAGGTTGCTTGTAAACTTTGATATCATAAACCGAAGTGTCATGAAGCATGGGTTGAAGACTAATCCGTACACTATCGTCTTTGGTCGCGATCCACTGTAATCGGTTTTCTTCCTTTTTAAGCTCTGCGCGGAGTTGCGGTTGAGTTTGGGTAGTTGCATCAAAAACTTCAAGGAAAAACAAAACGCTATCGGGTTTGTCGACTTCGGCCACCAGCTTTTCGCCTTGCTTTAAATGAATAATATAGCTGACCGCCGAAGGGTGGGGCCTATAGGCTTTCATGCTCCAAACCGCTGGCAAATCGAGCATTAGGGTGGTGTTGGCGGCTTGCTTATAGGAATATTTCCACGCCATAAACTGTGAGTCTTTTGCATTTTGAGCAGCTTCATATTTGCCACGAACCGTCGTTTCAAAAAAAGGACGGATTTGTTTACATGCGCCAAGAAAAATACATAGGATGATCGCGGGCCAATATTTCATCTTAATAAATAATACAAAACTGTGCCGGATGGCTTCCTGGTGTTGCCAGGCGTTGCTTTTTGAAAAGCGATTGGCCTCGGTTGCGGAAAGCTTTTTAAATAACGTATCTTGAAAAAAAATTTTATGGATACAGCAATAGGGCAGTATAACCAAGCCCAGACCGAAACAGATCGATTGATCTGCGAGGCGTTGGCGGAAGAAATCACCGCAGGTTTGCCGGCAGCCACAAGTAAAATCTGGCACGCGCATCCGGTTTGGTTTTTGGAAGGCAATCCTGTTGCGGGTTACAGTAAAATGAAGGAAGGAATCCGCCTGATGTTTTGGAGTGGCGCAGATTTTGGCGAAGCGGACTTAAAACCAGGTTCCGGCAAATTTAAAGATGCATCGGTTACTTATACCGCTGCGGAGCAAATAAATAAAGCAGATTTAAAACGTTGGTTGAAAAAGGCGCAGGATATACAATGGGATTATAAGAATATTGTAAAGCGCAAAGGGAAGCTGGAACGGCTGAAGTAAATGTTTAACCGACTAGAAACAGAACTATGGATCAGATTAATTGGGGCATCATCGGATGCGGCGACGTAACCGAAATAAAGAGCGGGCCTGCTTTTCAGAAAGTGCCGCATTCTAAACTGACAGCTGTGATGCGGCGCAACGCTGCGAAAGCAGCAGATTATGCACGCCGGCACGGCGTAGAAAAATGGTACAGCGATGCGCAAAAGTTGATAGATGACCCGGACGTTAACGCCATTTATATTGCAACGCCGCCTTCTTCTCACCTCGAATATGCGAAGGCTGCTATCAGCGCCGGGAAACCGGTATATGTGGAAAAGCCAATGGCGATGAGCACCGCAGAAGCTACGCTTATGAATGAGCTGGCCATCGCCAATGGTGTGAAATTGTCGATAGCTCATTATAGAAGGGAACTGCCACTGTTCCTGGAAATAGAAAAGTTGTTAGCGGAGGGCGCGATCGGGGCCATACGATTTGCGGCGTTGAAACTGCTTCAGGCTGCAAAAACTGATCTTATTGCCAACAGTGAAACTTCGTGGCGCACCAATCCTGATATTTCGGGTGGCGGCCTGTTTCACGATTTAGCGCCGCATCAGCTCGATTTGATGCTGCATTGGTTTGGCGCGGTTGAGCAAACCAATGGTTTTTCGCTGAACCAATCGAAAGCCAACGCTTCAGATGATTTGGTAAGCGGGACAATTATGTTTAAAAACGGAGTGCTTTTTAATGGTATTTGGTGTTTCAACGTAGCGCCTGAAGATGCAACCGACCAGTGTGTTATTTATGGTTCGGAAGGCCGGATTCAATTTAGTTTTTTCGGCAACAGCTTATCGCTTACGAATGGCGGCGACAGCAGAGAAATATCTTTTGATACGGTTGAGCATGTGCAACAGCCGATGATCAACAAAGTTGTTGCTTATTTTCTCGGGCGGGGTGAAAATCCCTGCCCCGCATTGGATGGAGTGGCAACAATGGCGCTGATGGACAGCTTTACAAAAAAATCCAAATAGCCTCTGCGGAAGGCTTGGATTTATTGATCTGTGTTTTTAGCCAATTGTTTCAAAACCTCATCCTTTTCTATATAGCCCTCATGCTCCCAGATGAGTTTTTTATTTTTATATAGCTGTAGTACCGGTAGCGTATCCACTTTCAGCTCTTTGCAAAGTTGCTGATGTTCATCTACATTCAGCCTGATAAGATGGAGGGTTTCTTTTTGCTCTTCTTTTATTTCTTTTAGATAAAGTTCCATCTTTTTGCAAGGTTGACACCATGGTGCGTAAAAGTCTACAAGCACCAACGTGTTGGCCTCGAGCATCGCATCAAATGTAGATTTGGAAAAGGCCCCGGCGCTGTCGGCGCTCGCTTTCGTCTCCGGCAATTGCAGCCCGCGCCATTTCATAATGCCGCCCTTTAGTTCGTATACATTTTTAAATCCTTTGGCGCGAAGGCTTTTTGCCGCTTCCGCACTCCGGCCGCCGCTCAGGCAATACACAAACATTGGCTTTGACGGATCCAACTGTTCGACGCGGGCCTGAAAGTCTTTTCCATTCCAGTCATAGTTGATGGCATCAGGCAAGTGGCCTTGTTCAAATTCGCCCGGCGTGCGCACATCCAGCAAAACAGCATCAGGCGTTTTCATCAATTCGTTCCTGAAAGCTGAGGCTTCCAGACTATAATCTTTCTCTTGTCCGCCCGCGCAACTGGCGCCGAGCAATGCAAGAATAACATAAATAGGAACTAAAATTTTTTTGACTTGTTTCATCAGGTTCATTATATTTTTTATTGGATGCTTTCGATCAAATACCAGATCAGCAAAGCGCTTATAAAAATAATACAGCAGGTTACCACCGGTATAAGTGACGCTGAGCCGCTATAGGAATCAGTTTCGATTTGGCGTTTTACTTTTTTATAATTTATAAAAGCGAGCAAAGAAGTGAGCGCGCCAATCGCTACCAACACGATGCCGGTAATGGCGGAATGCCCTTTTTGCTGAATCGCCGTTTCTCTTCCCAACATCAAAGAAATTTGGCGCACGAACATTGAAAATTTAACTACCACAAAACCGAAGCCCATAATTCCAATAGCGGTTCTCATCCAGGCCAGGAAGGTGCGCTCGTTGGCGAGGTGATCGTTTGTTTTTTTTACCGGCATATTGTTTTGCATTTCATTCAAAAATAAAAAATCTGCTGGTTTAAAAAACTATCAGCGCGTTAAGCGCTCTTGGAAGGAGTGGGGAGCGGGACAAAGGTTTCGTCATCCCCGGGCACTTTCGGAAAAGCTTCCAGGTTTTGATTCAGCCAATTTGTTTTAGCCGTCTCAATCGTGTTCTTATCCGAGCTTACGAAGTTCCAGTAAATGTAACGCGGCTCATCGAAAGGGTCGCCTCCAAAAAGATAGACTGTACTGCCAGCTGCGAGCGTAAACTGGCAAAGGCTGGCATCTTTTGCGATCAACAATTGTTTAGGGCCGTAATCGTTGCCTTCAATCGCAACTGATCCTTCCAGAACATACATGGCTACTTCTCCGAATAAATGCTGGCCGATATTTAGCGGTTGCGCGCTTTTACTTTTTATTTCTATAAAAAACAGGCGACTGTGAACAGGCACCGGCGATTTTCGGCCGAGCGCTTCGCCGGCAATAAGTTTATAGGAAATGTCGCCCTCGGTCCATGCGGGAATGTCCCGGGCTTCGGTATGGTGAAAAGACGGCGCTTGCAGTTCCATTGCTTTGGGAAGCCCGATCCAAATCTGAAATCCGTGCAGTTGTTTATCGGCTGTTCTCAGATATTCGGGTGTGCGCTCCGAATGGACGACGCCTTTTCCCGCCGTCATCCAGTTTACAGCACCTGGCTTAATTTCCACAGCGCTGCCCATACTGTCACGATGGAAAATCGAACCTTCCAGCAAATAAGTAAGCGTTGATAGCCCGATATGTGGATGGGGCGGCACATCAAAATTTTCATATTGACTCAGGTGAACCGGGCCCATATGGTCGATAAAGACAAAAGGGCCTACCGATCTTTTTTCACGAAAAGGAAGCAGGCGGCCTACCAGAAAATTGCCGATATGGGTTGCTTTTTCCTCGCTGATCATTCCGATGTTAGACATAGTATTATTTTTTATTATAAACGATGGTATCCCGGAAAGCCTTTGTAAACAAGCTGTTTCCACTCTGGATGTTTTTTTATAAAGGAAAAAATATACGGGCAAAAAGGTTGAATTTGTTTGCCCTCCACTTTAAGCAATATAAAAGTTTTTTCAACTAATGCCGCGGCAGCGCCCGTTCCGGCCAATTCGGCAGGCGCCTCCGTGTGCACCAGCGAGAGGATGCCGTCTTCATCTGTTTGGTATTCGATAAACGCGATGGAACCGTTTACTTCGATTTCGAAGCGATGCGCCGCTTCATTATTTTTTAATGGGATAGGGTCAAATTCGGATTTCATCTGTTTTTTCTTGAAATTAAAAAATAGAATGTCTGCTGAAGCTTTTACATCTCCGGGTTATCGAAAAATCGGGTTTGACTTTCGCTGTGGGCATCGGTCCATTTAGCCATCAATCCTGCAAGTTTATAGCGGATAAAATCTTCATCCGACATGATGAAAGCGACCAATGCCGCATCAGCATGCAGGATATCAGCCAGCTTATGTAACTTATTATAATCTGCCCGCGGAATGGCTTTGTCAATGATTAGTAGATCAAAATTCTTATGGTTCAATGCTGAAATGGCATTTTCTGTTACGTGCTCATAGGTAACAGAAAGGTCTGCAAAATCAGCCGCTATTTTTTTGAATACTGCCAGGTCGGTCGTAGGGTCAACAATGGCGTAGGCGTTTAAAATTTTCATAATCTTGTCCTCCAAAAAGTGAATGTACATCAAATGCCACATTCTTAAGTTAATATAGATTAAGTAAATATTGCAGGTCGTTCTGAAATAAATTTTACAGATAAATCAATGATTATCAGTATAATTATTTATCTTTAGGCTCCAACGATAAAACTATAAAGCCCATAGTTTCGTTGAGAACTACCATTTTAAACTGCACTCGGTTATTAATTGGTTTTTATGCACGCTTATTGGAATTGGCTTGTTGGCAAGAAGGAGGATTTTACACTCGAGGCTCGGATCTTTCATGCGATCTGCCTGGCTGTTATGCTCTGCCTCACCATCAGTGTGCCGATCAACTATCTCTTGCAACTGCCTGAACTCTGTGTGGTGCTTACCCTTTTCGTGTTGTTGACGGCCCTGCTCTATTACATTTCCCGATTCAAAGGCCGGTATAAAGCGAGTGTCGCCGTGTTTCAATTTTTTGTCGCTGCCGCGCTGATTGCCAATTATTATTTTAATTCAGGAATGAATGGCCCCACTTATGCCATGTTTTTATTGACATTTGTGGTGTCGGTTGTTATCAGCCCGCCCAGGCAATATGCTTTATGGCTTTCTTTAAACGTAGCGCTAATTGCTGCTTTGATGACGTTGGAATGGGTCCGGCCGGGTGTTATAGAACAAACATATCAGGATACAACCGGCCGCTATATCGATTTGCTTTTTTCTTATGTGGCCCTCGCGGCTTTTGCGTTTTTGATCGCTGGCTATGTGAGAAAAGCGTACAACAGGCAGCGCGAGGAACTGGTGGCGCAGGCCGCCGCTTTGGAAGAAGCTAATCATACAAAAAATAAATTGCTGTCGATTTTGGGCCATGATTTGAAAGAGCCCCTGGCCTCCCTGCAAGGGTATCTCGAATTGCTTGCAGATTTTGATTTGGAGGAGCACGAGCGGCACGACATGAATGCACGCTTGCTGACCATGACAAAAAATACCTCGCTCATGTTGTCGAATATTCTGGCATGGACGAAAAGCCAGGGACATAATTTCACTGCCGATATGCAAAAACTTTTTGTCAATGAAGCCCTGCATCATGTGGTCGAACTTACAAAAAGTATCAGCCAGAAAAAGGAAATTTCTTTTGCGGCACATCTCCCGGAAGACCTGGCGGTCAAAGCCGATTCGCAGATGCTGGCGCTGGTAGTGCGCAACCTGCTGATGAATGCCATTAAGTTTACGCCAACCAATGGTAATATATACCTCTCGGCGCATTTGGACGGAAACACTTGTACGATTATCGTAAAAGACGATGGTATCGGCATTCCTTCCTCTCTTCAAAACCGCATTTTTTCAATCGATTCGGGGTCAAGGCGCGGTACTGCTTCTGAAAAAGGAACCGGCCTTGGGCTCATGCTTTGTAAAGAATTTACCGCTATCATGGAGGGCGATTTGAGTTTTGAAAGTGCTGCCGACCACGGTACTACCTTCTATCTGAAATTGCCAGCTGTCACATTGCCCATGATCCAGTTGGATCAAAAACAGGAAGACCTGGAGACGCTTCAACTTTGGAATTAGTGTATCACAACAACCTGGATTTTTACGTAATTACAGGTGGCCCCGGTGCGGGAAAGACAACCCTGCTGCATCAACTGAAAGAACGGGGATACACCGTCATGCCCGAAGATGCGCGGCGCATCATCAAAGAGCAGATGGCCGCAAAACAAGACGGGCTTCCCTGGGCAGATAAGAAACGGTATGGAATGCTGATGCTCGAAGCTGCGGTCGAGACTTATGAGCGGGCAGTTGCAAGTAACCAAGCGCCGATTTTTTTTGACAGAGGGTTATTAGATGTTGTATGTTACATGACAATGGAAAACATAGACGTGCGGCCGCTTATGACAACCGCGCTCAGTAAATGCAGGTATCGTCAACAGGTTTTTATATTGCCACCGTGGAAAGCCATCTATCATGCCGACAGTGAACGCAAACAAAACTGGGAAGATGCTGTTTATACTTTCGAACAAATGAGCAAGACTTACCAATCGTTTGGATATAATCTGATTGAAGTTCCGCGGGTGCCGGTAAACCAACGCGCTCAATTTGTTTTAAAAGCTATATTGCAAACATTAAAATGAAAGGTTTGATCGAGCAAACGGAACTCAGGCAAGCGTCAATTGAAGATGCGGCTGCCATATGGCAAATATTGCAGGAAGCCATAGAACGCCGGCGACGCGATGGAAGCTTGCAGTGGCAGGATGGCTACCCCAACACAGAAACGGTGCAGCAGGATATTGCTTCAGGTGCCGGCTATGTATTGTTGTGTAATAATATAATTGTGGCGTACGCTGCGCTCTTGTTCAATAACGAACCGGCCTATGAAAATATTGACGGCGCCTGGCTCACCAACGGCGACTTTATGGTCGTTCACCGCGTAGCCGTTTCTGACCAGGTTGCCGGTAAAGGCTTTGCTGCATTGTTTTTTCGCGAAATGGAAGTCATTGCGAAAGCGCATCATGTTTTTAGTATCAAGGTTGATACAAATTTTGATAATCCGGCCATGCTGCATATCCTCCATAAATCGGGATATATTTATTGTGGCGAAGTTATGCTGAGAGGCGCGCCAAGAAAGGCTTTTGAGAAACGCCTGGTTCCCTGAAACTATTATCAATGATTACTATTCAGCATACATGTCCGCATCTTCCAGCCGCCAGTTGTTATCAAAAAATCCTGCTGATTTAACGCCTTTTACACCGTCTTTCAGCATGGCATCAGAAAAGATCATAAAATCGGGAAAACCGCTACCACCCGCAAAATATTAATTGGCATAAGCTGCCTGCATGCCGTTTTTACCGGAAGCGGCCACCACACCGGTTAGCAGTTTGGGATTTTTTTGTGGCCAGATATAGTAGGCGGCGAGGTTATTTCCCTCCCATTTTTTATCGCCTGCTGTTATGGCATTTCTTTTTACCTGGATGGGGCAATCGTTCAATAAGTGTTTCCAGGCGCTATTGTTATCAGCATTGCCATAAATAATAATATTCCGACCCTGAAATGCCGAAGGCGTAAATGCTTTATCGGTGACGATATCCACTGCGCCATTACCGCGATAATACCAACTTTCGGCGTCGAAGGTTGCTTTGTTTCGATTGACCATCGTTTCCTCCGCCGTGCCCGCCGTGCCTATGACAAACACCATCCGGTGGTTAAAGGCTTCTTTAAAAGTGCCATAGCGTTGTGGGTTTTTTTGATGGGGATCGGGAGCCGCCGTAAGCTGCCATCCCGTTTCCGTTTTTTTAAGAAAAATATCGTCGGTATTACTTTTAACGGAATAGGTAACCGCCGGCGTATTATCGATCGTTATCTCAATGCGCTGGCCTGCCGCAAAGCCACTCAGCGATAAACGCATTAACAAGATATTTTCTGTTGAGCCGGAAATAATGGCTGCTGCAAGGTTTCTTTTTAGCTTGATGGTGCTGTATTGTAAAGGATGTACCTGTTGATAGATCGTGCACCATTTATAGGAAGCCGAAATACCCGGGCTTGAGGTTGTAAAATTGATCTGGTGATGAAGGGTGTCGGGGATGGATGCATGCCATTTAAAATACTCAAACATGGGCGGCCAGTCTACGCTTTGATTGCCAAACCAATGTGCTCCTCCGGGATATTCATAATAGCTGAAATCCTTGTGGAAATTTGATAGAACTGATCTCATCTGGCGGGCATAACTAACAGGTACGACCCTGTCGCTGTCACCATGAAGGATATAAACACCGAGAGGCCCATAATTAGCAGCCAGCTGCGGCACATCGCTCTGGTTGCCGGCTCTTAACAAAAAATGCGCTGCTCGGCTTGCTGCACTATCCGGAATGCGGCCGTCTGCCGAGCCATAATCTTTTAAAGAAGCATAGCCTGCCGCTGGGCCAATCGCGGCCCATTTGTCGGGATAAGTAGCGCCCAGAAACCAAGTGCCATGTCCTCCCATCGAATGTCCTGTCAGGTAGATGCGCAAAGGATCGGGCTGGAATTTTTCTTTGGCGATGGCTAAAACCTCCAGCGCGTCCATTCTGCCCCAATCTTCCCAGTTAAAGCCGCGCGGCCGGCGATTCGTGGCAGCCACCAGTGTTCCCCAATCTTTAGATTGATAGGCGCGAGCCTGTCCAATGGCTTCAACGCCGGCGCCGTGAACGGAAAGAAATAAAGCGCTGCCGGGCTGGAATTTTGTTTGGGGGGTAACGGCATAGTATTGAAGGCTACCATCTATCTCACTGGTAAAAGTATATGCCTGATGCGCCGACGGCAGCACTGCTTCCAAAGCAATTACGGCTTCGTCGATCTTTTTGCCCTGCTGGGTCAATTCAATCAGGCAATCGTGTTTGCCTTCCAGTCGGATAGCTTCTGCATTGGCTTCAAAAACAACTTTCCTCGTACTAAAGGGCGGAATAGGAGCGACGGTGGCAGAGCGTTTTTTGCCCATTACCGTTGAAGTGATGGATAAACGGGACAATGTTTTTGAAGAGGCATTGCTAATCACCATTGCTATTTTAAGCCGGTCGTTAGGCTGGTTTAACACGATATGCGGCGCCGTAATATCGTTGGTATGCAAGTGGATGGCGCTTTTTAGAGGAATAATTTCGGGGAGGATATTGCCGCCGCGGAGATACAATTCGTTGAGGCCTTTCTTTAATAAAACCGGGATAAACATATAGCCTGCGTTGTAAGGGTCGCCCATATGCGGGGCGCCGTTAAAGTATAAAGCGGCGCTGCCCTGAACGCGCAGCAGGGCCGGCTGTTCTTGCGCGGCCTGGTAAGTAAGATATAAATAATCGGCGCCGCGGTCTACGCCGCCGGGATTCAGAAACGGATTGTTGGTGCGCTGGAAATTTCTGCGGCTGAAGATGCGAAACCTGCCTTCGCTGTCGGCTGTTGTTTCTTTCCAGCTGATACTGTCGCTCGCATCGGTGATTTGAAAAACGGCTTCATTGGCGGGCGTCGCCATGCCATTAAAAAGCTTATAGCTCAGCAGGTCGGCGTAGATGGCTTCGCGGCCGTAGCGGCTGCCCGATTGTACGGCCAAACCTTTTGTAAAGCGGATCGTGTCCTGGGAAAAGCACGAAAGCGTTGCCCCAAGCAACAGGAAAGAGAGCAGTTTTTTCATCTGTGTTTGTTATTTCCTAAATGTACGAACTAAGTGGCGAAGATTTTGGTGGCCAACATTTGATTTTTCAAGATGGGAGTCAAAAACAACCAAGCATTTTAGCTTTTTATTGTTACCAGTGTTTTCAAGGTTTCAATTTTAGGACTTAGTTACAATTATTTTTTCTTTTTCGAAGACTTATCGGACTTGCTAATTTTTTTCACTTCCTTGTCAAAATCACTTTCAAAATTGCGGTCTTGAATTACCCTGAATTTGCTATATTCTTCCTCTGCCAGCTTCATTGCTACATCATGGCTTACTTTTCCAGCATCTTTGAGTATGTTGTATTCGTTGAATTTTAAAGAACTTTTGTGTTATATCAGCATTCTTACTGTAATCAATGCTGCACTGCTCGTATATGTCGGTTATTTTGAGGTAAAAACGTCTTTCACTTGCCCGTATCTCCCGGATACGTTCCAAGAGTTCGTCAAAGTAATCTTTGCCAAAGCGTTTGCCCTGTTTAAGCCTTTCATCATCCAATACAAAGCCTTTGATAATGAACTCCCGAAGGGTTTTGGTAGCCCAAATACGGAACTGGGTAGCCTGATAGCTATTTACCCGGTAGCCAACAGCTATAATGGCATCGAGATTGTGAAACTCTACATTTCGCTTTACCATTCGGCTGCCTTCTTGCTGAACTGTTTCCAAAATGGAAATAGTTGCCTTTTTATCCAGTTCGCCAGCTTCGTAAATATTGCTTAGGTGTTTGTTGATAGCTGGAACTTCCACACCAAATAACTTAGCCATCCTTTTTTGGGTAAGCCAAAAGGTTTCGTCATTAAAAATCACTTCTATTTTTACATCTCCGGTGGGGGTATTGTAAAAAATAATGTCGCTATGTTGGGGAGTGGCTGCCATGTTCTATTTTTCAAATATTTTCTATTAATTGATGAAAAGAAGCCCAGGTCATTTGCAGGTTATTAAAAGGTCGTCTTATTTCTTAGGGTTTTATCAGACCGTTTCCCATTGTTTCCACAGGCTACTTTCCAATACAAAACTTGCCGAAAATTGTCCCCAAAATATCGCGGTCCACTTCTACCTGCCCCGTAATTTCCCCGAGATAATGAAGCGCACGGCGGATGTCGATGGTAAGTAAATCGCCGCTCAACCCCTGCTGCATACCGGCTTCCACCGCCTCAAGGCTTTCGGCTATTTTTTGCAAAGCCACATGGTGGCGCGCATTCGTGACAATCGTATTTTCTGTCGATACCGCGTCGCCGATTGCCTTTTCAAAAATGACAGCCTTCAGTTCATCAATACCAAAACCTGTTTTGGCCGCGATCGGGTGTTGGCTGAAATCAGCCTCCACTGCAATGCCCGCTGCTTCTTTTTGCTGTTGCCATTTGTCGAACTTGGTATACACCTCAATCGTCTTTTCTGAAAAAGCTTTAAGCCATGGAAACTGGTCTGGCGCCTCGTCGGTCATATCAATCAAATGAAGAATAAGATTGGCGCGCTGCGCATTTTGCTTACTTCGCTCGATGCCCATGTTTTCAATCTGATCAGTACTATGCTCGCGGATGCCGGCCGTATCAATCAAGCGAAATAAAACGCCGTTTATATTCAGTGTCTCTTCAATGGTGTCGCGCGTAGTGCCGGCAATATCGCTCACAATAGCGCGCTCCTCGTTTAAAAGCGCATTGAGCAGGGTCGATTTCCCCGCATTCGGTTTGCCAATAATCGCAACGCTGATCCCGTTTTTAATCACATTTCCTAACTGAAAAGAATCGATGAGCTGGCTTACTTTTTTGTAGGTGCGCTGCACCAGGTTTTTCAACTGCGTGCGGTCGGCAAACTCCACGTCTTCGTCGCTAAAATCTAATTCGAGTTCTACCAGCGCGGCAAAGTTGATCAGCTCTTCGCGCAGCAATTTTAAATCACCTGAGAAACCGCCGCGCAATTGGTTGAGCGCCGTTTGCTGGGCGGCGCGGCTGTTGGCGGCGATCAGGTCGGCCACCGCTTCGGCCTGTGTCAGGTCCAATTTGCCATGCAAAAAAGCTCTTTGCGTAAATTCGCCCGGTTGGGCCAGGCGCGCGCCATGGGCCACACAGGCTTCAATAATTTTTCCCAGGATGAAAGGCGAGCCGTGCCCGCTGATTTCAACGGTGTCTTCGCCGGTATAACTTTTTGGATTTCGATATAAAGAAACCACCACTTCATCAATCATTTCTTCGCCCAAAATGATATGGCCAAAATGCAGGCTGTGAGATGGTTGTTTTCGCAAATCCTTTCCTTTAAAAACCGCGTCGGCAATAGTCACAGCCTGAGGGCCGCTCAACCTAACAACGCCGATAGCGCCGACGCCCGGCGCCGTCGCAAGCGCCACGATCGTGTCCTGTATATCCGCCAACATATTCATCCTTCAAAAATAAACTATAGCGCTAACAGCCCGATTAAAAATTTAGTGGCGGGCGACGATTTATATCCATTTTTATAAGTATAAATTTGCCGTTTTATTCTATGCTATGAAACGAGCCAAAGACTTCTGCTTATTTAAAAGTGGGATTATTGGGTGAATTCCCTGCCCCTGCAATCAGGTGGGCATTTGGTGAAAAAAGGATAAAAAATAAACTGATGATAAAAATATGCCGATGAAACAAGTATTATGTTTATTAATGGCGATGGTTTGCGCCGGAGCCATAAGCGGTCAGCACACGCTGATCAAAAACGGAGATGCCGTTCCGGAATTTAAATTTGAAATTGAAAAAGGTAAACCGGCTGCTATTGCGGATTACAAGGGCAAGCTGGTGTTAATTAATCTTTTTGCCACCTGGTGTCCGCCCTGCCGTATTGAACTTCCGCAAATGCAGCAGCGCATCTGGAAAAAGCACAAAGACGATCCAAATTTTGCACTACTTGTTTTTGGCCGTGAAGAAGGGTGGGATGTATTGCTTGCGTTTAAGAAAAAATTCGGTTACGGCTTTCCCATGCTGCCGGATGAGAAGCGGGAAGTCTTTGGCAAATTTGCGACCCAGTCTATTCCAAGAAATATTTTAGTAGACGAAAACGGGAAAATTATTTACAACTCAATTGGCTACGACGAGCAGGAGTTTGATAAACTCGTGGAACTGATTGACAAAAAGTTAAAAGCGAAGTAGGCGTGCGTTTCCGCTTTGTCTAAGTTGCTCCTTACTTTTGTTATATGACTTTTTATTATTGCTATGATGCGCAATGCGGCTGGTGCTTTGGCTTCAGCAAGGTGATGACACAATTAGCGGATCTTTATAAAGGCCGGTTTCATTTCGAAGTATTGAGCGGCGGTATGATTCCAAAAGAGGAAGCGAAGCCCGTGAAGGCGATCGCCAGCTATATCAGCGCTGCTTATCAGCGGGTGGAAACCCTTGCCGGGGTTAGGTTTGGCGCCGATTACCTCTGGCATATTCAAAACCCGGATGAAAGCGATTGGTTTCCAGAGTCCCTAACGCCTGCGGTGGCGCTTTCTATTTTTAAAACCTATCAACCCGATTCGCAGGTGCACATAGCGTCAGATTTTCAATCGGCTTTGTTTGAGGAAGGCCGCGATTTAAGCGATCCAGAAGCGTATCGCCACCTGTTGGAAAAATATCAAATTCCGGCAGATGATTTTTATCAGCAACTCTCTGAAGAAAAATTTATCGACAAGGCCAAGTATGAATTTGCATTGTGCCGGCAGTTGCAGGTAACAGGTTTTCCGAAATTATTATTGCAGGTAAGCGATACGAAATTTTATTTGGTCGCCGAAGGCTACACGCCGTTGGAGACAGTCACGGCAAGGGTTGACAATATCTTGCAGGAATTACCGGATTCGGGCGAAAAGACATAATCTTTCGGCGTTTACTGGACACGGTAGGCTACTACTTTGTTACCAAAGAAAGTAGGCACAAACAAAATTTTCTTTTTCGGATCGTAGTCGATATCGGCTGTGTTAAGCTTTTGAGCGCGCGTGTCGAGCAGCAGGTTTTTCGTGCCATCTTTTTTTACATGGTAAATGGTGCCGATCCAGCAGGAAACAATAAATGCTCCATCTCCTAAAGCAATGATGCCGTCCGTACTGGCTTCCATGCCCGAAGCCAAAGTGGTAAGGCTTTTATTGGCTTCGATCCGGTAAAGGCTTCCGGCGTCGGCGATATATAGTTGGCCCTGAAAATAAAGGACGCCATTCGGGCCTTTTAACTGATTGCTATCCAGCACCACTGATGTCGTATGGTTGGCGAACTTGTAGAGTCTTCGGGCTTTGGTGTCGGTAACATACACTTCCCCGGCCGCGCCAACAGTCACATCATTGAGGCGCTCGGCCCCTTCAACATTAATTTTTTCTTTCACTTCACCTTTGGCAATATCAATGATAACGAGCTGCGTGATATCGGCAACATAGAGCAGGTTTTTATGCCTGCCGATGCCTTTAGGTGCATTCAAACCTGTGATCCAATTATCTTTTATTAGCTTCCGATCGAGCCCGAGTTTAACCACTGATCCCTTTCCGTCGGCATCCCAGCCATTGCCTTCGATATTTGTAATGAAAAAAAGCTGATCATTTTTATCGAAATAGACCGATTCGGGAACCCGCAGCATGGTATCCGTTTCCCAAACTTTTACCAACTTCTTTTCCTGTGCACAGGCTGTAAAAAATGTTCCGGTAACAGCGAGGAAAGCGAGAAGAAGTGTGTAGGTTATAAGGCGCATGATTATTTATTTTTAATTATGAATGCCGAGCTGAATACAGATTATTATTGAAATCGATTTTTTTGATGTATGAGTGATTATGGGCGCAAATCGACGCGGGCTTTGTTCGCCCGCTGTGAAGATATAGCGAGATGCGCAAATAAAAAAGTAGTTTACCGGTGGATGTAGAAATTTCCGATAGCGCGTTCCTGCGCTGTTTGTCTCACTTGGCTTCTGCATTGAAATAACCTTATTTTAGCCGTTATTTGCGCTTTGTCAACTATTGTTCGGGCTTTTAAGAAGATTTCTTTATGGATAAAATTGATTTACAAACCGCTGATTTTGCAGAAGGCGCTGCTTTATTGATTGATAAGCCGCTGGAGTGGACTTCCTTCGACGCCGTGAGGAAAATCAGGAATTTGGTTGGCATAAAAAAAGTGGGGCATGCGGGTACTTTGGATCCTTTGGCGACGGGGCTTTTGATTGTTTGTACAGGAAAATTTACCAAGAAGATCAACGAATACATGGCGCAGGAGAAGGAATACACCGGAACCTTCACGCTGGGCGCAACAACGCCGACCTACGATCTTGAAAGTGAACCCGAAAACTTCAAACCCTTCGATCATCTTACAACGGAAGAGATAAAGGCGGCAACCACTGATTTTATCGGCGCTATTCAACAAGTGCCGCCGATTCATTCTGCTATAAAAAAAGACGGTAAGCGTGTTTATGAGTTAGCTCGCAAAGGCATCGATGTGAAGTTGGAGCCGCGTACGATCACCATCCAGTCTTTCGAAATTGATGCATCGGCGTTGCCGGAAGTGGCTTTCAAAGTAGTTTGCTCAACCGGAACCTATATCCGGAGCCTTGCACACGATTTCGGTCAGGCGCTTGGCTGTGGCGCGTATTTAAGCAGCCTGCGGCGCACCAAGATCGGCGCTTTCATTGTCGATGATGCGTTTTCCATACAGGATTTTGACGCAGCGATGCGACAACGAAAGCAAAACGCAGCGGGTTAAACCAGGCGTTACGGCCTTCCAAAATTTTACCTTATGCAAGATTTGTTTAAAGCCCATCTAAACAAGTTTATAATGATCACCGATACGGAATTTGAGGCGATCAGCTCTTTTTTTACAATCATATCTGTAAAGAAGAAACAAAACCTGTTGACGGAGGGCGCGATTTGCCGCTCCCATTATTTCGTACTTCAGGGTTGTCTGCGCAAATTTTTCATCAATGAAAAAGGCGTAGAGCAAACCACCGAATTTGCTATTGAGAACTGGTGGGTAACTGATCATATTTCTTATGAACACCGGCGTCCAAGTGAGTTTTTTATTCAGGCCGTGGAACCTGCGCACCTGCTAATGATAACAAAAGATAAGCAAGATGAGCTGTTGCAGGCGCATCCGACTATGGAACGCTATTTCCGTTTTATTTATCAGCGGGCCTATGCTGCGGCGCAGATGCGGACGAAGTATATTTTCGGGCTCTCCAAAGAAGCTTTCTATCATCATCTCAACAATCACTACCCCGAGTTTGTGCAACGCATTCCTCAATATCTTATTGCTTCCTATCTGGGTTTTACGCCCGAATATCTGAGTGAAATAAGAGCGAAAAAGAATTCTTAAACCAGTTTAAGAATTGCCGCCGGATGGTACTGCAATTTTGTATTGTTAAATCATTCAATCAATTATTAAATGAACCACTGATGGAAAAAAGAATCAATATTTCTGAAACGGAACCTGCGGCGTATAAAGCAATGTTTGGTTTGGAAAACTATCTTGCTACCACCGGGTTGACGAAAACCCATAAGGATCTGATTAAAATACGGGCGTCGCAGATCAATGGTTGCGCTTTCTGTATTGATATGCACACAAAGGAAGCCCTAAAAAACGGAGAAAGCAACCGGCGCATTTTTTTGTTGAATGCGTGGCGGGAGACGGATGCTTTTACAAAAGAGGAAAAGATTGTCCTTGAAATGACAGAAGAAATTACGCTAATTCATAAAGCCGGCTTGTCGGAAGCGACCTACGCAAAAGCTGTCGCATCTTTTGACAAAAAGTATATCGCGCAACTTATTATGATGATCGTTACGATCAATGGTTGGAACCGCATTGCCGTTAGCACGGAAATGGGTTTCGGTGCATAGCGCGCAAATTTTCAAAAAGAGGCCGGTGTCAATGAGCAGCCGGCTTCTTTACATCATAAACCTAACCCTTGTTACCTTCAATCGTAGCCTGCATAAAGGCCCGGTCGTTTTTATATTCCTGCCAATTGAAATGCAGTAAAAATTGCGTTGCTGCTTCAGCGCCTTTTTCAAACATCGCCAGTTTATCCGCGTCTGTTACAAAAAAGTTCAGCCAGTTAAATTCGGACAGCGCAATCGTTCCTACGCCGCGGGAATAAACCCTGTTTTTAAGCTGAAAATCTTTGTCGTAATAGTTTCGGATCGTGTTGAATATGCGTCCAAAATATCCCATCATTGTCCAGTTGGAAGCGCGCTTTGTCTTGTCTTCCGGCGCCGAATCGTCCAGGTCGATTCCAAAAGAAGGGAGGCGCGGCACCATCACTTTCGGGTTGTAAAAAATATTGATCGGGAAATTAGACAGAATGCCGCCATCCACAAATCGCGCTGTGCTGGGCGGATCATTTTCGTCAAAGGTTTCCTTCCATTTTTTTCTGATATCCGGATGGTCGCAGGGAATGTCTTTAATAAAATACGATTCAAAAAACATGGGGATCGACATCGATGCGCGAACAAAGCCCGCCGGATGTAAGCTGTCTTTTCCGTTGTGTCGAAACAGGCCTGCCATCGCAGGAAATTCTATTTTGTTTTGCGTAACCAACTCTGAAGTTATCAGCGTAATATCTCCCGAAAGGTCTTTTAAGCCTTGCGGATGGGGATGCCGTAAATGCAGGCCAGGTATAGGCTGGCTGGCTTTTGCTATCAGGTCGGGCGTGTTCAATACGCCGTTGTCGCGCATTTGCTTTTCAATCCAGTGGTAAAAAAAGACACCCGGATTAATTCCATGCCCGGAGGTTTTGAATTTTTTAAAGAGCTTAAAAATATAATGCAGCAGTTCGCCGATTAGGATCATAGCGATGACCAATGCGATGATGAAAGGCCTGCTCACGATTTGATATTTTTCATCTTCCTGCCCTAATACAAGAAACACCAGGCTACCCACCAGGAGCAATGTAAACAGCGACACGATACTTAGGGCTACAATTTTTACGCGATTGAAATAATTTTTGTGAGTGATGAAACGCCTGATCAGCCATCTCGCCATGCGATGACCGTCTACCAGGTCAAAAAAATTAAGATTGGTGATCGCTTCCAATACGCGCGTTGATTTTTCTTCCTGCTTTTTGCCGATTACGGCGAGCATAGCCGTGTTGATCGCACCTGCGCTGGTGCCCGCCATTCTTAAAAAGCGGATGCCCATTTTCTCTAAAATATAAGTGTAGCCCACCAGCGCAACACCTAAGACACCGCCGCCTTTTTGCACCAGGTTAACGTACTGGTGCCCTTCGTTATCTAAAACGTCCGAAACTTCCAGGCGCCTGCCATTGCCGCCAAAGGTTTCCTGCAGCTTTTTTAAGTTGGCTAAAACTTTGGGGCTGTTCGTGAAGTCATAAGCAGTTTTTTTTGAACCGGGCATGTGATAGCTTTAAGTTGGCGTAAAATAAAGACAGATAAGCCCTAAGGCTGACTTCAGTGAAATTAACACATCCGGAAAAAAAACGGGCTTGCGGGGCATCGCATATATGAGTGAGGCTAACGGCCCGCGAAGCAGGATTGCGGCAGCATCGATAATTTTGTACCGCGCCGCTGATCTTGTATTTGATGATCATTCTTTAAATTTAAACGTATGCTTTTTACAGGCTGTAGGGTTAAACTTGTGCAAAGTTTATTACCTAAAAAACACTTCGCTTTTTTATTAATTACTTTTATCTCGATTTCATGTTTACAAAAAATAGCAGCACAAATGGAACGAGTTAAATGGCCCGATATCAAACCTCCGGTAGCGATCAAAAAACCTCATATAAGAGCCGTACATGGTGATAGTGTAACCGATGATTATTACTGGATGATCGATTTTTTTAAGAAGGGCGCTGATAGTAATGAAGTGGTGCAGTTACTCACCCGCGAAAATGAGTACCTCGATCAGATGATGGCCGACACCAAAGCGCTTCAGGAAGATTTATACAAAGAAATGCGGGGGCGTATTAAAGAGAAGGACGAGCATGTGCCCTATTTTCGAAACGGCTATTTTTATTATACCCGCAGCGAAGAAGGCCAGCAATATTATAAGCTTTGCCGCAAAAAAGAAACGCTGGCCGCTCCTGAAGAAATTGTGCTTGACGTAGATGCGATGGCGGCTGGCCATGCCTATTACAACGTGGCCGGCATGTCGGTTAGCCCCGATAATAACTGGCTGCTCTACGGAGAGGATACCATAAGCCGCCGGCAATACAATATCATGCTAAAGGATTTGAGGACCGGGGTGGTAAGCCCGCAGGGAATCAGCAATACCAGCGCCGACTATGTATGGGCTACCGATAGCAAGACATTTTTTTATATCTCAAATCACCCCGTGACTTTGCTTTCAGAAAAGGTTTGGCGCCATACGGTTGGCGCGCCCGCGGCAAACGACGTGATGGTATATCATGAAGTGGAGCAGAATAATTATATAGGCCTTTCCAAATCGAAAGCTGAAAATTTTATTTTTATTGAGTCAGCAAATTTCACCAATTCGGAAGTGAGATATTTGCCCGCAGATCAGCCTGAGTCTGCTTTTGAATTGTTTCAACCGCGCATGGAAAAAGTGCTGTATAGTGTTGACGCCGATCGGGAACGCTTCTATATCACTCATAATAAAGAAGCATTGAACTTTAAAATTTCAACTACTGATTTTGATCAGACAGCCGTATCAAAGTGGGTGGACCTGATTGCGCACAGGAAAGAAGTGTTGGTCGAACAATTGCTTTTGCTAAAAAATTATATCATTGTAAAGGGCCGGAAAAATGGATTGGATCAAATAGAGATTTTAGAGAAAGGCCGCGAGCAGGCGCGGCTGGTGCCGTTTGATGACGCGGTTTATATGGCCTCGCTGGGTACCAATGCAAACTACAACGCTACCAGGCTAAGATATAATTATGGATCGCCGGTAACGCCCAACAGCGTTTACGATTATGATCTGAAAACAGGGCAGGCCATTTTATTAAAACAGCGCGAAATTCCAAGCGGTTATAACAAAAGCGACTATGAAGTAGAAAGGTTATTTGCCCAAGCGGCCGACGGCACCAGGATCCCTGTTTCTGTGGCCTATAAAAAAGGATTTAAAAAAGACGGAAGCATGCCCTTTTTACTCATCGGCTATGGAAGTTACGGGTTTTCGTATCCTACTTATTTTAATTCAAATCTGATAAGCTTGATGGATCGGGGTTTTGCCTATGGCATCGCGCATATTCGTGGCGGCCAGGAAATGGGAAGGCAATGGTATGAGGATGGTAAAATGATGAAAAAGAAAAATACATTTACCGATTTTATCGATTGTGCCCGCTATCTGATACAGGAAAAATATACGTCGCCCCAGCATCTTTACGCCAACGGCGGCAGCGCGGGCGGCCTGCTGATGGGAACGGCGGCCAACATGGGCAATACATTGTTTAACGGCATCATTGCTGATGTGCCATTTGTAGATGTGGTCAATACAATGCTTGACCCCACCATTCCGTTGACGACGAATGAATATGATCAATGGGGCAATCCGGAAACGAGCAGCGAAGCTTATTTTTATATGAAGTCTTATTCGCCCTATGAAAATATAGAAAGGAAACCTTATCCTAATATTCTTGCTACCACAGGCTTACACGATAGCCAGGTGCAATATTTTGAGCCTGCGAAATGGGTGGCCAAATTGCGGGAATATAAAACCAACAGCAATGTGGTTTTGCTGCAAACGAATATGAAATTCGGTCATGGAGGCGCTTCAGGCCGATTCGATTATTTAAAAGAAGATGCGTTGCGGTACGCTTTCCTGCTAAAACTGGAGGGCATTTCCCGCTAAACCGGCTGCTGCTTTTTTATCGCAAAAAACTGGTAATGGCTTTGCTCTGAAGCAAGTTAAACGACCTGCTCTACTACAAAGTATTTATTTAACTCTTCTACCAATTCGTGCTTGGTAATAGGAACGCCCATTATTTTATGATAGCCTTTTGCGTCTACCAAAAACTGGTCGCGAATGATTTTGATCAGCTGTCCGTTGTTGATTTCAGGAATCACGACATGATCGAAATTATGAAGAATATCGCCGAGGTTTTTTGGGAATGGCCTTACGTGACGTAGGTGAACGTGGCTCACACTTTTGCCTTCTGCCTGCAGTTGCGCTACTGCCGATTTGATAGCCCCGTAAGTGGAACCCCAACCCATCACCAGCACTTTCCCTTTTTCGGGCCCGCTATCCAGCTTTTGTTCGGGAATATGTTCCGCAATTTTATCAACTTTTTCCTGGCGCAGTTTCACCATCAACTGGTGGTTTTCGGGATCGTAGCTGATATTGCCTGTAATATTTTGCTTTTCAATGCCACCAATGCGATGCTCCAGTCCCGGTGTGCCGGGTACGGCCCAGGGCCTTACCAGGTTTTCATCCCTTAAATACGGCTGAAATTTATCTTCGTGATGGCCTAATTCTGTTTTGAAATTCACATGAATAGGCGCCAGTTGCGCTTCTTCAGGAAAACGCCAGGGCTCCGCGCCATTGGCGATATATCCGTCGCTTAAAAAAATCACCGGCGTCATATGTTGCACGCTGATTTTGGCCGCTTCATATACCGCATCGAAACAATCGGCCGGCGAACTCGCAGCGATTACGGGCATTGGGCATTCTCCGTTTCTTCCGTAATAAGCTTGCAGTAAATCGGATTGTTCGGTTTTGGTAGGCAAGCCGGTGGAAGGCCCGCCGCGTTGTACGTTGATGATCAGCAATGGAATTTCGAGCATGACGGCAAGTCCCATCGCTTCTGTTTTCAACGCCATACCCGGACCAGAGGTGGTGGTAACGCCCAAAGCGCCTCCATAAGAAGCGCCAATCGCTGTGGAAATACCCGCTATTTCATCTTCTGCCTGAAAAGTTCTGATACCAAAGTTTTTATGACGGCTCAGTTCGTGCAGGATGTCGCTTGCGGGCGTGATGGGGTAAGTTCCCAAAAATAATTTCAATCCGCTTTTCACCGAAGCTGCGATAAGCCCCATCGCGAGCGACTGAAAGCCCATGATCGACCGGTAAGTACCAGCTTCAATCTTTGCCTTATCAACTTTATAAGTGGTAGTGAAGGTTTCTGTGGTGTCGCCATAGTTGTAGCCGGATTTAAGCGCTTTGATATTGCTGTTTAATATATCCGGTTTTTTGGCAAACTTTTCTGTCAGGAAGTTAATCGTGTTTTGCATATCCCGATTATACATCCAGTATAGAAACCCCAGGATAAACATGTTTTTCGCGCGGTCTTTTTCTTTGGTGCCGAGCGTAAACTCTTTCAGCGCTTCGCGCGTAAGTTTGGTAACATCGATTTTTATAAGTTCATAGCCCTGAAGGCTGTCATTTTCAATTGGATTAACACCGTCGGGATAATTAGCCAGGCGCAGGTTTTTGGCGTCAAACCCATCGGTATTGGCAATAATACGTCCCCCTTTTTTCAGGCTTTTGAGGTTGGCTTTTAACGCCGCCGCGTTCATCGCTACCAAAACATCACATTCGTCGCCGGGGGTATAAATATGATCTGATGAAAATCTCAATTGAAAACCACTCACGCCCGGGATGGTCCCCTGTGGTGCGCGTATTTCTGCCGGGTAATCGGGAAAAGTGGAAAGATCTGCTCCTAGCAGCGCGGTATTATTGGTAAACTGCGTGCCGGTAAGCTGCATGCCGTCGCCACTGTCGCCGGCAAATTTTATTACTACGTCTTTTAAAACTTCCTGTGTTCTGTTCATTCCATCAAAAAATTGGGGCACAAAGGTACGGAACTTCGCTGCTCAGGAAGTATATTTTACGTTAGACTGACAATCGGCATCAACCGGGCCAAGCCTTATTTAATCGCCACCACACTGATTTCTACATTCACGAACTTAGGCAGCGCGGCCACCTGAACCGTTTCCCGTGCGGGATAATTGCCCGTAAAGTATTGTCCATAAACGTCATTGATCTCCGCGAAACGTTTCATATCGGTAATGAAAATGGTCGATTTGATCACGTTGTCAAAGCTTAAACCGGCTTCCTTCAGGATGGCGTCCAGGTTCTTCATACATTGATGAGTTTCATCCTGGAGCGAGCTATTATTTAGTTCGCCAGTAGCCGGATCAATGGCAATCTGGCCAGAAACATAGAGTGTATCTCCCGCAAATACGGCCTGGTTATAAGGGCCAATGGGAGCCGGGGCGTTGGAAGTAGTTATTATTTTTTTCTCCATTTTTTAAAACTTTATCAGCCACAAGAGTACAAAAGATCGTTCAAAAAACAATTGTTCCTTATTTTCTTCTGATTTTCGAAAATTTTGATGACCTTACATCATATTTTAATAAATATTTATTTCATTTGCAAAATGCTCTTACTAAATATTGATACAGCGATTGAAAAAGGATCTTTTTGTATCAGCGATGGTCTGGATATCCTTGTTTTTGACAAGAATGATCGTCAGAAAGAGCAGGCTTCCTGGTTACATGAGGCGATCAGAGCGGGCTTCGATAAAATAGGAGCCGATATGCGCGATCTCGATGCAGTGGCGGTTAGTAGTGGTCCGGGATCGTACACAGGATTGCGCATTGGGATGGCAACTGCAAAAGGTTTTTGCTATGCGCTGACGAAACCGCTGATTTGCCTGAGTACTTTGGAAGTAATGGCCCGCGCCGTCCATGAAAATGCGAAAGATTTGATTTGCCCGATGATCGATGCCCGAAGAATGGAAGTTTTCTCAGCTATTTTCACAAAAAAACTGGAAACCTACAAGGATCCCTTTGCAGCGACGCTCGACTCCGGCAGTTTTGCTGAAACCCTGGCAAAACATCAAATTTTATTTACCGGAAACGGTAGTTTGAAGTTCGAACAATTAATGGAAGTAAGCCCGGCCGCGCAATTTATTCGAAAAGACATAGATGCCAGAGATATGATTTACCTTTCCTTGAAAAACTTTAAGGAAAAAACTTTTGCAGATGTTGCATATAGTGAGCCATATTACGTTAAGGATGTATATATCGCAAACCGCAACACGGCATAAATCATATTTACATCAGTTTGTGTATTTTTAAACCCTCTAAACCCTTTATTCATAATGAGTAATTATCACATTTCTTTTGCCCAAAAAGACAGCCAGGGCAAAGAATTGACTTTGGACACGCTGGCCATTAAAAAAGCCGCCTTGATCTTGCGCGCCTTCAACCACAAGTTGCGCCAGCAAATTTTAAAATTAATAGACACTCAGGAAAAAGTGACGGTTACAGAAATCTACGTTAAACTACGTATCGAGCAATCCGTAGCCTCTCAACATTTAGCAATTTTGCGCAAGGCAGATTTTGTGAAAACCGAGCGCGAAGGAAAGTTTATTTACTATACGATCAACACAGACAGGATGAGAGATCTGGATCAGTTTGTAGGACAACTTTTATCATAATTTAAAGGATATGGACGCGCTTCAATTAGACGATTTTAGGAAATGGGCAGAAGAGGATAGCCTGATTATTGATACCCGCAAGGTCGAAGCGCTGCGGCAGGGTTTCATTAAAGGAAGCCTGGCAATGCCCCTGAGCGAAAAATTGAAAGACTACGCGCTGGCCTTTGCGGGCTATGAAGGAGCGCATATAAAAGATAAAAACATACTTTTTCTTTTAGACGAGTCTGAAAAAACCAGGCTGTTTGAAAAGGCAGCAGCGGCAAAGCTAACCGGTATTAAGGGGTACTTATCCGGTGGTTTTGGCTCCTGGCAAAAAGCAGACCTTCCGGTTGATATAATCATCGAAGTAGAGCCCGACGAACTGATGATGGATATCCCGTTCGACGAAAACCTGGTTATTTTGGATACCCGCTCCGAAATTGTGTTTGGAAACGGGCATTTGAAAAACGCAGTGAATATTCCTTTAGATCAAATGAACAACCCGCTGCGCCTTTCGGCTATTGAAGAAACCGATAATTTATACCTGATTGCCCACAGCGATGAAGAAGCTTATTTCGCTGCTACCGTTTTGAAAAGACATGAGATCCATAATCTCAGAGTGGTGCTGGGCGGTTGGCCGGCTATCCAGCAGGAGAAGCGGGCAGCAATTGTAAAAGAGCCCGGCATTCTGAACTAAGGGTAACGCGCAGGCGGCTCCAGCCGCAATTTTATCCTTCCGCCATTAATATTTTAATTAATTTCGTTGCCCGCGTACACACGGGCAATTTTATTTTACCGAGGCAGTCAATGCTGTAAAAACACACTGATGGATTTATTTGATGTTTACCCACTAAACGATATTACAATAACCAAAGCGAAGGGGTCTTATGTTTGGGACAGCGATGGCAACCAGTATCTCGATCTTTATGGCGGACATGCCGTAATCAGTATCGGCCACTCTCATCCTCATTGGGTGCAGCGTATTGAAGAGCAGCTTTCAAAAATTGCTTTTTACTCCAATTCAATTCAAAACCCGCTTCAGGCCGAGCTGGCCAAAAAACTGGGCGAAGTGTCGGGCAAAGCAGATTATAGCCTTTTTCTCTGCAATTCGGGGGCTGAAGCCAATGAAAACGCTTTAAAAATGGCGTCGTTCCATACCGGCAGAAAGAAGATTGTTGCCTTTTCCAAAGCTTTTCACGGGCGTACATCGCTGGCGGTGGCCGCGACCGATAATAAAAATTACACAGCGCCGGTCAACGAAACCGATAACGTTGACTTTCTTCCTTTCAACGACGAAGCGGCATTAGCAGCTCATTTTGATAAGCACGGAAAAGAAATCGCGGCCGTTATTATAGAAGGTATTCAGGGTGTTGGAGGAATCAACGTGGCCAGCGAATCGTTTTTAAAACTGATCCGGTCGCTTTGTGATCAATATGGCGCCGTTTATATCGCAGATGCCGTGCAATGTGGCTATGGAAGAAGCGGGAAGTTTTTCAGTCACGATTTTGCCGGCGTCAACGCCGATATTTATTCGATGGCCAAAGGTATGGGCAACGGCTTTCCGATTGGTGGCATTATTATCGCGCCGCATATCAAACCCAGGCACTACCAATTGGGCACTACTTTCGGAGGCAACCACCTGGCATGCGCCGCAGCATTAGCCGTGCTGGAAACAATGAAAGAAGAAAAGCTGATGGGAAATGCGGTGATGATTGGTAAATATTTGCGCGACGAGCTCAACAGTATTCCAGAATTGAAAAACGTGCGCGGCCGCGGCCTGATGATCGGTTTCGACGTTCCGGAAGAATTGGCTTCTCTAAAAAAGAACCTGTTGGTGAACCAGAAAATTTTTACCGGCGAGGCTAAGCCCAATGTAATCAGGTTGCTGCCATCGCTGGCGTTAAAGAAAAAGGATGCCGAGCATTTTTCGGAAGCCATAAAAGAAGAGATCGCAGCATTCAATTTAGTTGCAGAGTAAAAATATTTTGCGCAGCACACGAAGCGCCGCCGCTTTATTTTTCTTCAGCTCCTTATAAACAATTTTGGTTCGTGAAGGCACGAACCATTTTTATAAAATCATATACGTATCAAATGGCATTATTAAAGGGTAACACTTTTATCAGCGCAGCAGATGTAACGGATATTAACGCGCTTGCAGCAAAAGCTTTACAATATAAGAATGATCCGCTCTCAGACAGTGCGCTCGGATCGGGAAAGCGTATCGGCTGCTTATTTTTAAACCCCAGCATGCGCACGCGCCTGAGCACCCAAATCGCAGCCCAGAACCTCGGTATGGAAGCGATTATCTTTAATGTGGGCAGCGAAGGCTGGCAACTCGAGTTTGAAGAAGAAGCGATCATGAGCGGCAAAACTGTCGAGCATGTGAAAGATGCGGCTCCGATATTCGGCAAATATTTCGACATCCTTGCGATCCGCACTTTTCCGTCGCTGGTCAATAAAGAAGACGACTATAGTGAACTGTATATTCAACAGTTTATTAAATACTCGGGCCTACCGGTGGTGAGCCTGGAAAGCGCTACCCTTCACCCGCTGCAAAGCCTTACAGATGTGATTACGATAAAAGAAACGTTTAAGGAGCAGCGCAAACCTAAGGTGGTATTGAGCTGGGCGCCACATGTTAAACCGCTGCCTCAATGCGTTGCCAATAGTTTTGCGCAATGGATGAATGCCTGGGGCGAAGCTGATTTTGTCGTGACGCATCCGGAAGATTACGAATTGGATAAAAAATTTACCGGCGACGCGCCGATTATTTATGACCAGGATGAAGCATTGAAAGATGCAGATTACGTGTACGTAAAAAATTGGAGCACTTATAACGACTACGGGAAAATCTATAGTAATGAGCCCGAATGGATGTTGACCGCCGACAAGCTAAAGCTTACTAACAACGCAAAAGTCATGCATTGCCTTCCGGTGCGGCGCAACGTGGAGTTGAGCGATGAAGTTTTAGATAGCGCCCATAGCATTGTGACGCAAGAAGCCGGTAACCGGGTTTGGGCGGCTCAGGCGGTTTTGTCAGAACTACTGAAAGCTTAATCATGGATGATCTTTTTGTTATTAAAATCGGAGGTAATGTTATCGATAACCCCGAATCTTTACAATTATTTTTAGCGCAGTTTGCTGCCATCCGTGGACATAAAATTTTGGTTCATGGTGGGGGAAAAATTGCTACGCAGGTAGGCGAAAAGTTAGGCGTAGCGTCCCAATACATTAACGGCCGGCGTATAACGGATAGTGAAACCATTGATATCGTGACTATGGTTTACGGTGGCCTGGTCAATAAAAAGGTAGTCGCCGGTTTGCAGGCGCTCGGTTGTAACGCGATAGGGCTTACAGGCGCCGACGCCAATATCATTCCAGCTACAAAAAGGCCGCTAAAAACGATTAATGGTGAAACAGTGGATTTTGGCTGGGTGGGCGATATTGACACCACAAAATTAAATGCTGATAATGTTCAGCTATTACTCGAAGCAGGCTTAACGCCTGTTTTTGCGCCGCTGACCCACGATAGCGCAGGGCATATATTAAACACCAACGCCGACACCATTGCGTCTACGCTGGCGGTTAGCTTGTCTTCATTTTATAAGGTGAGGCTGATTTATTGTTTCGAAAAGAAAGGAGTTTTGGAAGATGTAAATGATGATGGCTCCGTAATCAGGAATATCAATAAAACGCGCTATCAGCAATTGTTGGATGAGAAGCGTTTGTTTGAAGGCATTTTACCTAAAATAGATAACGCTTTTGCTGCAATTGATGCCGGCGTTAAAGAAGTGCTGATCGGCCACGCCGATGACCTTCTAAAAAATACAACAGAAGCGACCGAAGGAACTTTAATTACTGCCGATGAAAAGTGAAAATGCATTATATGACCAGGCCGTACGCCTCTTAAAGCAATTGATAGAAACGCCCAGCTTCAGCAGGAGCGAGGAGCAAACGGCTCAGTTGATCCTTTCTTATTTAAAAGAACAGGGTGTCGAAGCCGAATTATCGGGTTATAATGTGATTGCAAAGAATAAACTCTTCGATGCAGGAAAACCCACGGTATTGCTCAACTCACACCACGACACCGTAAAGCCTAATCCCAATTACACACTAAATCCTTTCGAAGCGGTTGAAAAAGAAGGAAAGCTTTACGGCCTGGGCAGCAACGATGCGGGCGGTTGCCTGGTTTCGTTGCTGGCAACCTTTGTATATTTTTTTGACCGGCCCAATTTGAAATATAATATCATGCTGGTCGCCAGCGCTGAGGAAGAAATATCGGGCTATAACGGGATTGAGGCGGTCGTGAAAATTTTGCCGCCGATCGATTTTGCGATCGTTGGCGAACCGACCTTAATGCAAATGGCCGTTGCCGAGCGCGGCCTGATGGTTTTAGACGCTACTGCTCACGGAAAGGCGGGCCACGCCGCCCGCAACGAAGGTGAAAACGCCATTATCAAAGCATTAAAAGATATTGACTGGTTTCATCGTTACCAGTTTGCTAAAGTGTCGCCCCTGCTGGGCGCCAACAAAATGTCGGTGACGGTGATTGAAACTGAAAATAAAGCTCACAACGTTGTTCCGGCGGTTTGTAAATATGTCGTTGATGTACGCGTGAACGAGCTGTATTCTTTTGAAGAAGTCATAGCGGAAATACAAAAGCATATTCAAAGCGAGATCGCACCGCGCTCCACAAGGCTGCGCTCTACTTCCATTGAAGTAGAGCACCCGATTATTCAGGCCGGTTTAAAAATGGGTAAAACGATGTATGGGTCGCCCACGACTTCAGATAAAGCGCTTATGCCGTTTCCTGCTTTGAAAATGGGCCCGGGCGACAGCGCCCGCAGCCATACGGCAGATGAATTTATCTATCTCGAAGAAATAGAAAACGGTATCAAAGACTATATCGAAATTTTGAAAAAAATAATGTAGACGACTGGTTGTGTCATCTTAAAAAAACAAAGTATAAACATGAAACTCTGGCAAAAAGATAAGACGGCCTTGAAGGAAGTAGAAACTTTTACAGTGGGCAAAGACCGTGAGATGGATTTGTACCTGGCTCCTTTTGATGTGTTGGGTTCACTGGCGCATATTGAAATGCTCCAATCTGTGGGGCTGCTCGAAAAAGAGGAGCTGAGTGACCTGCAGGTTGCGTTGAAAGCCATCTATAAGCAAATTGAAAAAGGTGAGCTTAAATTGCAGGATGATGTAGAGGATATTCATTCTCAAGTGGAACTATTGTTGACGCAAAAGCTCGGCGACGCCGGAAAAAAAATTCACAGCGCCCGCAGCCGCAATGACCAGGTGTTGGTGGATATCAAATTATTTTTAAGACATGAGATGGAACAATTGGTGGCGGCCATCCTTCCTTTTTTTGAATTGCTTCAGGCTCAAAGCGAACAATTCAAAGATCATTTTTACCCGGGTTACACGCATTTGCAATTAGCCATGCCGTCCTCTTTCGGCTTGTGGTTTGGCGCTTATGCGGAAAGTCTGGTAGATGATGTTATAACACTGAAAGCAGCCTTTGATGTGGTGAATAAAAATCCCTTAGGCTCAGCCGCTGGTTATGGATCTTCCTTTCCTATTAAAAGAAAAATGACTACCGACTTACTCGGGTTTGCTGATCTCAACTACAACGTAGTATATGCACAAATGGGCCGCGGAAAAGCAGAACGGATTGTGGCGCAGGCTCTGGCTAATATCGCCGATACGCTGGCGAAGCTTAGCATGGATGCGTGTCTGTATTTGAACCAGAATTTCGGGTTTGTTAGTTTTCCCGCAGAACTCACCACCGGCAGCAGCATTATGCCTCACAAAAAAAATCCGGATGTATTTGAGTTGATCCGTTCGCATTGTAACCGGATTAAAGCCTTGCCCAACGAGCTTTCGATGATGACCACCAATTTGCCGTCGGGCTATCATCGCGATTTGCAATTGCTGAAAGAGCATTTATTCCCGGCCTTTAAAACATTAAAAGATTGCATCGAAATGGCGGGGCTGATGCTGTCGAATATTGATATTAAGAAAGATATTTTGACGGATGAAAAATATAAATATTTGTTCACCGTAGACCTGGTGAACCAACTGGTATTGCAAGGCATTCCTTTTAGGGACGCTTATATACAGGTGGGTCGATCGGTGGAAGACGGCTCGTATAAGGTTCCCCAGCAAGCGGCTATCGAAAACCCACATGAAGGATCTATTCAAAACCTTTGCACGGCAGAAATAAAAGCGATGATGGATAACGCAGTAAGTGCGTTTCAGTTTGAAAAAATTCACCAGGCCATCCATAAGCTGGTGTCCTGATCAGTATAAAAAATAGTGAAAGGCATTGCGATAAAAACTCCATCGCAATGCCTTTTTTATTATTTGCCCATGGCGGCTTCATCGAGCATCCAAACGGCATTGCCTTTTTTTAGCGCTACGTTTTGAACCGGATATTTGTTTTTCGCCTGTTTCGAAAAGATGTGTTTTACCACCGGAGCTTTGGCTGCGCCCGCCACCAAAAACATCGCTTCGCCGCTATTATTGATAAGCCGGTAAGTGGAGCTAAGCCGATAGGTTTGTTTGCTTTCCACCCAAACTTCTTTGATGAATTTTTTTTGTTCCTGCAATACATCGGTTCCGGGGAATAAAGAGGAAGTATGGCCATCGTCACCCATGCCGAGCAGCGTCAGGTCTATTTGCATTTTTCTTCCCAGCGCATCTTTCATCGTCTGCTCATATTGAGCGGCGCAATCTATTGCGGTTCCTTTTGTGGGCATCGCGAAAACATGTTTGCGTGGTATTTTGACATGGTCTAACAAAGCTTCTTTAACCATGCGGTAATTGCTATCGTCGTGGGTGTGCGGCACAAATCTTTCGTCGCCCCAAAACAACTGCACTTTTTTCCAATCTATATTTCTGGAAAACGCTGGCGTTGCCAAAAGCTCATATAATCTTTTAGGAGTGCTTCCACCAGAAAGTGATACAGAGAATAAACCCTTATCTGCAATATGCTGATTACACCTTTCTACAAAGTAATGGGCGGCCGCAAGGCTTAATGCCTCAGCATTTTCCCAAATCAATTTAATTTGCTGCATTTATTTTGTTGATTTTATAATGACTGTTGGTTTTTTGTTTTCCGGAAGGCTTAGCCACTTGTAAGCGCTTTGAGTAAACAAGCCTTCGGCGGCTTTGGGCCCCCACGAACCCGCTTTGTATTTTTTCATACTGTTTTTACCTTTTGCCCATTCGTCAAGAATCGGCATTACAATGCTCCAGGCGGTTTCTACCTGATCGCCGCGGATGAAGAGAGTGGCATCGCCTTCGAGCGCATCAAGCAATAAGGTTTCGTAGGCTTCCGGCGTTTCTTCTTCAAATGAACCCTGATAGGTGAAATCCATTTCCAATGGCCTTAACTTCATTTCCAGGCCGGGTATTTTTCCTTCAAACAACAAGCTGATTTCGCGCTCCGGCTGAATGCTGATGACCAGGCGGTTTGGTTCGATATCATCTTTGAATATTTTATGCGGCCCATCTTTAAATTGTATAATTATTTCTGACGATTTTTTAGCCATGCATTTGCCGGTCCTTAAATAAAATGGTACGCCTTTCCATCTGTTGTTGTCGATAAAAAGTTTTAAAGCAACGTAGGTTTCTGTTTGAGAATTTTTAGCGACGTCGGGCTCATCTCTGTAAGCTGCCTGCGGTTTTCCATCGATCTCGCCTGCCACATACTGTGCTTTCACCACGTTTTGCGCCACCGAAATAGCATTGAAGCGGCGTACCTTTTTGAGCACTTTTACTTTTGCTTTTCTTATTTCTTCAGCATCGTAATTCTTGGGGCAGTCCATAGTCACCAGCGATAAAAGTTGCAACAAATGGTTTTGGACCATATCTCTCAATGCGCCGCTTTTATCATAATAGCCGCCACGCGTGCCCACGCTTACCGATTCGGCCACGGATATTTGAATCTGATCGATAAATTTGTTACTCCACAGCGGTTCAAAAATGTAGTTGGCAAAGCGAAATGCTAAAATGTTCTGAACGACTTCTTTGCCCAGGTAGTGATCGATGCGATAAATCTGGTCTTCATAAAAATGGCTGCGAAGTAGCTTGTTAAGTTGTTGCGCCGAAGCCAGGTCGGTGCCGAAAGGTTTTTCTACAATGATCCTGTCCTGCTTGCGATTATTGGCGATATTGTGTTTGGAGATGTTAGTTGAAATGGTTTCAATAAACCGCGGAGCTACAGAATAGTAAAATAGCCTTGTGGCGCGCGTATTAAATGCTTTGTCGTTGCTGTCTAATGTTTGAATCAACTGCAGATAAAGCGCGTCGGACGTGAAGTCCCCCTGTATAAAACGTAAGTGCTTCGAGAAGTTTTTCCAGTCGGCGGCCTTAGCTTTTCCACTTCTTGAAAAAAGGTTGATGCCTTGCAGAATATGTTTCTTGTAAGCGGCTTCGGTAAGATTTTGAAAGTCGATACTGAAAATGGTGAATTGATCGGGCAGGTAGCCGTTGATAAAAAGATTATAAAAAGCCGGCACCAGTTTGCGCCACGATAAATCGCCGCCACCGCCAAAGATCACAATATTTGCAGGAGTATGTTTGAAGTTCATAGTAAAATATTTGGGTCATGGGTTAAGCCGATAGCTCATCTATACGCTGATGAACAGATCGTCGGGTTCTATTTTTTCGCTCCCCAATCCGTATGAAAATTGCCTTCCTTGTCAATGCGTTCGTAAGTGTGGGCACCAAAGAAATCGCGTTGCGCCTGGATGAGATTAGCCGACAGGCGTTCTTGCGTATAAGCATCAAAATAACCCAGCGTGGTGGCAAAGGTTAACGCCGGTACGCCCGCATCCATGGCTACTTTCAGTAAGTTGACCAGCCCGTTTCTCTTTTCCTTCAATGTAGGAATGAATACCGAGGACCCGATGATGTTTTTCAGTTCAGGCTGTTGTACAAATGCGTCATATAAATCGTTCAGCAGCAGCGAACGGATGATACAGCCCGCCCGCCAGATTTTGATAACCGTCGGAAGGTGGATATTGTAATTGTAATTTTTTGAAGCCGTTTCCAATAATTCAAGCCCCTGGCCATAGGCCATCATAAAGCCAAAGTACAGCGCATCCCTGCAATGCTTTTTGAGGAGTTCGGTGTCGTTTTCGGTTTTTTTATTTTGATGAACATAAAATTCCGAAAGCTGGGTGCGCTCCTCTTTTAAGGCCGATAAATAGCGCATGCTTACCGAAGTGTCGATGGTGGGTATGGGAACACTAAGCTCCAGCGCGCTTTGAGAAGTCCACAATCCCGTGCCCTTCTGCTTCGCTTTATCCAGGATCAGGTCTATCAGGTCTTTTCCTGTGTCGACATCTTTGGTTCTAAAAATTTCTGCCGTAATTTCTATCAAAAAGGATTGCAATTCTCCTTCATTCCAATCAGCAAATAATTCATGCAATTCAGCATTGCTCAGGCCTTCATTTTTAAGCACGCCATAAACTTCGCTGATCATTTGCATGATCGCATATTCAATTCCGTTGTGAACCATTTTTACATAATGGCCGGCAGCGCCGTTTCCCACGAAGGCGACGCAGGGTTCGCCGTCGGCTTTTGCAGCAATGGATTCGAGAATATTGGCAATAAGTTGGTAACTGTCTTCATCACCGCCGGGCATCATGCTCGGGCCGAAACGCGCGCCTTCTTCGCCGCCCGACACGCCCATTCCGATGAAATGAATACCCGACTCCTGAAGCTGGGTATAACGCCGGTCTGTATCTACAAAATGAGAATTGCCGCCGTCGATCAAAATATCTCCTTTTTCCAGGTCGGGGAGCAGTTCGCCGATTACGGTATCGACCACTTTGCCCGCAGGTACCAAAAACATGATTACCCGCGGCGCTTTTAAGTTGCGGATCAGTTCGGCTGAAGAGCTGGCGGTTGAAATGGGTTTGCCCTTCCCTTCCTCCATCAGGCGCGTTCTTTGTTCCTCACTTCGGTCGTAGCCACAAACTTTAAAGCCATGGTCTGCAATGTTTAAAACTAAATTTCGTCCCATGGTTCCTAAACCAATCATTCCAAAATGTGCGTCCATATCAAATTTTTTTAAAAATAAGTCAGCATTAATAAAATCTTAAATTATTTTAACCTGTTCACAATTTTAAGGCCGTATCGGCGTTTTACGATGAATTTCGTTATTTTCACAATACGAACGGATATATATAAAGAACATTTTAAAGATTAAAAAGAACCGTATTTGCAATGTTTATTAAAAAAACATTCCCCGCCCTGGCTTTGTTGATGTTATGTGCATGTGGCGACACGATGCCAAAAAAAACAAATGTACTAAACAGAAATCCTTCTTCAAATAATACAGCTAAAAAGCAACCGCAAACCAATTCGCAACCCAATCAGACCGTTTTTAAACGTCCCGAACAAATTACGCGGCGCCAGGAAGAAAAGCCGGAGCCTGAAGTGGCAAGGCCTGAGCGACCCAAAGAAGTATATACGCCTCCAAAAACAGCGACGAACTCTGGCCAGTTGACTTACCGATCTGCTGAATATTACCGGCATATCACCGATAGTATTCAATATTACGCAAAGCCAAGTTATGAGAAAACGATAGACGAAATCATCAATCAGATTTCAAGAAATCCTGCTCAAAAGAAGAACCCCGCTGTGAATTCCCAATGGTATGCCTCGGTGAATTTCAATGTGAGGAAACCCAACTTTGTGGTGCTGCATCATACAGCGCAAAATTCTGCTGAGCAAACCTTATTTACTTTTTCTATTTCAAGAACGCAAACCAGCGCCCACTACGTTGTAGGGCGCGATGGTATTGTGTATCAGATGTTGAATGATTACGTGAGGGCCTGGCATGCGGGTAATAGTAAATGGGGTAACGTGACCGACATGAACTCCTGTAGCCTGGGGATAGAAATTGACAACAACGGTTCTGAACCTTTTTCGGATGCGCAAATAACAGCTTTAATCAAATTGCTTGATTATTTAAAAGATGAATATGGTATTCCACAGGCCAATTTCATTGCGCACTCCGATGTGGCGCCTTCGCGAAAAAGCGATCCCAGCAAACATTTCCCCTGGAAGAGACTTGCGGATGCCGGGTTTGGATATTGGTATGATGCCTATAATTTGCAGACCCCGCCCGCCGATTTTAACGCGTTGCTTGCGCTGCGCGTGATGGGCTACGACATCAATAATCAGGCTGCTGCTATCAGGGCTTTTAAATTGCACTATGTGCAAAACGATGTTTCAGGCAGCCTTACAGACTACGATAAAAAAATATTGTATAGCGTTTATCGCAAATTCTAAGATTATTCGTACAGCTACAGAAGTATCTTGATTTTTTGTGTATTTCCAACACATAAGTATACCGCTCAATTGATATATTTGTGATTACCGGAAGTATCAACTGATGTTGTGCGCAAGGTTAAAACTGCTAATGAGCTTGCCGGTAAACAGATATCTAAATGACTGAAGAACATAAAAGACTTAGAGACAATTCAAAGAAAGCAATTCCCCTCGAAAAATGGGGTCCGTATGTAAGTGAGCGCCAGTGGGGCACCGTGCGCGAAGACTATAGCGAATACGGTGACAGTTGGGGTTATTTCCCTTTTGATCATGCGCACTGCCGCTCTTATTTTTGGGGAGAAGATGGTTTGGCAGGCATCTCAGATTATTTTCAAAACCTTTGTTTTGGCATCGCCTTATGGAATGGCAAAGACGCCATATTAAAAGAAAGGCTGTTTGGCCTGGGAAATTACGAAGGCAATCATGGCGAGGATGTAAAAGAGTTATACTATTATCTCGATAATGTTCCGTCTCATTACTACATGGAATACCTCTACAAATATCCACAGCAAGCATTTCCATACCAGCAATTAAAAGAGGAAAGCGCTAAAAGGTCCAAGCTCGAACCGGAGTATGAAATCCTGGATACTGATGTTTTTAACAACAGCCAGTATTTTGATGTGCACATCACCTACGCCAAAACGAACAGCACGGATATTGGTATTAAAATAAGCGTCACAAACCGATATCATAAAACAGCGCCCATTACGGTATTGCCTACGCTGTGGTTTTACAACCGCTGGACGAAGCATGGCAGTCTGAAGTCAAAGCCTAACTTCTCGCCCGCCGCCGATAACAGCATTTTTGCGCAACACCCGCGGCTGGGCGACTATTATTTTTTTTATCAGCAGGCTGACGACACGCTGTTTACCGATAATGAAACAAACACTGAAATCGTAACCGGCCAACCTAATCAAAGTATTTTTACAAAGGATGCTTTTCACCATGCGATTATAAAAAAAGAACATCGCAAAGAACTGCGCGAAAGAAAATCGGGAACGAAATTTTCGCCAGTTTATAATTATGATGTAAAAGCCGGCGAAACGATTACCATTTTTTGCCGCCTGTCGGAAGCGCAAATCAAGGAACCCTTCGACGCAGATTTTGAAGCGCTTTTTGATAAAAGAAAAAAGGAAGCGGACGATTTTTATAAGGATATTTTTCCAAAAGGCATCGCTCCCAACCTGGCACAAGTGCAACGCCAGGCTTTCGCCGGGTTGCTATGGAGCAAACAGTACTACCATTACGATATCGAAAAGTGGCTTTCGAAATCAGACGGCATTACACCGCTTTCGGACCGGCGTACGCACGGAAGAAACAGCGAATGGAAACACCTGAAAAACCAGGATGTGATCTCTATGCCAGACAAATGGGAATATCCGTGGTATGCGGCCTGGGATCAGAGTTTTCAATGTATTTCGATGGCGGTAGTGGATCCTGTTTTCGCTAAAAACCAGTTGCTGCTGTTGATGCGCGAGTGGTACATGAAGCCAGACGGACAGTTGCCTTCCTACGAATGGAATTTTAGTGATGTGAATCCGCCGGTGCAGGCCTGGGCTGCCATGGAGATTTTTGAAATAGAGAAAAAAATGTCTGGCAAAGGCGATGTCGAATTTCTTAAAAAAGTGTTTCATAAACTGCTGATCAATTTCACCTGGTGGATCAACCGGAAAGATCTTAAAGGGGATAATATTTTCGAAGGCGGTTTTTTGGGACTGGATAATATCGGCGTTTTTAACCGCAGTTTTCACGACAAAGGCGAAATTCAATTAGAGCAGGCAGACGGAACGAGCTGGATGGGCGTTTATGCGCTGAGTATGATGGATATGGCGCTCGAAATTGCCATGGTCGATAATAGTTTTGAAGATACCGCTACCAAGTTTTTTGAGCATTTTATTCTCATAGCCGAAGCGTTGAACGAGCATGTGTTATGGAACGAAGAAGACCAGTTTTTCTACGACGTACTCTGCATGCGCGATGCGCCGCCTCAGCCGTTGAGAATCCAGTCGATTGTTGGACTTACCTCTTTATACGCTGTGGCTACCATTCGCCAGGAAGTGTTTGAAAAGCTGCCCGATTTTGCCAAGCGCTTCGAATGGTACAAAAACTACCGGCTGAAAAATAACCGCTTCTGGCCGAAAGAGGAGCATAGCGACGGCGAAGAACTACTGCTTTCCCTGGTGCAGACCGACCGTTTGAAAGCAATGCTTAAAAGATTACTTGACGAAAACGAGTTTTTATCAGATGGTGGCATCCGCGCACTTTCCAAATACCACGAAAAACATCCCTATTCGGTAACGATTAACGGAGAGGTGCACACCATTCAGTACGATCCGGGCGACTCGACATCTGACATGTTTGGCGGCAATTCTAATTGGCGTGGCCCCGTATGGATTCCCATTAACTTTATAATTATACAATCCATCCGCAGGCTGGGTAAGTTTTATCACGACAGCCTGATGGTGGAATATCCGACAGGCTCGGGAAGCGAAATGAACCTTTTCAATGTTTCTACCCAGCTGGCTAAAAGAGTCATCAGTATTTTTGAAAGAAATGCGGACGGCGACCGACCGATCTACGGGCCCTATAATTGGTTTTACAAGCAACCGGAGAACAAATACCTTATTTTATTTTTTGAATATTTTCATGGCGATACCGGTAGAGGCCTGGGCGCCAATCACCAAACCGGCTGGAGCGCGCTTGTGGCTGAACTGATCAGCGAACTGGCCGATAAAGAATAAAGGGTCGGACTTTTCGCGGGCAGAAGAGCAGAAATGTTTGATTTTGACGTAAAATTGCTGCGCAACCGTTTGCTTTTTTGATATAAAGACGCAAAACTTGCTTTACTTTTAGAACTTTAATTTTCAAACTAATATTTTTATTATGGATGCTACGCTGCAACCGGCTGCGAAAAAAAGTTATGTGGTTCCTCTCGTTACCATTTGTGCTTTGTTTTTCATTTTTGGTTTTATCACCTGGGCTAACGGAACCCTGATTCCTTTTTTCAAAATGTCGTTTAGCCTGAGCGATGCGCAGGCTTTCCTGGTAGCAACCGCCTCCTATATGGCCTATTTCTTTTTAGCCATTCCTTCTTCCTGGATATTGAAACAAACCGGGTTTAAAAACGGAATCGTTTTGGGACTGATCATCCTGGCGTTGGGCGGATTGATTTTCATTCCCGCGGCGCAGTCTCATTCCTTCGGATTGTTTTTAACCGGCATATTTGTGCAGGGTGCAGCATTGGCGCTGCTTCAAACAGCAGTAAATCCCTACCTGTCGATTATCGGCCCTATGGAAAGTGCGGCGAAAAGAATCAGCATGGCGGGAATTTGTAACAAGTTCGCCGGCATGATCGTACCGTTTATCATGGGCGCTTTGTTTTTAGCAAACGCCGGTGAGGTTGAAGCCAAAATAAATGCCGCTTCCGGTGAAGAAAAAGTACAGTTGCTAAATGAAGTGCTGGGCCAGGTAAATATGCCCTATATTGTTCTCGCCATCATCTTCACTTTATTTGCCATTTTCATTAAATTTTTAAACCTGCCTGAGGTGCAGCCTGAAGACGATGTGGTGGATGAAACCGGTGGCGTGGCTGTGCAGCGTAAAAGTATATTCCAGTTTCCACATTTGTTTTTAGGGGCGCTTTGCATTTTTGTTTATGTAGCTGCCGAAGTAATGGCCGGCGATATTATCGGGGTTTATGGAAAAGAATTGGGCATTAAGCCCGATATTGCCAAGTATTTTACCTCGCTTACCCTAACCGGCATGCTGGTTGGCTATATCGTGGGCATCATTACTATTCCAAAATATTTATCGCAACAGAAGGCGCTTCGTATTTGTGCCATTCTGGGTATCGTGTTCTCGGTGGTTGCGTACGCGACAAGCGGCTACACGTCGGTGGTTTTTATTGCGCTACTCGGATTGGCTAACTCATTGATGTGGCCGGCGATCTTTCCGCTGGGTATCAGCCATTTGGGAAAATTTATTAAGATTGGTTCGGCGATAATGATTATGGGCATCGCTGGAGGCGCCGTATGGCCGCTTATTTACGCCTTTCTGAAAGATTCTGTAGGCCTCGATTTTCAACTGGCCTATTTTGTGGCCGTGTTGCCTTGCTATATTTATATCTTATACTTTGCTGTTTCCGGCCACAAAGTTGGATTAAAGGGAAAGTAGTAAAAGAAACGATATTAGTTTCTTAACAATAACTCACAGGGCTTTAGCCCTGTTTGTTTTTTAAAGGCCGTGCTGAAGTGGGATATGGACGAGTAACCAAGCATCATTGACACATCAGTTACATTCATTCCTTTTTCGTATAAAAGATATTTGGCGTGCTCCATCCGCTGGTTTTGATAGAAATCAAAAATAGTCGTGCCGAACATTTCCTTAAACCCCTTTTTCAGATAACATTCGTTCATCGCCACTTTTCGGCTGAGTTCTTTTATCGTCACGGGTTGGCCCAGATTCTGAATAAGGATATCACGCGCCAAGGCAATTTTTTCCCGGTCAACATCACTATTTAAAAACCGGCAGGATAAAATTTCTTCTTTTTCCGCCACCCAGTCCATGCTGTAAAGCAGCAGCATCTGGAGTTGGGCATTCATATAAATATTGGCAAAACTGCCCGTGTATTTATGATTGACAAGGCCTTCGATCACCGACCTTGTTTTGCAGCAAAGCGGAATCGATTTTTGAAAAGACTGTTTTTTATTGAAGCGTAGAAGCAGGTCGCACCCCGTGGTAGCTGCTTTGCCGCTGGTATATTTTGAAAGATGTTGGGCAGAAAAATCAACAGCCACCACATCAAAACACGGCGTGCTTTGTTCGCAGTTTTTGGCATTGCCGGAAGGGCATTTTTGACAACTGTCGGCCGCGCAATACATATTCCCTGCAACGCAAAACCTGAGGTTGATGCTATTATTTTCGCTGCTGTCGCCCTGATAATGATAATTAACCAGCCCAATATCTTCAGGGCTATTATCTGCTTCCCTCACAAAACGTTTAAAGGAATAGTTGATGGCGCCTGGTATATGCTGCTCCTTGGAACTGATTTCCTGCACGCCCGACAGAAACGGCGCATTTTTTCCGGTGAAGGCCTCGAATTCTTGTAGATTGCTCATTTGAATTGCTACAAAAATAATATTGTTGGACAAAATAATCAACTAACGGGTATTAGTTATAAATTTGGAGGTTTATACCTGAATAAAAAATATAGCGCTAATATTATCAAATATTTAATTTTGCGATCCGCCAATTATTTGAAATTCAGTTGTTGGACTTAGCAGGTTTTCGAAAATTATAAAGTTTTTAATGATACATTTCAACTCATACATTCATCCCGATGCCAAGGTTGCTACCAATGTGAAAATAGACCCTTTTACAGTTATTCATCCCAACGTTGAGATTGGGGAAGGCACCTGGATCGGATCGAACGTGACCATCCAGGAAGGTACCAAAATTGGCAAAAATTGTAAAATTTTCCCCGGTACGGTTATAGGCTCCGAACCACAGGATAAAAAATATGCCGGGGAGAAAACTACTGTTGAAATCGGTGATAATTGTGTGATTCGTGAATTTGTTACCATCCATCGCGGCACAGCCGACCGCTGGAAAACAGTGGTGGGCAACGGTTGCTGGATATTAGCCTATAGCCATATTGGCCACGACTGTATCATCGGAAATAACTGCACGCTCAGCAACAGCACCCAGGTCGCCGGCCATGTGGTGTTGGGCGATTATGTAGGATTTGGAGGCGTTGTGGCAGTGCATCAGTTTGTAAGAATCGGGTCTCACTCTTTTATTAGCGGCGGTTCGCTGGTGAGCAAAGATGTGCCGCCATTTATCAAAGCGGCAAGACAGCCTTTAAGCTATGCCGGCGTCAACTCAGTAGGGCTGAAAAGAAGGGGTTATAGCATTGAAAAAATCAACCATATTCTTGATATTTACCGCGTACTGTATAACAAAGGATTGAACGTGACGCAGGCTGTTCAAATTTTGGAGGAAGAATTTGCAGTGACAGAAGAGCGCGACGAAATTCTCACTTTTATTCAGGAAAGCACTCGCGGTATCATTAAGCGCTACAGTAAAGCAGGCAACGGTGATGACGATTCAATTGCATAATGTCGCCAAACGTTATAACCGCGACTGGATTTTTCGCGGCGTCACCTGTGATTTTAAAAGTGGTAGCCACTATGCTATTACCGGCCCTAACGGAAGCGGCAAAAGCACGTTGCTGCAAATATTGGGCGGCGCGGTGACAATCAATGAGGGCGACTGCACTTTTTCCATAAACGGCCAGGCGATTAAACCCGAAAAAATTTACCGCCATATTTCTTTCTGCGCGCCTTATTTGGAATTGATTGAAGAGTTTACGCTTTCGGAATTCCTGGTTTTCCATCAGTCATTTAAACCCTTTTTAAATCCTTTCGATATTGATTTTATCGCCGAAGCTGTTCAGTTAAAACACGCGAAGCACAAGAAAATCAACGAATATAGCAGCGGCATGAAGCAGCGCGTTAAACTGGCCCAGTGCATTTTTTCCGATACTCCCGCCGTGATGCTGGACGAACCCTGCACCAACCTGGATGCAGCGGGAATCGCGCTTTATAACGATTTGATCCAAAAATATTGCGGCAACCGATTGGTAATCGTCAGCAGCAACGATCCGCAGGAATATGGGTTTTGCAATGAATCGATTGATATCATGGCCTACAAATAAGGGGCGACGAAACTTAGTCTAAATTTCCGGTAACATCAATCTTCTCCGTTTTGAATAAATGCGGATGGCCACGACCAGCAACACGCAGATTGTCAGGTCGATATTCTTTGTGGTAATGAGGTATTTATTGATCAGGATAAAAACAAACCCACCGGCTGCGCAGGCTGTCGCATACAACTCGCCACGCCGTAGCAGCAAAGGCGGGTAGCCGCAAAATATATCGGCAATTAAACCGCCAAATGTAGCGGTGATGACGCCCATAATCAATCCATAAATTTCATTCGTGCCGTTTCGCAACGCAATTTCAATACCTGCTGCGGTAAACAACCCGATCCCGATCGCATCGGTAAAAAAAATGGTCCTCCGGAAATTATTTACTCTATCCTTCACCAAAAAAGTAACCGCCGTCCCGGCAAAAACCAGTCCGAAGGCAAGATTGTCGTTGATCCAGGTTAGCGGCCGCACGCCGAGCAGCAAATCCCGAAAAGTTCCGCCACCATAGGCCGAAACAAAAGCTACAACCAGCCCGCCAAATACATCAAGCTTGGCGCCGCGCGCTTTAAACGCGCCGGCAAGCGCAAAAACAAAAATACCCAGATATGAGATTACCTTTAAAAACGTCACCCCGCAAAATTACAGACCAAAGCGTCATTAAAATTCTTTTATATTTAAACTAAAAACAACAATGGATTTTACAACAATACTATTTGATGTTGCTGATGCGATCGCGACGATTACCATTAACCGGCCCGATAAACTAAATGCTTTAAACAAAACTGTGTTTGAAGAACTGGATCAGGCAATCGAGCTGGTGTCACAACGCGGCGATATAAAATCGGCGATTATCACGGGCAGCGGCGAGAAAGCTTTTGTCGCTGGTGCTGATATTTCGGAGTTTACCGCGCTCAATGAAAAGCAGGGTGAGGCGCTTGCTCTGAAAGGGCAGTTGGTGTTTGATAAAATTGAAAATTGCGATAAAATTATTGTCGCGGCCGTGAATGGTTTTGCGCTGGGTGGTGGCTGCGAACTTGCTATGGCCTGCCATATCCGGGTGGCAAGCGACCATGCAAAGTTTGGCCAGCCGGAAGTGAGTCTTGGATTATTACCCGGCTATGGCGGCACCCAGCGGTTGACGCAATTAATTGGTAAAGGCCGGGCCCTCGAACTGCTGGCCACCGGCAATATGATCGACGCGTTGACGGCGTTTAACTATGGATTGGTCAATCATATGGTAGAGGCGCCGGCGTTACTAACAAAAGCTAAATCGATACTGGCTGTAATCAACAGCAAAGCGCCGCTGGCAGTTAAAAGTTGCATTCAGGCAGTGGGTTTGGCCGGCGGCGACGACCGGTCGGGTTTTGCGCAGGAAGCCGCTTTGTTTGGAAAACTGCTGACCACCCATGACGCCCGCGAGGGCGTGGCCGCTTTTTTGGAGAAACGAAAGGCGTCGTTTAAGGGATCCTGATCACAAGCCGGAACAGCGATTGCTCGCTTTGCAGCTGTTAAAATTTTTGGTTAGTCAGGCCAACACGGCTTCAAAAGATATCTTTACAGGGTATCAGTATTTCTTTCAATGGCTCGACGGGGAAAATATAATAATATCAAACTTCTTGCTTCTGTTTTTTTTGTTGCCTTTCTAATGGTGGCGCTTTTACAGTGGGTGCAATCCCGAAAAATAAAATTTGTGCATTACGATGCCTTTGGCATTGATATGCCGGTAGCATATGCCCTTCATGGTATTGACGTTTCGAGGTACCAAAAGAAAATCGCCTGGAATGGGGTGAAGGAGATGAATGTCAATAATATTCAATTGAATTTCGCCTTTATCAAAGCAACCGAAGGGCAGGGGCTTACCGATAAATATTTTAAATCAAACTGGCGCAATGCGAAGAAAGCCGGCATTACACGCGGCGCTTATCATTTTTTTATTGCCAGCCAGGACCCGGCTAAGCAGGCAAAACATTTTATTTCTAAAGTTAAACTATCCTCCGGCGATCTGCCGCCAGTTTTGGATGCGGAACAAGCCAGCATTTTTCCGGTCAACGTCTTTCGGCAAAAAGTGAGGGCCTGGCTTGCTATGGTCGAGGCTCATTATAACGTCAAACCCATTATATACACCAATGCAGCATTTTATAAAAAATACCTGGGGCCTGAGTTTGACAGCTATCCGCTTTGGGTGGCGCATTACTACGAAAAAAGAAAGCCGCGCATCAATAGGGAATGGACTTTTTGGCAACACAACGATTTAGGCAACGTTAATGGTATCGACGCCAAAGTGGATTTCAATGTTTTTAACGGTGATATTATTGCTTTTAATAAGCTGCTTATGCCCTGATCATTTTTTTCGGCCAGGGTAAATGGAAACTCCCAGCGAAAGCAGAAAATTTCTCGATTGCACATTGTAAGTATGCACATCTGGCGCCGGGCTATCGTCATTTCCATTCGACTTCGTCGTAAACGGATCTGTGGAAAAATTAAATCCCATATCAAGCTTCAGCCAGTCGTTATTTTTAAATCCGGTTTGCAATAAAATGGCTGGTTCAAATAAGCCGAATGTATTTCGGCGCGCGTCGTCATAACCCAGGATTTCTTCTTCCGACGTGGTATAGTTGGTTTTAATATTGTTCAACTTCAGCAAAGAAAACCGGGGTGCCACCGACATGCGCAGGTAATCGTTAAAGAAAAAGTTGAACGAAGGGTGCAGAAAATATTTCATGGTATGGGCCTGATAGCGCTTGAACCGTGCCGCGTCATACGGGTTGATGTTGTCTGTGGAAGACATGGCGCCAAAGCCAACACCGAGAACGCCGTTAAAATATACTTTATCGCTATGGCCCATGCGCGTATAAAATCCGGCTCCGATATCAAAACTGTAGCGGCTGTATCTTACTTTAGAATCCTGCTCCACATTGGTAAGGTCGTCATCGTTAAACCAGTCTTTCTCATCGCGATACATACCCGATCCTGTTAAAAGAAAGTGATCCGTAACGGCAACTGCCACTTGCCCGTCGAAGCCCAGGGAATGCGCAACCGATTCATAATTTTCTTTTTCATCTGACACCCCGGAAAATATTTTAGCCGGGTTGCCAGCTCCGGCAGCTGAAAATTTGAAATCGCCCTGTTGCTTGAAAAATGCAGCGTTGTGCACCGATGGCGAATGGATATACCGGGGGTTGGTGCAGGCGCTCAACAACGCCAAAAAGATAAAACTGAACAGGCTGGCTTTTGCATGGCAATCGTAGTAACTTTTCATGTCGTCAGATTTTAGTTTTTTAGATATAGAGGCAAAGGGAAAACTATTCCCATTTTCCGGCGCCCGTGCGAATCACTTCGTAGCTATCATTTACGCAATCGATAATGGTAGAAGGAATGCTTCCTCCCGGGCCGCCATCGATTACAATATCCACCAGGTTTTTATATTTCTCGTGGATAATTTCCGGGTCGGTATAATCCTCCACAAATTCGCCGGGAAGACTGGTGCTCAGGATGGGGTGGTCGAGTTCTTTTACTAAATGGTGCGCAATTTTATTATCAGGAATGCGCAAACCGATCGTGTCTTTTTTACTTTGTAAAATTTTCGGAACCTGTTTGCTGGCAGGCAGGATAAATGTATAAGGCCCTGGCAGGTGTTCTTTTAAAACGCGGTAAGTGGTATTTGATATTTGCCTCGCAAAGTCGCTTAAATGGCTCAGGTCGCAGCACACAAACGACAAATTGGCTTTTTTGGGATCGATTTGTTTGATGCGGCAAATTTTTTCAACTGCTTTTGTCTGATAGATATCACAGCCAAATCCGTAAATGGTATCGGTTGGATACACAATAATACCTCCATTTCTTAAAGTTTCTGCGACCTGTTTGATCAGCCGCTCCTGGGGGTCTTTCGGATGGATTCGGATAAGCATACGTACCGTAAAGTTAGAATTTTACAGTCTAATCCCCTGAAAACTATTGAGAGCCATCCGCCGTCGGGACGGAACGCCTCTTCAAATGTAGGTTTATTGAACGGTCCAGGTTTCTTTGCCTCTTAACAATGCATTCAAATCGGGGGCTTTACGGGCAATCGCATCCTCAAGTTGTAAGGACATCATTTCTTCATAACAAGGGCGATCGGTTTGATAGAAAACACCAAACGGCCGCGGCAAATGCCCTTCAATAGAAGGGTCATCGAAAATGCGGGTGAGTATTTGTGCTTTGTAAATATCCTGTTCGTCGTGTATCCAAAGATCGTCTGCGCTAAACCCTTCGCCTATGGTTACCACCTGCGGTTTAAATCCGTCTAGCCTCAAGCCTTTATTGGCTTCTGCGCCGAAAACAAGCGGTTTGCCCTGCTCTAAAAATAAGGTTTCGTTAGGCTTGGAGCTCTTTTCAGTAAACACTTCAAAAGCGCCGTCGTTGAAAATATTACAGTTCTGATAAATTTCAAGAAAAGATGCGCCTTTGTGTGCGTTGGCTCTTAACAACATGGCCTGCATATGCTTTGGATCGCGGTCCATAGTTCTGGCTACAAAAGTAGCATCGGCTCCCAAAGCCAGGGCAGCCGGGTTGAACGGATGGTCGATGCTTCCAAAAGGAGTTGATTTCGTTACTTTATTTTCCTCCGAAGTGGGGGAATACTGGCCTTTGGTAAGGCCGTAGATCTGATTGTTAAAAATCAGCAGGTTTACATCAAAGTTGCGCCTCAGTAGATGGATGGTATGGTTGCCTCCAATGCTCAGGCTATCGCCATCGCCGCTCACGATCCAAACGCTCAGCTCGGGCCGCGTGGCTTTCAATCCGCTGGCGATCGCCGTTGCGCGACCGTGAATCGAGTGCATCCCGTAGGTATTCATATAATACGGAAAGCGGCTGCTGCAGCCGATCCCCGAAATAAATACCATGTTTTCTTTGGGAATACCAAGGCCGGGCATAATTCTTTGCACCTGTGCCAATATAGAATAATCGCCGCAACCGGGGCACCAGCGTACTTCCTGGTCGGTGGCGAAATCTTTTGCTGTTAATGTGGGCGTTAAAACTTCTGACATCTTAAAATAAATCGGGTGCAAAGGTAACATTTTAGCAGGGGATTAGTTGTGCGAATGACAAATGCATGACGCTTTTAACGTAAATTGCTGTATGGCATATAAGAAATTACCGGTGGTGATGATGTTAATCGCCTGCCTCGTACTGGTCGGATTCGTTAATTCCAAGCCGGCGAAAGCGCGTAACTTAAAAGTGCTGCCCAAAGATATCAGCGAAGAAAAGCTGGACAGCCTCATGGAAACCTATAACCGGGGTTTGGGCGTGACCTGTGATTTCTGCCACGCGCAGGAAGTCAAAAACGGAGACACCACGTTGAATTTTGCTTCAGATGAAAATCCCGTGAAGGAAGAAGCCCGCAGAATGATGCGTCTGACGATCGACATTAATAAGAATTACTTCAATTATGACGCTGCCATTCACCCGGCCTATTTAACCAGGATTAGCTGTAACACCTGCCACAAAGGAAATGCCTACCCGGAAGAGTAGGCATTCAATTAGGCTAAAACGAATATTTTCCTGCTTTTAAAACGGCGTCGGCAATATGCCTGCGGGCAGCTTTGGCGTTGAAGGGAGCAGCTTTGGTAAATCTTTTTAGGCCCATCAATATCATCCGCTGCTCGTCGCCTTCGGCAAAGGCATTGATTGCGTCTTTACCACTTTTATTGATTTTGTCAGCCGCGTCGTAAAGGTAAGTCCGCATGACATCGAGATACAGGCCAGCTTTGTCATCTCCTTTGGTTTCGGCGATTTTCATCACTCTTAGCAAAACACTTTCTGCGTGGAAGGCTTCGATTGCCATATCCGCAATGTTCATTAAAACCTCCTGTTCGCTCTCTATCTGCATCATCAATTTCTGCGCGGCAGCGCCCGCCACCATCAAGATGGCTTTTTTAAAATTATCGATCAAACGCTGTTCGGCTGCAAATGCTGTTTCGTCATCCGTTCCAAAATCAGGAATACTCATCAGCTCCTTTTGCACATCCATCGCCGGCCCCATTAAATTGAGCCTGCCCTGCATCGCGCGTTTCAGGGTCATGTCTAAAGTCAGCAGCCTGTTGATTTCATTGGTCCCTTCGTAAATGCGGTTGATGCGGCTGTCGCGGTAAGCGCGCGAAATATTGTATTCGGCGCTGAAACCATTGCCGCCATGAATTTGCACGCCCTCATCCACCACAAAGTCCAGCAGTTCGCTGCCATATACTTTCAGTATAGCGCATTCAATCGCATATTCTTCTGCAGCGCCCAACAAAGCTTCATTAAAAGGTTTACCCTCCGCTATCAATTGCTTTTCCAGGTCATCGATCCATTTGGACGTGCGGTATAGCGCCGACTCGGCGGCGAAAATGCGAATGGCCATTTCTGCTATTTTGTGTTTAATAGCGCCAAAATTTGCAATCGGTTGTTTGAACTGCTCACGAGTTTGTGCATACTCCACGCTGGTTTGAAAAGCTTTTTTAGCCCCGCCCAAAGCTGCAGCGCATAATTTGAGGCGGCCAATATTCAGAATATTAAAGGCGATTTTATGGCCCTTGCCGATTTCTCCCAAAACATTTTCCACCGGTATTTTCGCGTCCTGGAAATATAGCTGAACCGTCGAAGAACCTTTGATGCCCATTTTTTGTTCTTCCGGCCCGTTGCTAAAACCTTCCATGCCACGCTCCACAATAAAACCCGTGAACTGCGTGCCGTCAATTTTAGCAAACACTGTGTACACCTGCGCAAAACCTCCATTGGTAATCCAGCATTTTTGCCCGTTTAAAATATAATGCTTGCCGTCGTCGCTGAGCTTGGCAGTGGTTTTGGCGCTCAGCGCATCGCTTCCGGCATTGGGCTCGGTTAGTCCGTAAGCTCCGGCCCATTCGCCCGACACGAGTTTGGGGATATATTTTTGCTTTTGTGCTTCCGTTCCAAAATATAAAATGGGCAGCGTACCAATGCCAGTGTGGGCGGCGATCGCCACAGAAAAAGAATGGCCTGCGCCCAGGTATTCGTTAATGATGGTGGAAGTAATAAAATCTTTTCCCAGCCCGCCATAGGTTTCCGGGAAGGCAGCGGAGAGCAGGCCCTGCTCGCCCGCTTTTTCAACCAGCGATTTCATCAAGCCCTCTTCCAGGCTGTCAATGCGATCGAGTTTAGGCCAAACTTCAGCATCTAAAAATTGGGTGCACATGTCTCTGATCATCAATTCTTCCTCGCCAAAATCTTCGCTGGTAAAGATGTCTGCTGGCTGCGATTTTTTGATGAGCCACTCGGCTCCTTTAATAATCTTTTGGGTTTCCGCGGCAGTGTTCATTGTTGTATAGTTTAAATTTTTTAAAAGCTCTAGAGCTACATTGCGACAAAGCGCGCTACGTCAGGTTATCATATACCTGTTTTAAAACTTTTCGGCAAACTTCGATATTGTCATTACTAACCCCAGATAGGGCTTCATCTACCGTTTCTGATGCAAAATGATGACACTGCGCTTCAATAGCTTTTGCCTTTTCGGTCAGTGTAATCAGGTTTTTGCGGCGGTCGGTTTTTGAAGGGCCTCTTTTCACCAGGCCCGATTTCTCAAGATTATCCACCAGCCGCGTCATGCTCGGCTTGTCTCTGAAAGTAGCCTGACAAAGATCCTGCTGGCTGATGCCGTCTTCCTTCCACAAATGATATAAAACGCTCCACTGCTCAATGGTAAGGCTCAGGCCTGCCGTGTTAAATTTCTTCTGCAATCGTCGCGCTATGGCAGTGCTGGCAACACCGGTTATAAAACTATATAGCTCGCTTTTCTTAAAATAGTTGTTTGACATATAGTTGTTTTAACAACCAATTAAAGTTAGGAAGATTTTGTAATTCTTGAAAGGGACTTATGATTTATTGATTTGGCTTAAGTGTCTTGTTTCTTCTCGCTCCGTCTCGCCTGATCGGTATCCCTCGGGCGTTTAAAATATTCGGACGTTAAAATCAAAAGGCAACACCCTACTTTTGCCGCATGGTGTTTCTCTTTTTGGCTGCATTGTTTCTGTGGGTCGTCTATGCGGTTGTGATTGTTTTTTATAGAAACGGCTGGAAGTCTTTACCAGATTACCAACCTAAAAACCTGTTGATACCAGAGATAAAATTTTCAGTTATTATTCCCGCACGTAATGAACAGGAAAATATCGGGCCGCTCTTAGAAAGCCTTTTGGCGCAGACCTATTCGAAGGAACTGTTTGAAATCATTGTGGTGGACGACCATTCGACCGATGCAACGGCGCAGGTTGTCCAGGGGTATGAGGGCGTAAAACTCATTCAGTTAAAAGAGGATCAGCTCAATTCTTATAAAAAGAAAGCCATTGAGACAGGGATTGCCGCGGCGCAACACGATTGGATTGTTTGTACAGATGCGGACTGTGTGGCCGGCGCCGGCTGGTTATCAACATTGTCGTCTTTCATAGAAGATCATGACCCTGTTTTTATAGCTGCGCCGGTGCGTTTTCGAAAATCAAAAAAGCCGATGAATGGTATACTGTACGTCTTCCAGGTATTAGATTTTCTCACACTACAGGGTATCACAGCTGCGTCGGTTCACAAAAAAAAGCACAGCATGTGTAACGGGGCCAACCTTGCCTACCGGCGCTCGGTGTTTTACGAAGTAGAGGGCTTTAAGGGCATTGATAAAATTGCTTCGGGCGATGATATGCTGTTGATGCATAAAATATGGAAGCTGTATCCCGAAAAGGTAAAATATTTAAAGTCAGCAGCGGCGATTATGGAAACCGAACCGGCGCTGACATGGAAAGCTTTTTTTAATCAGCGCATTCGTTGGGCCAGCAAAGCCACCAGCTACGACGATAAAAGAATATTTGTGGTGTTGCTGCTGGTCTATTTATTTAACGTTACGTTTTTGGTACTTGCGGTCGCAGCCTGCTTCGAAGCCGTCTATTTTTACGGGCTTTTGATTTTGCTGTTGTTGAAGACCATCATCGAAGCCCCTTTTGTGTATGATGTCAGCCGGTTTTTTGACCGGCAGGGGTCCATGAAATATTTTTTATTTTTTCAGCCGCTTCATATTTTGTACACCATTATTTCGGGCTTTTTAGGCAGTTTTGGAAAATATGAATGGAAGGGTCGGAAAGTAAGATAAACGCGGTAGCTGAAGGATCATCTATTTTAAAAACTAATTGATGTAATTTCGGCTGAAACAATTTTCACTTCGGTTAAGTATAATGTCTTTGAATTCGAATCATCCGGCATGGTCAAGGTTAAAGAAAAATAAAGGCGCCATGGCGGGGCTGTTCGTTATTGTCATGGCGGTGCTTACGGCAATTTTCTGCTACTTCATTGCGCCCGATGCTTCTCCCTATGCGAACCGCATTATTTTGGAAACCGGCGGCGAAAAGCCTGGTTTTGCAAGCCGCTTTCTTTTGGTAAAAAAAGAAAGACAACTGGCCGAAACGGGTTTTTTTAAACGATTGCTCAGCGGAAAGCCTGATCGCTATAATTATGTCCCCATAACGAATTATAAAATCAGCGGAGATAGCGTTATTGCTGAAAAATTTATTGACGAAGGGCTGACAGAACGCATTGCGTTTTCAAAATCTAATTTAGCCGACCAGCCCGTGGTAACCAAAAAATATCGGCTGGGCACCGACAGTTATGGTCGCGATATATTGAGCCGGCTAATTGTGGGCACGCGTGTAAGCCTGAGCGTTGGACTGATTACGGTTATTATATCTATCAGCATTGGTTTATTGTTGGGGTCGCTGGCGGGATACTATCGCGGTAAGACCGATGATGTAATCATGTGGTTTATTAATGTGATCTGGAGTATCCCAACCTTATTGCTGGTGTTTGCCATTACGCTGGCTTTGGGGAAAGGTTTCTGGCAGGTGTTCATCGCGATAGGGCTAACCATGTGGGTGAACGTGGCTCGTTTGGTGCGCGGGCAGGTATTGGCGGTGCGGGAGCTACAATATGTAGAAGCCGGCCGCGCATTGGGCTACAAAGATATTCGCATTATCGCGGTGCATATTTGGCCCAACATTGTCGGCCCGGTTTTGGTGATCGCCGCGGCAAATTTTGCTTCCGCCATTGTGATAGAAGCGGGGCTGAGTTTTTTGGGCGTGGGCGTTCAGCCGCCGATGCCGAGTTGGGGTTTGATGATTAAAGAAAATTATAATTTTATCATCACGCAAAATCCTATGCTGGCACTGGCGCCCGGTTTTGCTATTATGATCCTCGTTTTAGCATTTAATCTTTTAGGGAATGGCCTAAGAGATGCATTGAACGTCAAAGGAAAATTGTAAAAGCGGAATCGCGGCTACCGCCTCTCCAACTAAAAAAGCCCCTCAATACTCAAATACCTTTCTCCGGTATCGTAGTTGAAAGTCAACACCGTTGCGCCTTCGGGGATTTCGGATAATTTTTTAGCTACGGCTGCCAGCGCTGCGCCTGTTGAAATGCCTGCGAAAATGCCTTCTTCTAAGGCCAGTTTTTTCGCATATGCAAAAGATTCTTCTTTGGCCACCGTGATAGCGCCATCTAAAACGGAGGTCTTTAAAATCGCTGGGATAAAACCTGCGCCAAGCCCCTGCAAAGGATGAGGCCCGGCAGCGCCGCCACTGATCACGGGCGATTGTTCCGGCTCAACCGCAAATACTTTAAGGTTGGGAAACTTGTCTTTTAATATTTCTGCAACGCCGGTGATATGGCCGCCTGTGCCCACGCCCGTTATCAAATAATCAAGCCCCTCGGGGAAATCATTTAAAATTTCAGCGGCGGTTGTTTGCCGGTGTATTTCAGTATTGGCTTCGTTGTTGAATTGTTGGGGTATCCACGAGCGCGGCGTTGCAGCCGCTAATTCCTTAGCTTTTTCAATGGCGCCGGTCATGCCGCGTTCGCGGGGTGTTAAAACAAATTCTGCTCCGTAAACGCTCATCAGTTTTCTGCGCTCCAGGCTCATGCTTTCCGGCATTACCAATATCAATTTATACCCTTTAACGGCTGCTACCAAAGCGAGGCCGATACCTGTGTTGCCGCTGGTGGGTTCAATGATCACCGAATCTTTTGTGAGCAGTCCCTTTTTTTCCGCATCCTCTATCATGGCCAGCGCAATTCTGTCTTTGATGCTGCCGCCGGGATTAGCTTTTTCAAGTTTGATCCAAACCTGATGTTTTGAACCGAATAACCGATTGATTTTAACATGCGGCGTATGGCCAATGGTTTGCAGAATGTTTTGCGCTTTCAATGTGAAATGATTTAAATTTTTTAAAAAAACTAACGGCGGTTCGACACGCCGCGGAAATAAAATTAAATAATATCAGATGCCGCAGCAGTTAAATCACAAAATTTAACACGGATTCATCCGGTGGTAAAAGGTCCTTCACGTTTACTTCACTTTTATGATACACCACCGAATTGTGAGGCACGCTTGTGGTGAGCCACACATTACCGCCGATAATGCTGTCTTTACCAATAATCGTGTTGCCGCCCAAAATAGTAGCGCCAGAATAGATGACCACATTGTCTTCTATCGTCGGGTGCCGTTTAGTTGTAGCGAGTTCCTTCACAACGCTTAAGGCGCCCAGGGTAACGCCCTGATAAATTTTTACATTGTTGCCGATCAGCGTGGTTTCCCCAATCACGACGCCGGTGCCATGGTCAATGCTGAAGGAATGGCCTATTGTCGCGCCCGGATGGATATCAATACCCGTCTTTCCGTGTGCATATTCACTAAAAAGGCGCGGCAGGATGGGCACGCTATACCGATGGAGCAAGTGGGAAAGCCGGTGAACCGCTGTGGCGTAAAAACCCGGATAGGCCGCCATGACTTCCTCCAGCGATTTTGCGGCAGGGTCAGATTGCAATAAAGCCTCCGCATCTTTTAACAAAAGACTATAAATATTGGGCAATGCTTCAAAATAATGCGCCCGGATGTTTTCGATACGTTCCTCATCCTGGATGACATCGCGCAGCAAATGGCCAAACTTATCTTTCAGCGAATGGAGCTGGTCTCTCAACTGGGCTTCGCATTTGTGGTTGATATCATTTGGCAGAAAAAGCACGGTATATAACTCATCAATAAAACTTTCCACAGCTCCTTTATCAGGAAAGCCTGAAAAGCATTTTGAGTTTCTCTCAAAAAGGGATTTGATAAAATCTTCACTCATGATTTATCCTATTAACACAGTAGACAAATGTAGCAGATAAATAGGGAAATTTAAAATCGGCCGTTGCAGCGACGGGTAAAAAATATTTGGAAAGATTAAAAACATCCCTATTTTTGTAGTGTACTAATACGATAGTACACTAAATCACCAGTTATGATAACGATTCAAAACCTGCATTTTTCCTATCGAAACAAAAAGGTATTTAACGGGCTTTCCCTTTCGTTTTCGCCGGGGCATATCTACGGATTACTTGGAAAAAACGGAACCGGAAAATCAACATTGCTTAAAAATATTATCGGATCGCTGTTTCCTACCGGTGGTTCGATCGCAGCGCTGGGCCGCACGCCGGCAAAAAGAGAACCTGCATTTTTGCAGGATGTGTTTATCGTGCCTGAAGAGTTTTATCTCCCTGATGTTTCGATTGCAAAGTTTATAGCTTCCAATGCGCCGTTCTATCCACGATTTAATAAAGACCAGTTTGCAAGCTACTTAGGAGAGTTTGATATTCCGGCCGATAATAGTCTGCAGCAAATGAGTTATGGCCAGAAGAAGAAAGTGCTAATCAGCTTCGCGCTGGCTTGCAACACGGCGATCTTATTGATGGACGAGCCTTCCAACGGTTTGGACATTATGAGTAAAAGCCAGTTTCGAAAAGTGATTGCCGGCGCCATCGATGAAAACAAATGCATCATCATCAGCACCCACCAGGTTAAAGATCTCGAAAGCCTTATCGATCGTATTACCATCATCGATGAAGGGCGCATTTTGTTTGACCAGACGATCGAAAATATCAGCTCCAAACTTTCCTTTAAAGTGTCCTTCGACGATGCAGAAGTAAAGGAAGCTTTTTATAAAGAAGACGCTTTAAAAGGAAACGTGGTGGTGTCGAAAAACGAGACGGGCGTAGATTCTAAAATTGATCTGGAACTATTATATAAAGCTATCGTCACCAACGGCGATCAGGTAAATACATTATTCCAAAACCAATCTTAAACCTTATTTCTATGACTGCAAATTTTAGTTTAAACAGGCTCGGAAAGCTGATTGTGAAACAGTGGGTGGAACACCGCAGGCTTTACCTGGTATCCACCTTAGCGCTACTGGGACTTTTGGGTATTATTTTTATGATCTGGTTATCGACAACCGGCGATTATTTTGACGAAAACAGTTTGTACGTAACCGGCCTCTTCGGTCTTTTTATTACAGGGAGCATTTTCGCCGGCACCACTTTCAACATGCTGGGAGCAAAAGACAAAGGGATCTATTGGATCAGTTTCCCGGCCAGCCATGCAGAGAAGCTTTTCACCCAGTTGTTTTTTAATGTTATTGTCTTTACGATTGTTTATGCCTGTTGTTTCTTTCTGCTGAAAACATTAATGGAAGCCTACATTAATTTTTTGGTGGAAAGTGATCCATCGACCTACACCTTCAAGCGGGTGAATTGGAAGAAGGTGGATGGATCCGGCGATATGATGCCCATTTTCGTAAGCGCATTTTTTGCCGTACAGGCGGCGTTTTTGCTGGGTTCAGTTGCCTTTAAAAGATACGCCATCATTTTTACGCTGATTATTGTTGCCGTTATCTTTTTCTCCTATATTTTCTACCTATCGAAAATCTCCAATTATTATTTTAAAGGGTTCAATTTTGAATTGTTTAAGCTGGAAAGTTATCACTACGCCAATTCAGAGTTAAAGGAGACGTACAAAGAATACTTCGTATCTCCGGTGTTGAGAGAAACCTTGGTATTCTTTATGAAATACCTGATCGCTCCGTTTTTATGGTTGATCACGTGGTTTAAATTGAAGGAAAAGCAAATTTGATCACTGAAAGAAATTAACTATGCAATTCAATAATAATGCACAGGCTATTTATCTACAGATAGCGGATTATGTGTGTGAGAAAATAATGCTGAGGGAATGGATGCCCGATGGTAAAATTTCGAGTGTGCGGGAGCTCGCCATACAGTTGGAAGTAAATCCCAACACGGTAGCGCGCGCCTACGAATTTTTGAAGCAACAGGATATCATTTATGACAAGCGCGGCATTGGATATTTTATAACAACGGAGGGTAGCAAAAACGCCGCCAATTACCGGAAGCAGGAGTTTTTAGAAAAGGAGCTGCCTTTGTTTTTCAGGAATATGTACCTGCTAAATATCGAGCCCGAAGATCTGAAAGCCAAGTATGAAAAATTCAAAAAGCAATATTCCTGATTTTGTTTAAAAGATAAAAGATTCCATGCGCTGCCTGTCAGCGCACATCATGCAAATGCTGCAATAAAAACTAAAAACATGAAAACGAGTAACAAACTGCTGCTTCTTTTAATAGCCATCGTATTCGCTATTCCGCTTATAATGGTCATGGCATTTAAAAAGGCTATTAAGGAAGACAGATATATTGTCAAGAATAGATTTGGAATGGAAGATGTAGCCTTTAAAACATTGAAACCGTTTCGTGTGGTGAAGTTGGACGGAGGTCCGATAGCTAACCAGTTGAGGTGTAATATTAAGACCGGAAAAGACTACGCCTACAAGTTTGTTAATTATAATGCTGCGCGGTCTGAAGAGGGGCGTTCGGATAGCTGTAACATAAATTTCATCAAAGATACTTTGGTCATTACCTACAATACCAAAACAAATGAGGCGCTCAAAGCCGCGAATTATTATAACGGAGTAGAACTTGATTTAATCATTCCCCAGGAGGTAGCTGTTATCGCAGAGCGTGCAAAAGTTATCATCAACACAATCAAAGGCGACAGCCCGAAAAATATGGCGATTGACCTGGCGAAGGAGGCGGAGCTGGAAATAATGACAACTCTTAACAGGCATCCGGAGTTGAGTGATTCTCTTTCGGAACAATGCAGAGTATTGCTATCAAATTATACTATTAAAAGCAATGCATCAAAAGTGATGATAAGCGCGCACGCGCGCATAGTAAATCTAAAAATAGATGCGCAAAGTAATTCATGGGTTTCGATTGGTCAAAACGTTGTTATTGATTCCCTGTCAGGCAAGCTTTCGCCGGAGACTATTTTGGAGACGCCTTATAAACTCGCTAAATATTTCGAATAAGCATTCGTCAACATTAAGTTGTCTTACTACCTTAGCATGAAAAAATTGCTCATGCTTCAACCATCGACAATAAAATTTCTCAAAGCGCTTAAACTCAACAATAACAAACCCTGGTTCGATGAAAACCGTAAAGCTTACGAAGCGGCTCGTCAGGATTTTGCTGATTTTATTGATCAGGTCATTCAGTCGTTTGCTGTGAAAGATCCGTCCATAGCCCATCTCAAAGCAAAAGATTGTATGTTTCGCATCAATCGTGATATACGTTTTTCTAAAGATAAAACGCCTTACAAAACCAACTTCGGCGCATTCATCAATAGTGAGGGTAAAAAGTCAATGACTGCAGGTTATTATTTTCATCTGGAACCCGGCGCCAGCTTTACCGGCGGTGGTATGTGGCAGCCACCGGCTGATATGCTTGCAAAAGTCAGGCAGGAAATCGACTATAACCTGCCCGAGTTCGAGGCTATCATTTTAGCAAAAAAATTTAAAGCTACCTATGGCCCGCTGGCTTCAGAAGATGGGCAACTGTTGAAGCGTGTACCCAAGGGATATGAGCCCGATAATCCGGCAGCAGCATATTTAAAACACAAAAGCTTTGTGGGTATCATGGCCGTGCCTGACGCAGATCTGACGAGTAAAAAACTGTTGACCAAAGTCGGCGCTGCTTTCGAAACCCTGCAACCTCTCAACAATTTTTTGAACCGGGCCTTAGCATAGATCGCAACCGCATGAGGTTATTGGCTGCACCTGCCCGTTGCTTTTTTAGAAGAAAAAGCGGAAACTTAATCTATGTTAATGGGTGTTGAAACATCGGGCTTTAGCTTTGCGCTATTAATTAAAAAAAAAAATTTATGGCAACTTGGAAAATAGACACGATGCACTCAGACATCGGATTTAAAGTAAAGCACCTCGTTATCTCAACCGTGTCCGGCAAATTCAAAACCTTTGAAGGAACATTGGAAGCGAGTCAGGAGGATTTTTCTGACGCAAAAATTTCCTTTACTGCGGATGTCAGCAGTATTGACACCGGCGTGGCCGACAGAGATGCTCATTTGAGAAGTGCCGATTTCTTTGAAGTTGAAAAATTTCCGACGTTAAGTTTTGTTTCAACTAAAGTGGAAAAAGACGGTAGCGATTATAAGGTGACAGGCGATTTGACGTTGAAAGGCATCACCAAGCCGGTAACGCTGCAGGTAGAACATGGCGGGATTGGGCCCAACCTTTATGGCCAAACGGTAGCCGGCTTTGAGGTGGCAGCGAAAATCAGTCGCAAAGAATTTGGTCTCACCTGGAATGCTGTAACAGAAGCGGGCGGAATCGCTGTAAGCGACGACGTAAAGCTGGTAGCGAATGTAGAACTGGTTAAAGAGGCGTAAAAAAATAAACACGATCAGGATAATCGGCGGCTTTCAAATTTTTGAAAGCCGTTTTGTTTGCAGTTAACTTTGCCGGCAGCATGAAGCAGTTCAGCATAAAAGAAAATTCTTTGGTGGCAAAAATAGCGGCGCGCAAACTTGGAAGCAGCAATGCTGCCATCGTATTGGGAAACCGCATCCACCTTCATGGCGTTTCGAAAGCAGTGTTTTTGGCTAACGAAAAATGGCTGCGACACGAGCTGAAGCATATCGAGCAATATGAAAGGCTGGGGTTTCTTCGCTTTATAGCAACCTATCTCTGGCAGACCTTTAAAGTGGGGTATTATCAATGCGGACTGGAATGTGAGGCGCGGGCCGCAGAAACGGATGAGGAAATTACCAACCGTTTCAAACTGAAGTGAAAAAGAAACAATAAGGTAACGATGATTACTTCCAGATATTTCCCTTCTTTTTTATAAATTAGTCGGATGAATAAAGTCTTCCTCGCGCTTGCAGCCCTTGCTATGTATTTTTACAGCTGTGCGCCCGCCCGTCAATCAACCCAATCCACTGTGTCATTCTCCAACAAAGTCATTGCCCACAGGGGCGCGTTTAAAAACACCGGCGTGCCAGAAAATTCCATCGCCTCGCTGAAAGCCGCTATAGCGCTGGGCTGTGGCGGAACTGAGTTTGATATTCACATGACCAGCGACGAAGTTTTGGTCGTAAACCACGACCACGATTTTATGGGGATGCATATTGAGCAAAGCACTTATAAGCAATTGCTCGCCAAGCGTATGAAAAACGGCGAAAAAATTCCCACACTGGAAGCCTATTTGAAAGAAGGCTATAGCCAAAAGAAAACGGTTATGGTGGCTGAAATAAAAACTTCAAAAGTCAGCAAAGAACGGTCGCTGCGCCTGGCGACCAAAGTAGTGGAATTAGTTAGAAGCCTTAACGGGCAGGCGCAAACCGCTTATATCGCATTTGATTATGATGTATGCAAAAAGGTCCGCGCTTTGGAACCAAAAGCTCCTGTACAGTATTTGAATGGAGACGCTTCGCCGGAAAAACTAAAGGCCGACCGGTTGGACGCTGATTACCATTTCAGTGTTTTTCAAAAGAATAAAAACTGGATCAAAACCGCGAAAACACTGGGCGTTAAAACCAATGCCTGGACGGTAAATGATGAGCAGGTAATGGATGACTTTCTGGCGCAGGGCATCGATTTTATAACCACCAACGAGCCGGAGATCCTGTTGAAAAAGCTTGGTAAATAAAAAAAATATTTATGAGGATCGACAATAAATTATTTATTTACAGCAATGGCCGCGTGGCCGCGCTCGACAAGAAAAGCGGGGATATCGTTTGGGAGGTGAAGCTTAAGGAATATGTAAAAACCACGACCAGCTATGCGGTCGGCCAGTTGGCGCTCGAAGGGTCGAAACTTTATGTTGCGGTTTCAGGAATTGTGGTATGCCTGAATGCCGAGAATGGTTCGCTCGTTTGGAAAAACGAACTAAAAGGCTGGGGTTATGCTTTTGTGAACATGACGGGCGAGGGACTTGCCACCAGTGGTGCGGAAGCTGGCGCTGTGCAGGCAGCAAATGCAGCGGCCACGGGCGCGATGTAATTTTCAGTTTTTTAGAGCACCCAGTTGATTTCGCCAAATTCAAATGGAAGGTCCATATCCGTTTGAAGTACCAGCTGCCCACTGGGCAACACCGCTTTAACAATTGCTTCGAACCGTTCGCCATCTTTTTCAAAACATGCCGTTTCGCCCTTTTTATAAAGAAACTGGTTGTAGTTTTCCATTAGTGTTTGCGCTGAAGTTTCGCTCACCGTTTTTTCAAAAAAGCACATAACATCGTTTCTCAATTCTTCGGCCAATGCCAGGCAGTCGAATTGTTTCCCGGTTATCTGGCGCAGCGAAACCGGTTGCCGGTCGGTCACTGATGCAAAGGCGACCTGGTTGATATTAAGTCCTATACCCACCACGGCCCATTTCCAATCCGCGCCGCTGATCAGGTTTTCAATCAGGATGCCGCCCGCTTTTCTGTCCCGGAAAAAAATATCATTGGGCCATTTGATAGATATATCGCTTTGCGCGTATTTTTCAAAAAACCGCCTCACCGCCAGCGAAACGATCGCGCTAAGTAAAAATTGGCGTTGAAGGCCAATTTTTTTCGGATCGATAATGATGCTTAAGTGTATATTTTCGCCCGCTTTCGAATGCCAGGTTTTGCCGCGCTGGCCTTTTCCGGCAAACTGGTCGTGCGCGAAAACGGCCGCGCCATGCTTTATTTCCTGCCGGCTCGTCAGGTTCATTTCTTTCAAAAGCGTCAGGGCATAATTATTGGTGCTGTCTATTGTTAAAAGTTCGATTATCGGCGGAAAAGCCCAATTATCTACAGATTGTTGTGCCAAGATTCGTTATTTTTGAGCAAATTAAACAAGGAATAGGCAAACTTCAGCCAAATGCGTTGTAAACAACTGTCATTGCGTCGTAGTTTCCTGTTTTCCCTTTATTTCAAATGTTTTATTTTAATTAAAATCACATCTTATATTGGAACCTTTGGCTTCTTTGGCAAAAAGAAAAAATTCCGGCTCTGGAAAACTTTCTAAAAATTCAAAATTATTCAAAACCATCCTCGCCGCCATTCATGAAAAAAAGGGTGAAAAAGTGGTTGCCCTCGATCTGCGGAAAATCCCCGAGGCGGTTGCCGATTTTTTTATTGTGTGTGAAGCGCCCAGCCAGCCTCAGGTTAAAGCCATTGCCGACAATGTTGAAGACCGCGTAAAGGAAAATTGCGGGGAGAACGTCTTTCATAAAGAAGGTTTTCAGGGGTTGCAATGGGTATTAATAGATTTCGTGAATATTGTTGTCCATGTAATGCATCCTGAAAGCCGGAAATTTTATAATCTCGAAGAAATGTGGAGCGACGCCGCGGTGTCTGAGCATCCATAATTTTATAAATAGTTCATAAACAATTTAGAGGGTTTACGCCTTATATATCAAACACAAGAAATGGCTAAGCAGGAAAAGAGAAATAATCCGTTTTTTAATACTAATAATAAAAGCAATACGCCCGGGGAACCTAGAAAAACGCCCAGGTTTGGAAGTTATTGGGCTTTTATCATCATTTTGGCGATCATGCTCGCCTTTCAGCTTTTTAATCCCCTTGGTTCATCTTCAAAAAGAATTACGGAAGATGAATTCAAAACTTTAATCATTCAGGGCAAGGTTGGTAAATACGTGTTGGTGGATAATCGCAATATGGTGCGGGTTTGGGATTTGCGCGATTCTGCAAAAACTGCCGCCGACAACGATAAATCGCTTATTGGCGGAAGCCAGGAGCAGCAGCCACAATATTATTTTAAAATTTCTGACCCCGAACGTTTTCCAGAACGGATGAGCACTTTTTTTAAGGATCATCCTGAAGTAAAAAAGCCGGAGTCAGACGTCGATCCGGAAAGCGACTTTTTCGGCAAAGCGATTGGTTACCTGCTTCCTTTTGTGCTATTATTAGGTGTGTGGATTTTACTCATGCGTAAAATGAGCGGTGGCGCCGGCGGTGCAGGCGGCCCGGGTGGCATTTTCAGCATCGGAAAATCTAAAGCGACTTTGTTCGACAAAGGCACTAAAGTCAATATCACTTTTGCCGATGTGGCCGGGCTCGACGAAGCGAAGGGCGAGGTGATGGAAATTGTTGATTTTCTAAAAAATCCAAAAAAATATACCAGCCTCGGCGGTAAAATTCCGAAGGGAGCTTTATTGGTAGGGCCTCCGGGAACCGGTAAAACCCTGCTGGCCAAAGCAATGGCAGGGGAAGCGCAGGTGCCGTTTTTTAGCCTTAGTGGTTCCGATTTCGTGGAAATGTTTGTAGGTGTGGGCGCCAGCCGCGTAAGAGATTTGTTTAAGCAGGCGCGCGAAAAGGCGCCTTGTGTGATATTTATTGATGAAATAGACGCCATCGGTCGTGCGCGCGGCAAAAACGCCATGATGAGCAACGATGAGCGCGAAAGTACGCTCAACCAGATGCTGGTGGAAATGGATGGGTTTGGAACAGATTCAGGTATTATCGTGCTGGCCGCAACCAACAGGCCGGATGTGTTAGATTCGGCGTTACTGAGGCCGGGCCGCTTCGATCGGCAGATTTCTATCGACAAACCCGATCTTGCCGGCCGCGAAGCGATATTTAAAGTGCATCTCAAAGAAATTAAAACGTCAAAAAACCTGGATATTCACAAACTGGCGGCTCAAACACCGGGCTTCGCCGGGGCCGATATCGCGAACGTCTGCAACGAAGCGGCTTTGATCGCTGCGAGAAAAGACAAGCAGGACGTGGAAATGCAGGACTTCAACGATGCAATTGATCGTATTATTGGCGGACTGGAAAAGAAAAACAAAATTATTCTACCCGACGAAAAACGTGTTATCGCCTATCACGAGGCAGGCCACGCGGTTACAGGTTGGTTTTTGGAACACGCTCATCCGCTGCTGAAAGTAACAATCGTTCCGCGCGGGACGGCGGCTTTGGGATTTGCGCAATATCTGCCTAAAGAAAAATACCTTACGCTCACCGAAGAGCTTGAAGACGATATGTGCATGACGCTCGGCGGAAGAGCCAGTGAAGAAACCTTCTTTGGAAAAATATCAACCGGCGCGCTCAGCGATTTGCAACAGGTAACCCGCACGGCTTACGCAATGGTAAGCGTTTACGGTATGAACCAACGCATAGGTAATATTTCTTTCTACGATCCGCAAAACGAAAACGGTTTTCATAAACCTTATAGTGAAGAAACCGGCAAGCTGATTGATGAAGAAGTGAAAAAACTTTCTGACAAAGCTTATGCGCGTGCGAAAGCGTTGATCGAGGAAAAGAAAGAGGAAGTGCGGATTATCGCTGAAGAATTGTTGCAAAAAGAAGTTTTGTTTAAAGACGATTTGGAAAGATTAATTGGTAAAAGGCCTTTTGAGGAAAAGAAAACTTTGCCTGAAGTGGTGCTGCCAACAACAAGCGGAGATGTGGATCCTAACGCAATTTTACCCATCGAGGAAAATAAAGACACGCCGCCGGCGAATGCTGAATAATAGACGGCATGTGATAGAGCACTTGAGGATTTGTTTTGCTAGTCGCCGGTAATTTTTAAATTTGGCTACCAATAACTTTATGCAAACACACAGTCATTTTCTTTTTGTGTATGGATCGCTTTTAAGCGGGTTCAAAAGCCCGGCCTACGAATACCTTTCCCGCTATTTCCGGCTGAAAGGCCCCGCGCAGGTCAAAGGAACTATTTATGATATGGGCACTTTCCCCGTGGGAACGGCTATCGACACGGGGCGGTTTATCAAAGGTGAACTTTATGAAATCAAAAACCCCAAGGAACTTTCGTTTATTTTAGCGCAGTTAGACGATTATGAAGGCCTTTACCCGGATGACGGGGAAGATATCTATTATAACCGTTCGCTGGTCGACGCCACGCTTTTAGAAACGAATGAAGCCATCGTTTCCTGGATCTATTGGTATGTTAAAGATGTAAGCGGTAAGCCGGTTCTGGAATCGGAAAACCTGATGGATTATTTGCGTCAGAGGGATAATTAATGCTGATGGCTTTTACCCGAAGTAATCTTGAAGGCTTCGCTTTCTTTTATGGATTTGAAGCCGCCGGTAACGTTTACCACTTTTTCAAACCCGCGTGCTTTTAAAATAGACGCGAAAGCCATGGAGCGGTATCCTCCGGCGCAATGAATATATTGTGTTTCATTCCGATCGATATCCGAAAAATGATCATTAATATAATCTAACGGAAAATTTTGCGCTCCCGCAATATGGCTTTCCTCAAATTCGTTTTCTTTTCTGACATCAATAATAGAAGGATTTTCTTTTTCTGACAACGACCTTGCGTCGATGTTTTGAATATGATCTAATTCCTTTTTCCAGGCCTCAATACCGCCTTGCAAATAACCCAGGCAATTATCGTAGCCTACCCTCGAAAGCCTCGTTACCACTTCTTCTTCGCGCCCTTCATCGGTCACGAGCAGCAACGGTTGTCTTACATCTGGGATCAAAGTGCCTACCCAGACGGCAAAGCTTCCATCAATCCCAATATTAATAGAATTGGGAATAAACCGCTCGGAGAAGTCTGCTGCGCTGCGCGTATCAAGGATAATAGCGCCCGTGTGATTGGCCGCCGCCTCAAAGGCTTCGGGTGTTAAAGGCTGAGTGCCGCGCTCCAGCACCTCGTTAAAATTGTCATAGCCTTCGATATTCATTTTCACATTCTGCGGAAAATATTGTGGCGGCGCAGTGAGCCCTTCCGTTACCTGGTTTACAAACTCCTGCTGGCTTAGCGCCATATTGAGCGCATAATTAGTGCGCTTTTGATTTCCCAGGGTGTCGCTGGTTTCTTTGCTCATATTTTTACCACAAGCGCTTCCGGCGCCATGAGCAGGATAAACCATCACGTTGTCCGGCAGGGGAGCGATTTTATTGCGCAGCGAATGAAATAACATCCCCGCAAGTTTTTCTTGGGTGAGGTCAGCCGCCACTTTTTGCGCTAAATCGGGGCGGCCTACGTCGCCAATAAATAAAGTATCGCCTGTGAAGAGCGCTTTTTCTTTACCGGTTTCATCCAGCAAAAGATAGCAGCAGCTTTCCAACGTGTGGCCGGGCGTATGAATCAGGCGCAATTTTATCTTCCCGAGATCAAATTCCTGCCCGTCTTTCGCAATCAGCGCATCGTAGCCGATAGGCGCGTCGGTTGGCCCGAAAACGATTTGGGCGCCTGTTTGAGCCGCCAGGTCAATATGCCCGCTGACAAAATCAGCGTGAAAATGCGTTTCAAAAATATACCGGATCGTTACGCCGTCTTTTTTGGCCCGGGCAATATAAGGCTCAATTTCCCGCAGCGGATCAATGATTGCAGCTTCTTTTTCAGAAGTGATATAATAAGCGCCCTGGGCAAGGCAGCCGGTATATATTTGTTCGATTTTCATAATAAACGTATTAGATATGACAAATTACCTTAAAATTTGTTTAACACGATAAAAAATGACGAATAGCCGCCAGGCGCCTGTTGTATTGCCGAAACACCGTATTTTGCAGCATGCAGTTTACAGATGTTATCGGCCAGCAACAGTTAAAGACAGAGTTGACCGAATTGATGCAGGAAAACCGGTTGGCGCATGCGATGCTTTTTCTGGGTAAAGAAGGCAGCGGCGCGCTGCCGCTTGCTTTGGCTTTTGCAAAATATATTGTTTGTGAAAAGGTAAACCGCCCCGCCATCTCCGACGCGCCCTCTTTGTTTGGCGGCGGCGAAAGCCCGGATGATGGAGCACCTGTAAAATTAGACGCCGCTTGCGGCGTTTGTGCAGCCTGTCAAAAAGCAGCCGACCTGGTTCATCCCGATATACATTTCAGTTATCCCGTGGTGACCCGGAAAGCAGGCACGCCGCCCGTAAGCACGGATTATATCACTGAATGGCGTTCTTTTATTAAAGCTTATCCCTACGGCAATGTGTACGACTGGCTACAATTTATCGGGGCTGAAAATAAACAGGGTAATATCACTGCCCACGAGTGTAATGATATCATCAGAAAACTCAATCTGAAAAGTTTTGAGGGAGGCTACAAGGTATTGGTCATGTGGCTGCCCGAGTATCTTGGCGCCGAAGGCAACAAACTGTTGAAACTGATTGAGGAACCACCGGCAAAAACCGTTTTTCTGCTGGTCGCGGAAAATGAGAGCCAGATTCTGCAAACTATACTGAGCAGGTGCCAGCTGATCAAAATACCCCAACCGTCAGACGAAGAAATCAGGAATGCTTTAGTAACGCGGAATAAAGCCGACGAAGAAACCGCCATGCGGGTGGCTGCGCTTGCGGAAGGGAACTACCGGGAAGCGATGCAAATTTTGCAGCATTCTGATGAAGACTGGCAAAGGCTGTTGCGAGACTGGCTGAACAGTATCATGAAAACCGGCCCCGTGGCTCAGTCAAAATGGGTGGAAGAGGCAGGCCAGTTGGGGCGCGAGGGGCAAAAGCAATTTTTAAGATATTTCAATCACCTGCTTCGAACGGCGTTGCGTTTGAGGGTCATACCCGACCTGGCGGAACAATATCCCGAAAGTGAACGCGATTTTGCGCTGCGGCTCAACCGCATCACCAGTATAGAAAAGCAGCAGGCCATTATCGAAGAATTAGACAAAGCCACTTATTATATTGAGCGAAATGCCAATGGCAAGATGTTGTTTATGGCACTGACCATTAAAATTTATCATATCATTCAGCACAATGTTGTATTTTTGATTGATTGAGGCGATCGGAAACCGGGGCGATTTTTGAATTTTTAGAAGCAAACGAATAGTGGGGTTTTGGAAATGGGAGCGAAATGATTTTTATTCTTCTTTCATGAAGATTTTTTAATAAACTGATTTTCAGTTTTTTATCATAAGTGAATAACAACGGCCTCTTTGCCGTTGTTTTGCATACGCCATATTTCCCCCAACACTTTCTCGTTTTTTAAAGCATATTACAAACAATGGGTTGTACAAGTTGTGGCACTGCCAATGGTAGCAAACCTGGAGGTTGCAAAAGCAATGGTGGCTGTAGCACCGGAGGCTGCAATCGAATGAATACTTATGATTGGTTGAGAAACTTACCCATTGCAGACGTTGATAGCGGCTGCAATGTTATTGAAGTAAGTTTCAATAAAGGCACCCGTAAGGACTTCTTTAGAAACACGACCGTCCATTTTTTTGAAAAAGGAGATCTGGTAACGGTGGAAGGCGTAAGCGGTTTTGATGTAGGCGAGGTTTCCCTGACCGGCGAAATTGTGCGCCTGCAGATGAAAAAATACGGTGTGAAAGAGGCAAATCCCGATATGAAAAAAGTGCTGCGCCTGTCAACGGATCGCGATCTTGACCAGCGGGAAATAAACAAACAGCGGGAGCCGGAAGCAGTGATCAGGAGCAGGGCCATTGCGCGGCAGCTAAGGCTCGATATGAAGATTAGCCAGGTGGAAATGCAGGCAGACGGAAGAAAGGCGACTTTTTATTATATCGCCGACGGGCGCGTTGATTTTAGGGAACTTATCAAAGTTTACGCTACCGAATTTAAAGTAAAAGTAGAAATGCGCCAGATCGGTGCCCGCCAGGAAGCAGGAAAAGTGGGCGGCATCGGTAGCTGCGGAAGAGAGCTTTGCTGCGCCACTTGGCTCACTGATTTTAAATCGGTAAATACGTCGATTGCCCGTTATCAAAACCTGTCCATCAATCAAACCAAGCTTAGCGGCCAATGTGGTCGCCTGAAATGTTGTTTGAATTATGAGCTCGACACTTACTTAGACGCGCTGCAGGGTTTTCCCAACGATTGCGACCAGCTCGAAGTAGCGAAGGGGCGTGCTTATCTCGTAAAAAAAGATATTTTCAAAAACCTGATGTGGTATTCGCTTCCCGACAGCAATAAGCAATACCCGCTAACGATCGAACGCGTTAAAAAGATTAAATCTCTTAATCGCCAGCATATCAAACCCGAAGAGCTGGAAGCGGTTGAATTGGTGTCGACCAAAGAGCGTGAGGTAGAGCCTTCTTTTGTAGATGTCGTGGGGCAAACCTCGCTGCGTGCGCTTGAGCGTGCCGATAAAAAGCGCAAGCAGCAGAGAAGAAGCGGTGGGCCACAACAATCATCAAGATCAAACCAGGGCGGCAACCAGGCACAACAGCCCCGGGATGGCCAGGGCCAGCAAAAATCCAACAAAGGAAACCGCCCACAGCAGGGGCGCAGGGGGCAGCATAATCGGCCGCCGGCGCAGGGACAACAAAAAAAGAAAGAAGGCGGTAATTAGCGTTTTGACAAGGTCAGGATGCTATGACGACAACTGCGGCAGCAATGTTTTTTAAATGGCTGACGGATATTTTCACTTGATTAAGCGCGATATGTGCCAATGTGGTTGCGGTTTCGCCTTTCAAATGGAGCTCCGGCTTGCCGGCGTCATCGCCTAAAATCAGAATCTCATTGTAGGCCGTGCCATTGGCCCAGCCGGTACCAAGCGCTTTAAAAAAAGCTTCTTTTGCGGCAAAGCGCGCCGCATAATGTTCATATTTATGAGCTTTGGGCTCGCAATAGGCTATTTCTTCCGGCGCAAAAACAAGCTCGCGAAAGCCCTGTTCCTTTTCAATTTTTTGTTGAACCCGTTCTACTTCGATTACATCCAGTCCGATACCGCTAACCATTTAAAAGATTTTAAGTTTAAAACTAAGGCACAGGATCATAGCCGCTTCCGCCCCAGGGGTGGCATCTGGCAATTCTTTTTACAGCAAGCCAAAAACCCTTAAAAACGCCATGTTTTCTAAAAGCCTCCAGCGCATAATGAGAGCAAGTGGGCGTGTAGCGGCATTTGGGCCCCAACCACGGCGAAATAACCCACTGATATATTTTGATCAGGGCAATGAAAGGCCAGCTAAGTATTTTTAATATTTGCCGCATTTAAAGCTTTCTGCAATTTTTGTAAAGCTAACCCAACATCCTTGAAAATCGTTGCGTAGTCGGGCAATACTTTACCGGTAAATAGAATGAAAATGGACAGCGAGCCGTGAGGAGGTTCGAGCAAGGCTTGCTGCAACCGATAGGCTTCTCTCAAAAGCCTTTTAATCCGGTTTCGGTCAACGGCTTTTTTAAAAAATTTTGTGGTAAGCCCTACGCCGCACTTGATTTCAGGCAGGCCGTTTTTTTCGTTTAGATAAACGATCCTGACCTGGTCGGTTCGCACCGATTTGCCTTCAGCAAATAATTGCTGAAGCTTTTTCCGGCTCTTCAGCCGCTGCGGTTTGGGAAAAGTATAAAGACGGTTGTTCAAGATTGTTTTATTCTGACATCGTACACGAAATCGGCGATATCTTTAATTTTAAATTTTTCGCTTTCCGCATGCCGGGGGTTTAAAAGATAGTTATACTCAGATGGAAGGACCGCCGAAGGTATTTTAATTACCGGCTGATCCGCAGCCAGCAATAAATCAGAACCAAAATCTTTTGTGGAGGATGGCGCGGGAATACTTTTCCAGTCTCCGGGTAATGCGGACTCCTTCAAAACCATTATTTTTTGATCCGGGATGTCGATCGTCACAAGGCTCAAAGCACGCGGAATATCATCGAGGCTAATGTTAACAGTATACTCCAAAATCGCAAGGGCACGGCTTTCTGACGTATAAAGGCAACCTACCATTCTGTGGTTCCACCGGCCTCCCCACAAACGCGCTCCTTCTCCCTTTAGGTCCGCCGCATATTTCGTTTTACTCACTCGGTACACTAACATGCAACAGCTTTAAGAATAAACGCCATAATCAATCCGGCCGATGAGGTTTTTCACTTCCTCGCGGCCAAACTGATTGTTTAAAAGCTCGAACGGTTGTTTGCCACCCAAAGCTCTGTTGGGCCTGAACACCCACTCATTAAACTTTTCTTCATCATCAAAAACTTCGTAACCATACGAATATACATCGGCAATGCTTACGATTCTTTCGCTGAGCGCAGTATTAAAATGTTCTGAACCTTTTTTGTTGATCAGTGTAGCACGAGTGGTTGAAAGAAGCGTGGAGAGCTTGTCGTAATCGAGGTTGGCCTTAATTTTCAGACTTTCCAGATTTTTTTTGCTGATGCCATCCCTAACCATATCCATTTTTTCTACGGCCGTCATTTGCCATTCTGCCTTCTTTGATTTCCCGGCAATGATAATAAACGGATTGGCCGGCCCGCTGGTGATATAAGCTACTTCAGGATCCTGTAACTGCTGCGGCGGTTCCTGGTTTTTGGGATAATTTTTTTTTCGTTTGTTAGCCATGGTATACCTTTTTACCAAAGGTAATATAAATTTATACTTTTCCCTTAGTTTTTTAAAATTCCCGCTAACAAAAATAGCCCCGCTAAATGCGGAGCTACTATAAAGAGTTTTGAGCTGTGAAAAAACCTTACTTCAGTCTGCTTTCGTCAGACACAGTAAGTTTTTTACGGCCTTTTGCACGACGGCTTGCCAACACCTTGCGGCCATTAGCGGTTTGCATACGTTTACGAAAACCATGAACAGTTTTACGACGACGGCGGTGTGGTTGAAAAGTACGTTTCATCTGTGTATTTTTTTATTTTTTGTGGTCAGATGCCCGCCTGAACTTTCGGGCAGGCCTGCCCTTCGGCAGACAAGGAATGCGCCAATATGCTTATTCTTTTGATCTACTTAGCATACCTATGGCCCATTTCACAATATCTTAATTTTCCACTTTTTTAATTAATAGCATGGGAGAACATGCAGGTTTAATTTTCTTCACAGAAGATCACCACATCTCCTGCCTGTGAAAGGACGGCAAAGGTAGGGAAAAGTTTAAAAGTGGAAAAGTGAAACTGAGAAAACTTTAAGCATTTATAGTGAAACATGCTGGCTGGCCAGCGCCTGGCCAAAAAAAGCAGATCCCTTCTCATCAAAATCTTCGGTGGCGTCGGTTGTAAAAAATGTGAGCTGCCCCGTTTTCCTGCATTTTTCATCCATTTCAGGATGGCGCTTTAGGTAGTCGGCCAGGCTTCGCGCCACAATTTCACCCTGCGAAAGTAGTTTCACCGCCACAGGTAAGTATTCCTCTATTTGTTTGCGCATCAGCGGATAATGGGTGCAAGCCAGTAAAACCACATCGATATTATCGCCTTTTTGAAACAGGTGATGGAGGTTCTTTTTAATGAAATGATGCGTTCCTACATTGTCCATTTCATTGTTTTCGATAATCGGCACCCACATCGGGCAGGCTTCCTGGTAAACAGTGATGGCAGGAAAAAATTTTTCTATCTCGATAGGATAGGAGTTTGAGGCTACCGTACCTTTTGTGGCCAAAATGCCAATTTCATTTGTTTCGGAATATTGGCCGATTATTTCTGTACTGGGCCTTATAACACCCAAAACCCGTTTATCTGGTGCGAGCGTCGGAAGGTCGTTCTGTTGTATGCTTCGAAGCGCTTTGGCAGAAGCCGTGTTGCAGGCGAGCATAACCAGGTGGCATCCCTGCGCGAAAAACCATTTAACGGCGTCGAGCGTATATTGATAAACGGTTTCGAAAGAGCGCGTGCCATAGGGCGCACGGGCGTTATCGCCGAGATACATGAAGTCATATTCGGGAAGCTGCGCGACGAGCTCCTTCAGAACGGTTAACCCGCCATAACCCGAATCGAACACACCTATGGGAGCAGCTTCTTGCATCGCTTATCTGTTGTGATCCCAAAAATAAAAAACCGCCCTGAATTGGGCGGCTTAAAAGCATTATTTATAAAATTTTATTTGCCTGCGGCTGGTGAAGCTCCCGCTGCCGGCGTGTTGCCATTAGCATCAACTTTAATTCCTAGTTTGGTAGCGATAGGAATGCTTAAATTATCACTATCCGGCGCCACCACAAAAGCGTCCTGCGTTAAAACATAAGTATAACCTTTTTCTTTTGCGTATGCATTTACCGCATCCATTACTTTTTTGTAAAGAGGGTTAAAAAGTTGCGCCTGCTTTGCCTGGGAAGCCTGACCTGCAATTTGCTGCCAGTTGCCAAGCGTTTCTCCCAACTGGGCTAAATCTCTCTCCAAAACTTGTTTAACTGAAGCGGTTGTTGTTTTTTTCAAAACGCTGTCCTTCTCCTGGTACTCCTGGTAAAGTCTTGTATAAGTGCCGCCGATTGAATCCTGCTGCCATTTTTGAAGATCCTGTTGGGTTTTCTGCGCCTCAGGAAGATTATAAACCAAAGCATCAACATTAACGTAACCGATTTTCTGCGCATTGGCTGCAGATGCACACATCATAATAACGCCTAAGGCAACTGCGATAAATTTTAACTGTTTCATTTGTTCTTTTTTCGTTTTCAGCTCTCTCTAATCGAATACTGCTTTTTTAAAATGGTAAGCAGTAGGTCATTTTGAGTTTTGTGTTTATTGTTTAAAAAATTTATTTCAATCTCATTTCCCTGAGGATATCTTCGCTCTTATCCAGCTTGGGGTCGGCAAAGATAATGGATTTGCCCTCACTTTTATCGAATACCAAATCGTAGCCATTGGCTTTTGCCAATCTGTTAACAGCGTCGGCTACTTTTTTCTGCAGCGGCTCCATCAGGTCCTGTCTTTTCTTAAACAGATCGCCCTCAAAACCAAAGCGTTTCTTCTGCAGGTCGCGCAATTCTTTCTCTTTGTTAAAAAGTTCGTCTTCTTTCTGTTTTTTCAGGTCGTCGCTCATCATCGCCTCCTCGGCCTCGTAGTCATTGTATAACTTATCCAGCGCGGCCTGTTTGGTATCGATTTCCTTCTGCCAGGTGGCAGCCTGGTTTTCGACCTGTTTTTGAACCTGTTCAAAATCAGCCATTTTGCTAAAAATATATCTGGTGTCTATCACCGCATATTTTTGAGCATAAGAAAAGGTAGTTGCAAAGCTTAGCAGCAACAATAGGGGGAATATTTTTCGCATAACTAAAATTTGATCAATTTTAAATTTGAGATTATGTGTTTGACGTTGCGGAAGGTATTTTCGTTGCGTTTAAATGGCCGGCAGCCTGGCGCCCCGCTTCTTATTCGGGTTCAAAGCCAAGCATAAAGGTAAACTTGCCAGCGCCTTTCAAGCCGCCACCTGGCGTCAGTCGGTCTAAGCCAATACCATAGTCAAAGCCTAACAAGCCAAACATAGGCAGGTAGAACCGCATACCCAAACCAACGCTACGACGGAGCTTGAACGGATTATAATCTTTGTAGTCCTTCCAACCGTTGGCTGCTTCGAAGAAAGCCAGTCCAAAAATGGTGCTGCTCGGGTTGGTGACCAGGGGATAACGAAGCTCTGCCTGGTATTTGTTGAACATAATGAAGAAGTTGTTAAAATCCTGCGAAGTGGTATTGTCAGGATTAATAGTCGGATCAGACGTGTTATAAATCGGGTAACCTCTGTGCGCGATGATATCAAAACCGGTCAGGGAGAATGTGTTATTTAACCCGGCATCACCCAGCTGAAAGCGCTCAAATGGTGAATAATTCAACTCAGGATTATATTTACCCATGAAACCATATTTCGCAGCCAGTTTCAGTACAAACTGGCGGTCTTTATTTTCGCCTTTTCCTCTCCCCAATGGCACATACCAGGTAGAATTGAAGCGCCATTTATGGTATTCCACATTTTTATACTGGTCTGAGGCACCGCCTAAAAGTGAATAGGGCGGCGTTGCCTGAACGCTAAACATCAGGTCGCTTCCGCTCCTTGGGAAAATGGGGTCTGAAACGGAGTTCCGCTGAAGGGCAATCTTCAAACTCAGGTTGTTTGAAATCATTGTGTTTAAAGGTAGGTTATAAGCCCGTCCCATATTTTTTACATTATAACGCGTTAACGCCGCCGTGTAGGTCATGTAAAAATAGTCATCGGGCCAGTTCAACTGCTTACCAAGCCCAATTGAAAAACCATTTACGGTAAGAGATGTGTCTTTTGAATAGCGGTATCTGCCCGTGGAATAGAAGCTGGTAAAATCAGGGTTATAATACTTACTGTTGTTGTAAGAAAGAATTAAAGAATTTCTTTTTTTGCCGCCCAGCCAGGGTTCGGTAAATGAAAAGTTATAAGAGCGGAAGGCGCGGCCGTTAGATTGCACGCGAAGGCTCAACTTTTGCCCATCGCCGACGGGTAATGGATCCCAGGCTTCTTTTTTCCAGATATTCTTAATAGAAAAATTATTAAAAGTTACGCCCAGCGTACCCGTAAGTCCGATACCGCCGCCCCAGCCTGCGGAAAGCTCGAGCTGATCGGAAGATTTTTCTTTCAGGTTCCAGTTAATATCCACCGTTCCATCGTTCTGATTGGGCATTGGCTGCGGGTTGATCGATTCCTGTTCAAAATAATTCAGGGCGTTCAACTCGCGAATAGTACGCATCAAAGCACTTTGGCTATATAGCGCGCCGGGATAGGTACGCATTTCGCGGCGGATAACATGCTCCTTGGTGCGTTCGTTACCAGCAATATTGATTTTCTTGATCCGTGCCTGAGGCCCTTCGATAATGCGAATTTCATGATCAATAGTGTCGCCATTGCGAATGCCCATTTCAACCGGTGTCACCTGGATGAAAAGATATCCTTTGTCGCGATAGTAGGTTTGTACATCAGCAGCGTCCTGGCTGGGTTCAATTCCCAGCGCCTTGTTCAAAGTGCTGGCGTCGTAGATATCCCCCTCGCGAATGTTTAAAATCTGGTTCAGCAAGGTGTCGCTCGCTACCGAGTTTCCTTTCCAGGTGGTTTTACCAAAGTAATACTGTTGCCCTTCTTTTACTTTGATGTCGATATACATTTTATCGTCCTTGATCACCTGGGTGTCGGCCAGTATTTGCGCATCGCGGTAACCCTTCGAGTTAAAATAGCTTAAAACCTTCTCTTTATCTTCGACATATTTCTTCTGGTTGAATTTAGAAGAAGAGAAAAATTTAAACCTGAAATAGGGGTCGAGTACTTCCAGCGACTTAGTTCCTGACAAAAAGCCCCAATCGTTCATGTATTCGTTAAAACTATAATGGTTGATCGGGCCGTAAGTGCTTACATAATCAGAAGGAAACAGTGTCATTTTAGTCATTTCCTTCGTGCCTTTCATTTGTTTTTTCAGCTTGGTACTTCTTACTTTTTCATTACCAAAGAAATGAATGGCGTCTATTTTTACTCTTTTGCCTTTATTAACTTTAATAGTAAGGGCGTTGGAGTTTTTGAAAACAGGATCTGGCTTTTCGATCAAATCGACCTGCACGCCATGAAACCCTTTTTCCTCATAAAACCCTTTAACGACGTCGATAATATTGCGCCGCGTATTTTCAGAAAGAATGGTCGTTTGTTTGGCGATAGCCGTTTTTTTGACAAGTTCTTCCTGCTCGGTTTTCTTAACGCCTTCAAACTTGAAATCACCCAGTCTGGGCATTTCCTTTACGGCTACTTCAATGCTCACATTGTCTCCGACAATGTGTGTTACATAAATCTGAATATCTGCAACAAGTTTCTGGCGCCACAAATTTTGAATGGCACGGGAAAAGATATCGGAGCCCGGGTGGGTGAATTTTTGGCCTTTTTGCAAACCTGCTACGGAAAGAATAATTGTCGAGTCCAGATAACTGGCGCCTGTAACGGTCAGGTCGGCTATGACATAATCCCTTGCCTGGGTGGGGTTGCGCCACTCCTGCATTTCGGGCGAAAGCGGGCCGGGAAGGGTATCCGTTTGAGCAAAAACACAGTTTACCGCGGTAAAAGATAAGATGGTAGCACAAAACCTATAAAGAAAAAAACGCATAAAGGATTTAAATATCGGTAATCAATTTTGTTTTTGCAAAAGCAGGAAGTTATTATTCATCACCAGGCTATTACACATATTCCCATTGCGGCGGCAAATTAAAGGTAAAAATTGGAAAACTCATGTTAAAATAGCCTGCCGCCTGCGAAGCGGTGATGCATTTCACCGAAGGCATTCCAGAGCAAGGGCTTTGATCCATGAGGATAAAACGCATTTAATGTCAAGGCGCTGATTTCAGCTGGTTGGAAGTTTTGCCAAACCGCCGCTCTCGCCCCTGGTAGTCGATAAGCGCTTCGTAAAGATTTTTCTTTCTGAATTCAGGCCACCTTACATTCGTAAAATACAGTTCTGCATAAGCGAGTTGATAAAGCAGGAAGTTGCTGATCCGGTATTCGCCGCTGGTTCGTATCATCAGTTCGGGATCGGGAAAGGCGCTGGTGCATAAATATTTTTGAAGCGTGTCCTGGTTGATGGCTTCTACCTGTAGCCGATCATTTTTTACCTCATTGGCAATACTTTTCACGGCATTTAAAAGTTCCCACCGGCCGCTATAGCTTAGCGCCATAATGAGGTTTAATCCTGTATTACCGGAAGTGATGTCCAGCGCTTCATTGAGTTCCTGTTGCGCATAAGCGGGAAGCATGCTCATATCTCCTATCACGTGCAGACGGATATTGTTTTTGCGAAGTGTGTCCGCTTCTTTGCGGATCGTCGATACGAGCAATTCCATCAGGCCCACCACCTCATATTCCGGCCGGTCCCAATTTTCGGTGCTGAATGCATAAAGCGTGAGATATGCTACGCCAATTTCAGCACAGCCCTCCACAATGTCGCGCACGCTTTCCACACCATGAAAATGGCCAAAAAGCCGGTCTTCGCCCTGCTCCTGCGCCCAGCGCCCGTTGCCATCCATAATAATGGCAATATGCCGCGGCAGTTTTGTTTTATCAATTTGATCGATCAAATTATCCATTTCGATTGAAAGCGGCGACAAAAGTAACTAATATCATGAAACCCCCCTTCAAAAATTCTAACACACCCGATAAGGCACATTGAGGCGTCTCATCCACCCTTTATACTAAGGATAGAAAAAATGGATACATGCCTGTAATTAATTTCATCCGCTACCTCGACACCGATTTCTCCTGACTAAAAATGCCATTCTCTTCCCCCATGGAAATCTTTAACTAGCATAATATTTGCAAAAAGCCCAGTATGCCCTCTACTTTTAAACTACAGCACCAGACAAAACAAAAGCCAGCGTCCACGTGTCGCGCGAAAATCCTGTTCTATATATATGCTATTTTAATGGGATGCTTTCCGGCAAAAATGTCGGCGCAACAGTTGCCAGAAAAACTCTTATACAAAAACCAGCAGCCCTTCGCCATTGTAGCGGGGGGAAGCAAGGGCATCGGCTACGCCATTGCAGAAGCCCTCGCCAAAAGAAATTATAACCTGGTACTGATTGCGCGAACACCGGGGCCATTACTGAGTGCTAAACAAACGCTGGAATCCAAATACGGGGTGCAGGTTGAGGTATTATCCGCTGATCTGACCAACGAAGCCGTTGCGCCGCATTTGGCGAAATGGGGCGAAGCCAATAAACTACCGTTGAAAATGCTCTGCAACGTCGCCGGCATGGGAGGAACCAACGATTTTCTCAAATTACCCGCAGACAGCATTCGCTATATGATTAGGGTGAACCTCGAATCGCCGATGGCCATGGTGCAACACCTGTTGCCGCTGCTCGAAAGGAGCAGCCCTTCCTATATATTGAATGTCAGCAGCATGGCCGGGTTCAGCCCGATTCCCATCAAAAATGCTTACGCTGCATCCAAATCGGGCGTAACATTTTTTAGCTATTCTTTGCGATATCAGCTAAAGAAAAAAGGAATCAGTGTCAGTTGCCTGGCACCGGGGCCTGTTTATACGAAACCTTCTATCATAAAAAATACCAAGGAGCAATTGGGTTGGTTTGGCGATCTGATGGAAGTGTCGCCCGAGCGAGTGGGAGAAGTGGCCGTTAAAAAGACCTTGAAAAGGAAAATGATCATCGTACCGGGAACAACTTCCCGGTTTATGTCGAACATACTCAGGGCGCTGCCCAAACGATGGGCCGCCGGCATTTATCATATGTTGGGCAAAGAATAAGAAACACAGATCAGTATTTGGCCGGAGTGCCGGGCGGAGGGACCGCCTTTTTTATAAACGCGCGCAGATGGTCGGTGCTTGTTTTCAAATCCTGTTTTCTTAAATACATCATGTGGCCGCTGGGGTACCCTTCCCAGCTGATCCTGTTTTTCAATTTACCTGAAGGATCCATTTGCCACAAATTATATTTGGCATTGAAATAATCGCAGGCGCCATCGTAGTAACCGGATTGTACCAGCAGGTGCAGGTAGGGGTTGATCGCCATTGCTTTTCGCAGGCTTTCTCCGGTTTGGTTATTTTTATTATCCCAGGGATGCACATCGCCAAACATCATGTATGGAAAATCAGTTTTATAATTGAGTTCGTTTTTTAAATACATATTAATGGGTGGCGTGAAAGCGTGCAACCAGGAAGTGAGTTCTGCATTAAAATCGGGGCCTTCGCCGGCATCTTTTTTATCAATGCCTTTGTATCGCGAATCGAGGCGGCCAACAGTAAAGCTTTCATCCCGCAACAACGCTTTCCAAAAGAGATTGGCGCTGATGAACAGGTTGTTCTGTAAGATGGTTTTTTCTGAAAGGCCAGCGTAACGAGCCATTTTTGCTGCTATATTTTTTCTTGAAGCTGCATCTAAAAAACTCCCCTTATTAAGAGCGGGCAGCAATTCATTCATCGTGAACAACTCCACTTCCGGCAACATTTCTTCCAAGCTTTTTTGCAACAGATCCTGCGGCTGCTTTTTGTGATACCAGGCCGTCGCCGCAAAATAGGGAAGCATCAAAGCCGCATCGGTAGCCGTGCCCCGCTCGATGCCAAGATCGGTGGGCGACACCAGCACCACGCCGTTCAAATACATCCAATGAGCCTGTTGTAATTCTAAAGCGAGGCCTGAAACCCTTGTCGTGCCGTAGCTTTCGCCAATCAGGAATTTTGGCGAGGCCCATCTGTCATATTTGTTTACAAAACTATTCAGCCAATTGCCCAAATATTTAATATCAGCATGAATGCCGAAAAAGAGATCCCTGCCCGGGTTGCCCACCATTCTTGAATAGCCGGTGTTGACAGGATCGATATATACCAGGTCGGTGGCATCTAAAATTGAATGTTGGTTTTGAGTATAGCCATAAGGCTGGACGGGATAACCTTCTTCATCAATATTTAAAAACACAGGGCCCGTATAGCCAATATGCATCCAAACAGACGCTGAACCGGGCCCGCCATTAAAAGAAATCGTCAGCGGCCGGGTTGATTTATCTTTTATATCCGTTCTTTCATAGTATACAAAAAAGATACCTGCAATGGCTTTGCCCTTTTCATCCCAAACAGGGAGCGTGCCGGTTGTAGCTTTATAAGGAATGGTTTTTTCGTTGATGGTAACCGTGTGTTGAGTAACCACGGTTGCGTTTGGATCAAAGCTTAAATCGGCGGGCTGGCTTTTGTTGTCTGTTTTGGCGCCGCTCGCGTTGTTCCCGGTTTTTTGAGCCGCGGCCGATAAGGAAATCATAAACACCAGTGCGCCAAACAATGCAATCCGGAACATAAACATCCATTTAAATCAATAAAAAAATCGTGAGCCGTTTTTGATGATGCTCACGATTGGTGAAAGTAAATATTTTTTTTGCTATTTCAATACGCCGAGTTCTTTGCCGATTTTGGTAAACGCAGCAATCGCCTTATCAAGGTGTTCCTGCTCGTGCGCCGCGCTAAGCTGCACCCTGATGCGCGCCTGGCCTTTGGGTACCACCGGAAAGAAAAAGCCAATGACATATACGCCTTCTTCTAAAAGCCGGGCTGCGAAATCGGCCGCCAATACTGCGTCGTAGAGCATGATCGGAACGATCGGGTGATCGCCAGGTTTGATATCGAAGCCGGCAGCGGTCATTTTTTCGCGGAAATATTTTGTGTTGTATTCAAGCTTATCCCTCAAATGCGTTGACGCTGAGAGCATGTTGAGTACCGCAATGGAAGCGCCTACGATCGAAGGGGCCACTGTGTTGCTAAACAGATAAGGGCGCGACTTCTGGCGCAGCATATCGATGATTTCTTTTCGTCCGGAAGTAAAACCGCCCGACGCGCCGCCCAGCGCTTTTCCCAGCGTTCCGGTGATGATGTCGATTTTACCCATCACGCCGCGATACTCATGCGTGCCGCGGCCGGTCTTGCCTAAAAAGCCGGATGAATGACATTCATCGATCATCACAATCGCATCATATTTTTCGGCCAATGCCACAATTTTATCCAATTGTGCAATGGTGCCATCCATGCTGAACGATCCGTCTGTTACGATAATCCGGCTGCGACAGCCCGCCGATTCCTGTAGCTTGGCTTCCAGGTCTTCCATGTTGTTATGTTCGTAGCGGAAACGCTGGGCTTTGCACAGTCGAACGCCATCAATGATGCTGGCGTGGTTGAGCGTGTCAGAAATAATGGCGTCCTGGTCGTTGAATAAAGGTTCGAATACACCGCCGTTCGCATCAAAGGCTGCAGCATAAAGTATTGTATCTTCTGTGCCCAGGAATTCAGAAATTTTTTGTTCCAATTCCTTGTGGATATCTTGTGTGCCGCAAATAAAGCGAACGCTGCTCATGCCATATCCGTGCGATTCGATGGCTTCATGAGCGGCTTTTATCACATCAGGATGAGAAGACAGGCCGAGATAATTGTTGGCGCAGAAGTTGAGCACTGTTTTTCCGTTCACCTCTATTTCGGCGCCCTGCGGGCTATTAATCACACGTTCGTTTTTATACAGGCCGGATGTTTTGATGGCTTCAATTTCATCCGCGATGCGCTGTGTAAATTTTTCATTCATTCGTACTTTTTTTAAGGATTTGATGATCAGATGCCCGCCTGTCGGCAACAGGAAGTGTGTTTCATCTCATTTTATTAAGTTTGATCGGGTTTAACTGAGACTTATGCAGCTTGAAGCTGCACGAAGTCGTATGCAAATAAACTATTTTTTATCAAGACTTGCAGGACAAACGGTTGCACAACCCGACGGTGACCGGGGCTTTCGGGAGTATTAATTTTCTTTTTTCTTTTTAAGGGATTGGGCCGCCGCCTTGGAAACTAACTTGTCGCCAAAGCGGTTTTTAATATCGTCTACGGCTTTATACAAACTGAGCTTTGTGTGCTGATCGTTAAATAAATTCATCTGCATGCCGGTGTCCATCAGTTGGCTAAACCTTATCCCTATTAAACGCACAGCGCGTCCGCGTTGGTAAAACTTGTCGAAAATTTCTTTTGCCTTTCGAATGAGTTCGTCATCCAGCGAGGTGAAACCGATTGTTTCCTGCTTGCTGGTGGTTTCAAAGTCGGCATATCTTATTTTCACCGTGATGCATCCCGTCAGTTTTTCATCCTGCCGCAAGTCGAAGGCCGTTTTTTCTGTAAGGCGAACGAGTTGGGTGTGTAAAAAGTCGGTGTCGGTTTGGTTTTCATGAAAGGTCGTTTCATGGCTCATGCTTTTTTGAATCCATTGAGCGTCCAGTTCTGCGCTGCCGATCCCCTGCGATTTCAGCCACAGGTCGCGCCCCCATTTTCCTAATTTTTTTTCGAGCACTTCCACCGGTGTTTGGGCAACATCTTTGATCGTATGCAGGCCAATAGCCTTGAGCCTGGCTTCGCTTTGCTTACCAACGCCATTTATTTTTTCAATGCCCATCGGCCATAAAAAATCTTTTTCCCTGCCGTGTTTTATTTCTAAAAATCCGTTGGGTTTGGCTTCATTAGTTGCCATCTTGCTGATAAACTTTGCAGAGGAAAGTCCGCAACTAATGGGTAGCCCCGTTTCTTTCATAATAAATTCCCGCAATTGTTGCGTGTATTGGCTGATGTTAAAAAAACGTTCCATGCCGCTTAGGTCGCAATAAAATTCGTCGATGGAAGCTTTTTGAAAAAGCGGCACTTTCGATGCAATGATGTCGGTTACCATTTTCGAGTAATGGCTATATTGCTGATAAGTCCCTTTTAGCAGGATGGCCTGCGGGCAAAGTTTCATAGCGGTAGCCATTGGCATAGCTGAATGGACACCGAATTTCCGGGCCTCGTAGCTACAGGTCGACACGACGCCGCGATTGGCCGATCCGCCTACAATTACCGGCTTTCCTTTTAGCTCGGGGTGTAGCAAAAGTTCAACCGAAACGAAAAAAGAATCCAGGTCGAAATGGGCGATATATGGTTTGGCTGCGCTCACTTTTCAAAGTTAAAAGCAGTTGGCGAAGCGGGGAAATAATCTTCGGGAAATGCCGGTCTTTAGCGCGATTCCAGATATTTTTTAAGCATCACCATTTGTCCCAAATGATAATGGACGTGCTCTACCTGGCCCTGAAAATTTTTATACGCGCTGCTATGGCCCGAAAGGATGGGGCTGAAAAGGTTGCCGATGTCGTAGCCTTCAATCACGGTTGCGAGTTCGTGTGCGGAAAGCCTGTTGTCTTTGATGAGTTTATCCCATTCTTCCTCATTTTCAATCATCGGCGCATTCATGCCGTTTTCACGGTTTATCTCAGGAAAAACGCCATGCCCGCGCTGGGCCACGATCCGGTTCCAATAGGTAATATGATAGAGTAACATGGCCATGTTGTTGGGCGAAAAGGGCGCTTTAATAGCCGCATCCTGCCAGCGGGTACTCTTTACAATTTGTTCGACATTAACTTCTGTCCAGTTGCCGCCGCAATGCACATCTATTAAATGCTGAGCGATATGTTGTTTGATATTCATAGTTTAAGATAAATAAATATCCAGCAACCCGTCGGGCAGCGACACGAGCAGCAATTTTGCTTTATGATCCACTTTGATCAGCGTTTCTTCGTGTAATGGAATAAGCACTTCTTTGCCTTTGATATGAAGCCTGCACAATACCTGGTGGGGCTGCTCGATGATTTCCTCAACGGTTCCCAATGTTTCACCATCGTTTTTGATGGTGTAGCCGATAAAGCTGATGACGGCATTTTTGGCGACGAATTTTTCGAAATCAGCGGCTTTCAGCCAGACTTCTTTTTGAACGATGGTACGGGCCGCTTCTATCGTATCGATCCCTTCGAGTTTAATAAAGGTTTCTGTGTCGGTTTTGATTTTTGCGGCTTCGAGAAACCAGGGTAAAAAGTGGCCGGCTTTATCTTTAAGGAAAAGCGCTTCGAGGCCTTTCAAAGCCGATTTTTTGCCGAGGGCGTGCATTAACACCAGTTCGCCTTTCAGCCCGTGGGAGGCTGCTATTTTTCCGACACTAATAAAACCTGTTTGCGGCGTATGGGCCATAGTTTTCAAAAATAAGCGAAAATAAAAAAGCGATCCTGAAATGCATCAGGGTCGCTTTTAATTTTTTGATCCATAAGCTAATTAAGCTTCGCCACCTTCAGCGTTCGCTTCGGGCGCAGGCGTTTCAGCTTTAGGTTCAGCTACTTCTGCAACTTTGCGAGGAGCGGCACTAGCCACGCGGCGTTTGGCTTTTCTTTCTTCGATAGCCTTCTGCTGGCGTTTTTTAATGTGCTCTTCGTGCTCTGCACTCCAAGTGGTGAATTTCTGCATTGCTGCAGTTTCATCAAATAAGCCCAGTTTTACACCACGTAGTAAATGCTTCAGATACAATACACCTTTAAAGCTGAGGATGCGGCGAACAGTGTCAGTTGGAGTTGCACCTTTGTTCAACCACTCTAAAGCTTTTTGACGATCCAGCTCAATAGTAGCGGGGATAGTCAGTGGATTGTAAGTTCCCAATTTTTGGATGAATTTTCCATCACGAGGACTTCTGGCGTCAGCAACAACGATGAAGTAAAAGGGCCTTTTCTTAGAGCCGTGTCTTTGCAATCTAATTTTAGCTGCCATTTTAAATAGAAATTTAAGGCGTTTAAAAAATAATTATTAACATTCCCAACCGAAATATTTCGAATTGGGCTGTCAAAGGTATAGAATCTTTTATGGAATTGGTACAGAAAGTCTGATAAAATGAAAATAAAAATGTTTTTTACACTTTTTTTAGCAGCCCGCTGTGTTTTAAAGTTTTGAACTGTGCTTAAAAAGGGCGCTTCATGCCGCCCAAACCGCCGGGCATCATTTTTCCAAAGGCGCCCATTTTGTTCATGTTTTTCATCATGTCGCGCATTTGCTCAAACTGTTTCATGAAAGCGTTGACTTCTGCGATATCCTTGCCGCTACCAGTGGCGATGCGCTTGCGCCGGCTGCCATTGATGAGGTCGGGGTTGGCGCGCTCCGCAGGCGTCATGGAATCAATGATCGCTTCGATGCCTTTAAAACTGTCGTCGCTTATGTCGAGGTCTTTAATTTGTTTGCCAACGCCGGGAATCATCCCCAGCAGGTCTTTCATATTACCCATTTTTTTGATCATCTCAAGCTGGGCTTTGAAATCGGCAAAGTCGAACTTGTTTTTGCGGATCTTGCTCTCTATCTTTTTCGCCTGCTCTTCGTCAAACTGTTGCTGCGCGCGTTCTACAAGCGATGTGATATCCCCCATTCCCAAAATACGCTGCGCCATTCGTTCGGGGTAAAACACATCCAGCGCGTCCATTTTCTCGCCGTTGCTGACGAATTTAATCGGCTTGTTAACCGTGTATTTGATAGAAATGGCAGCGCCGCCGCGGGTATCGCCATCCAGTTTGGTAAGCACGACGCCACTAAAATCAAGGCGCTCGTTAAAAGCCTTCGCTGTGTTGACCGCATCCTGGCCGGTCATGCTATCCACAACAAAAAGTATTTCCTGCGGATTGACCGCATTTTTAATATCAGCGACTTCGGTCATCATTTGCTCATCGACGGCAAGGCGCCCTGCTGTATCGATGATAACGACATTTTTGTTTTTACTTTTGGCAGAAGCTACAGCCGACTGCGCAATGCTGACTGCGTCTTTATTTTCTGCCTCGATATGCACTTCAACACCGATCTGCTCTCCCAAAACACGCAATTGCTCCATCGCGGCCGGGCGATAGATGTCGGCAGCCACCAAAAGCGGATTCAGCTTTTTCTGGGTTTTCAGGTAATTAGCCAGTTTCCCGCTAAAAGTGGTTTTACCGCTGCCCTGCAAACCTGCAATCAAAATCACGGCAGGATTTCCCTTGGCGTTAAAAGGCGCTTCTTCGCCGCCCATGAGTTCGGCCAATTCGTCTTTTACGATTTTCACCATCAGCTGGCCGGGGCTAACTGCGTTAATCACTTTTTCGCCAACAGCTTTGTCTTTTATTTTATCCGTAAAATCCTTGGCTATTTTATAGTTTACATCGGCATCTACCAACGCACGGCGGATCTCCTTCACGGTCGATGCGACGTTGAGTTCGGTGATGCGGCCCTGGCCTTTAAGGTTTTTAAAAGCGCTGTCTAATTTATCCTGAAGATTGCTAAACATGTATATTCTTTATTAAAAACGGAGTGCAAAGATAAGAATAGTCGACAAGATGAAAAGAAGCTTGCTGCTGTGCGGGCCGGGAAATGGAATGGGAATTATAGCTGCGGTGCAAAACATCTAAAAGCTTAGAGGCGCCGGTTCGAAAACAAGCAAAAGGTAATTAAAAATATCAGAGGATCTGATACCGATGTTTGAACTTTTTAAAAATAAATTTTGTTTGTTTGATAAATTTTATATAATTGCGCCTTATTGATTATTAATTTTTCGTGAAGATGAGTAAACAGAAATTCACTTTGGAGTACCCCGTTCGCTGCTCTCCAACTATATTGTATGAGTTTTTAGCAACTTCTAACGGGTTGGGAGAATGGTTTGCTGAGCACGTGGAAGACCGTGACGGTAAGTTCTATTTTGGCTGGAACGGGACGTACGAAGAGGCGGAAGTTGTGGAGCAGGAAGAAGAAAAATTTATCCGCTTCAAATGGACAGGATCGCCCAAAGAAGAATTTTTTGAGTTTCGAATTGACAAATCGGAGATTACGAATCAAACCATTCTTGTTATCACTGACTTCGCAGAAAAAAGAGAAATCAAAGACCAAAGCCAGCTGTGGGATTATCAGGTAAAAGACCTGTTTCATCGCCTCGGCAACTAAGCCTGCCCGGAACCAAGTATGCCTACCAAAAAAGCAAAATGATCCTGAAGGGTCGGCATCGCGTCTTCTATTTCCCGGATATCTACATAAGCAGCAAGTTTAAGAAAAGGTGCTTTTTGAAGGGCAGCTGCAAATGATTCAACATCGCTATGCTTTAGAGGTTGGTAGGCCGCATTACCAATATCGTGTATCCACTCATCTCCACTGCAACAAAGCAAAAAACCTTTTTCCTGAAGCTGATGGAAAGAAGCGGTGAGCGATGGAGCGTAAGCCTGTTGCCACTTTCCTGACAGATGAAGTGTGACCGAAAGATATTTTCCCCACCAAAATAAAGTTCTGATCGCAAAAAAATTAGATTTGGCAAAGCAACGCGGATGGTCTAACACGAGCCAGGGCAAACCCAGGTAGTTTTCGCCCCGCGATATTTTTCCGCCTGTTTTCAATACTGCTGCGGGCAGCAACGAGGCTTGCAACACGGGTTGCTGCCAGCTATAAAGCCCTTCCAAAACTTTTTTTATATGCAGCAGAATTTCATTCTTTGTTAAAATCCATTCTGCATTGGTAACAAGGGCGATATGATCGGCTGAAAGCTGTATTTTTGCGGATTGCATCTGGTAAAGATATACTATTACAAAGGTGAAGAAGTTAGATAAGTTAATCATAAAGGCATTTATTGGTCCGTTTACGGCCACCTTTTTTATTACATTATTCGTACTGATCATGCAGTTTTTCTGGCTGTGGATCGACGATTTTGTAGGGAAGGGGCTGGATGCCGGAACGATCTTAACTTTCATTTGGTATCAAAGTGCGGCGCTTATTCCGCTGGCGCTTCCGCTGTCCGTGCTGCTTTCTTCTCTGATGACTTTTGGAAATCTTGGTGAAAGCTTTGAGTTGGTGGCGATCAAATCAGCTGGTATTTCCCTGCTGCGATTCATGCGGCCATTATTCATTGTGGCCAGCGGCATTGCTTTGGGTGCATTTTTATTTTCCAACTATGTGATCCCTGTTGCTAACCTGAAATCAAGGACTTTATTGGCAGACATTGTTTTGGCGAAGCCGGCTTTTGCGATTAAAGAAGGGGTGTTTTTTGATGGCATCGATAAGTTTGCGATCAAAATCGGAAAAAAGGAAGCCAACGACAGTATTATCAGAGACGTGATTGTGTACCAGGACGCCGGTAACCGCATGCAGGATAATTTCCTGATCGCTAAAGACGGCGTGATGAAACCTTCGGAAGACAAGCGTTTTTTGGATGTGGTTTTTAAAAACGGCTGGCAATACCAGGAACGCGGCAACCGCGCGGATTCCTCTACTGAATATATCCGCTTAGGGTTTAAGGAGTATAAGATGCAAATGGATATCAGCTCCTTTAAATTTACCAAGTCGGATGACAGCGCCAATGTGAATAATGAGCGGATGTACAACATGCGGCAGCTGGATGTGGCCATCGATTCCATGACGCGGTTTAATAATAATGTTGAAGAAAATTTTCAGAAAAATATGCTGGCCGGGCTGTCGGTTTTGAACTACAGAGACAGCGTCACAAAAACAAAAGTGCCCGATTCGATATTAAATTTTAAAAAGAATATCGCGCAGTATATGAATCCCCAAAAGGATTCCGTAAAAATGGCGAAGGACTCGGTGAACAAAGCCAGGGCCAAAAAAGATTCCATCCGCCTCGCCGCAAAAAACAAAACGCTTCAAAAGAAAAGAAGCCGGGCCACGGCCAAAAAGCCGAAGTTCATGATCGACTCGGTGCTGGCAAAAACGGCCACGAAAGACACGACATCAAAAACCGCTTCCGATACTGCTTTGGCAAAAGTGGATAGCTCAAAAAAAGACACGGTTTCCGTTGCGGCGATTCCCGTTAAAAAAGCAAAAAAAGATCCGAATAGCTTTGATGCGCTTATTCCCGACAGCGCGCGCCAGCAAATAAAAGACAGGGCTTTGAGCAACCTGGAAGGCATCAAAAGCAGCATGGAGATGAATGAAAACAATATCTCGGAACAGCAAAAAACCTTGCAGAAATATAAAATCGAGTGGCATAAAAAAATTGCGCTGGCTATGGCTTGCCTGGTTTTGTTTGTGATTGGCGCTCCGTTAGGGTCCATCATACGGAAAGGAGGATTGGGTACGCCGATGATCTTTGCCATTATTTTCTTCATGGTATTTTACTTCGTGTCTACCCGCGGTGAAAAGCTGGCCAAAGAGATGGAAGTAAGTGCGTTTTCGGGGCTATGGCTGTCGACCTTTGTATTGGTTCCGGTCGGCGTTTTTCTTACATACAAAGCTATGCACGATTCGAACCTGTTTAACAAAGAATTTTATACCCGATTGAAACGCCGCTTTCTCAAGCGGATTAAGAAAAAAGCGTAGCTTGCTCTAAAATTCAGCCGGCTGCTATCTATCATTTTTAAAACACTTTTTTTCAACGCTATGCCACAGTTCCATCCCCAACAAGAAAATTTCAGGATGCAGCGCTGGGTGGCCGTAGTGTCGATTATTTTACTGGCCGTAAAATTTGTGGCCTTTTATTATACCGGTTCCGTAGCCGTTTTGACCGACGCCATGGAGAGTATAGTGAACGTCATTGCGGGCTTGATCGGTTTGTATAGTTTATATATTGCCGCGCAGCCGCGCGATCTTAATCATCCGTATGGGCATGGAAAAGCCGAGTTTCTTTCGGCCGCAGTCGAGGGCATATTGATTGGCCTGGCCGGGATTTTCATCTTGTATGAAGCCATTGAAAAATTAGTCCATCCAACTGTCGTTAAAAAGATTGATCTGGGTATTATATTAATTGCCAGCACGGCGCTGATCAATTATGTGCTGGGTTTTATTTGCGTGAAGAAGGGGAGAAAAAATAATTCGCTCGCTTTAGAAGCCAGCGGTAAACACCTGCAGACGGACACTTATTCTACGCTCGCGGTTGTGGCGGGTTTGATCGCTGTGCAATTTACAAGCCTGGTTTGGATCGATTCGGTGGTGGCATTGCTGCTTTCCATTTTTATCATTTATACATCCTATCATATTACGCGGCAGTCAATCGCAGGTATTATGGATGAAGCAGATACGAGCCTTCTTTCCAAAATGGTAGCGTTGATCAACAACGCACGAAGCGACAACTGGATAGATTTGCATAACCTGCGTGTGATTAAATATGGCAGCATTTTGCACGTGGATGCGCACCTCACGCTGCCCTGGTATTTCACTGTGAAGCAGGCGCACCAGGAAGTTGATATTTTTGCTGAACTGATTCGCGAGCAATATGGCGCTTCGCTCGAATTGTTTATTCATTCCGATGGCTGTATCGAAGGCCCCCAATGCGCCATCTGCGAAAAGCCGGACTGCCCGGTAAGAAAGCAGCCATTTTCAAAAAAAATAGAATGGACGCTGGAGAATGTTTTAAAAAATAAGCGGCACAACACTCAAACTACATCATTAATTTTGTAGACTTGTAAATATGCTTACCAAAAAATCTCAATACGCCTTCAAAGCTTTAACTTACCTGGCCGACAGGCAAAAAGACGGGCCGGTGTTGATTTCGGAGATTGCTCAAAAAAAGAAGATTCCATTGAAGTTTTTGGAAAACATTCTGCTCGAGCTGAAAAAGGCCGAAATTCTTGATAGTAAGAAGGGGAAGGGCGGCGGCTATTTTTTTAAAGTAGATCCGGCTACGATTAAAATGGCGAAAATTATTCGTCTTATCGACGGGCCTATTGCAATGCTGCCCTGTGTAAGCCTATATTTCTACGAGCGTTGCAAAAACTGCAATGAGAAGCACTGTGGCCTGCACGATGTGATGGTTCAGGTTCGCGACGCGACTTTAGCCATTCTTGAAAACAGAACACTCGCCGATCTAAGCGATTAAAAAAAATTCCTGCAATGCCTGAAAACATTGCAGGAATGATTGCTGCTGCACCCTGACCGGTGATTTAAAGCGCAGATGCCACCCGGCTTTTTCGAATCTTACATGCCTGCGAACCTGAAAAGGCTCAACTACTCCCGCATTTTGAAATAGCGCGCCACTGCATTATAGTTGCTCAAATCAACCCGTTGGGCGGCTGTTGCTTTTATGCTGCCGGGTATGATTATATAACGGTAGCGGATGGAGGGGCCTAATCTAAGAGGTTCGACGTTGCGATCATGTGTATAGCGGGTAATGCATATTCTGCCTGGCATGGTGAGGAAGCTAATGGTACTGGCTCGAGAAAGGGGCGCAGATGTATAAGGCAGCGGGTAGGGGCCTCCGCCAAAATTAATAAAAACCTGAATGGAAGCCTGATTCAAAGCAACAGGGTTTAACTGAGAAGCGCCGATATAAGCAACTTTCAAGGTGGTGGCATCTATAATCGTATCACCGAAATCGGTTGCGGGCTGCCAATCAGAATAGATGACATTCGCCTGTCCCGGGTCTCCTTTATCGCCTTTGGGCCCTTTTAAATTAACGGGTGTTCCCCAACCGTCGTTTGTTTTCGGGCCATAAAGTAAATACATATCTGTACTCATGAAGTAATCGCCGGCAACACCAGCACTATTATTGGGAACACCTGCGCCGCTGTAGATTTTCGATCCGGCTGATCCATTGGCGCCGTTGCTGCCTTTTAGAGAAAAAGCGGTGCCCCAGCCGGCGTCAGTTTTGGGGCCGTACATGCCCGAGCTTGTAAGGTCAATATAAAAATCTCCATTTTGGCCCAGCGAATTTCCGGGCGCGCCCTGGCCTGAAAAGATCTGTGTGCCATCTGCGCCGGTAGCGCCTGCGGCTCCTTGAGGCCCTTGTGGCCCGGCCGAGCCAGTATCGCCTTTTCGGCAACTTATCAAAGTGAAAATGCAGGAGGCAGCAATGATCCATAAAAAGTATATCCGTTTCATATTTATTTAATTTTAAGTTCGGTTTAAGGATTAGATGTTGTAACTATTTATTGTTTTATTTTATTCAGCAGGTATCAGTTGCCACCGGAAATCATCCGAGGCCTCGTCCGGCCCAAACCAGGGTTCGTCGTCCGAGAATCCGGTATTTTTGGTGAACATCGCATCGCCACCCATTTTCACATTTTTAATGATGAAATTTTTTCCATCTTTCTGAATCGTATAGTTGCTATAGGCATCTTTATCCGACACGATCGCGTTTCCGTTTTCTGGTACATGATGAGGGCGGAGATAGAACCCGGACGACATATTTTTAACAGTGTAGGTGGTTGTCGTTTTCCCGCTTTTGCCCTTCATGGTGTATTTCCTGACGATCCATTTCTGCATACCGCTTTTATTAAATTTTTTCAGACGTGTATTGCTGTTGATGCCGCCATCGACAGGTGATATTGCACGGCCGGTCGCCGCATTGACAATAAAATAAGTGCCATCACCGGGCCCGCTCTGGCCCGCAGCCATCACATAGGCTGCAAGGCCGAGTAAAAGCAAAAGCCAGTGTTTTGTTGGAAAGGTTAATAAGTGTTTCATTTTTATATTTTTTAATTAAGATTTATACCAGGCATGCCGCAACGAGCAGCAGCAGCGCCATCAAAAAGCAGAGTATCGCCATTATGGTTGCCTTCATCGGTAATTTATTTTAGTTGCGACCCGGATACAAACCTACGGCGGCGGAGAGGCGATAACAAGCCCCATTCGACCAATAACAATTTGAATAGACGAACTACAGAAATATTTAAATTTGTAGGGAATGGCATTTAGTAATACATACCGTTGCATTATCGTTGACGATCATGAAATTGACCGGCTCACAACTTTAGCTTTTGCCAAAAAATATAATTTTCTAAATATTGTTGGTGCATTTCAAAGTGCGGAGGAAGCGCTGGAGCAGATGGACGCGCTGCAACCCGAAGTCTTATTACTGGATATCGATATGGGCGCTTTAAATGGTTTACAGCTTCGCCGCGAATGTATGGAAGCCGCTGCCTGTATTTTTATTACCTCCTATCCCGACTATGCTGCAGAAAGTTTTGAAGTAGCTGCGCTCGACTTCATCGTGAAGCCAATAAAACATGACCGGTTTGCTGCTGCGATGGTGCGGCTTGAAGATTATCTTGAACTGAAGCGCAAGTCTTTGTTGTTGGATCACAGCCTCGACGGAGACACCGTTTTTATCAAAGATGGATACGAACAGGTAAAAATTCGAACGCACGATATTTTGTATCTCGAAGCCCTCAAAGATTATACCCGCATAGCAACTATAACAAGAAAATATACCGTGCTTCAGTCGCTGGGAAATTTTTTGAAAAATGTGTCTTTTAATAGTTTCGTTCGGGTGCACCGCAGCTACGCGGTTCAAAAGCATTTTATTGACCGCATCACATCGCAGCAGGTTGAAATTGGTGATATTAAAATTCCCGTAGGCCGAAGCTTTAAAAATGAGTTGCAGCAGTTGATTACTTAATACCCGGTGGCCATGAAAAAACTTATTGTTTGTGCCGGTTGCCTCCTTTCGGTGCATTTCTGTTTTTCGCAGACAGATGCTGCTCTTGAAGCCATCGAAAAGCAACTTCGTGCGGCCACGGTCGATAGTGAGCAGGTGCGCTATCTCTACCGCCTGGGCGATGCCTACCGGTCAAGCAATTTGGATACGGCTTTCTATTTCGCTGATACCGCGATGAAAAAGGCGCAGCAAATTAAATGGCAGAAAGGCATTGCGGCGCTACATCTTTTAAAAGGCAATATTTTACAGGCCCGCGGCTCGGGCAATGCGGCCTTGCAACATTATTATAAAGCCTACCAGATCAGCAGCAAGCGCAACGACAAAAAGGCCATCGCAGCGGCCTTAAACGATATCGCCACCGAGTATCAGAAAAGAGGCGATTATGTTAAAGCGTATAGTTTTTTCGCCCGGTGTTTGAAGTTGGGCCAGGAAATAAATGACAATCGCACCATTGGCCTGGCTTATCAAAACATTGGAAAGATCTTTTATCTTCAGCAGGAGTTTGACAAAGCGCTGTCTCAGCAGCAGCTGGCCCTCAGGCATTATACGCCTTTAGGTGATGATTTAATTATCGCCCAGGTAAACGACGCCATCGGTTCTATTTATTATGAAAAGAAAAATTATAAAAAGGCTGAAAGCTATTTTTTACACGCGCTCGACCTTTATAAAAGTCTGGAAAGCCTGAACGGCGAGGCAACAATGTATTCGCGGCTTGGTATTTTGTATGAACGTACAAAGGGCCTTGACTCGTCTATTGCTTACGAGTTGAAAGCACAGGAAATATGGGATGCTTTTAATCCGAAGGAGCCCGGGTCTGTTTTTAACCTCGGTAATATAGGGCATAACTATTTTTTACTGGCAAAATCCAGTGGCGGAAGCCTTTCTGAGCAGCAAAAGAAAAACTATCTGCAAAAGGCAGTGGCGTATACCGAAAAATGCGTTCAGTACGCTATTGAAAGCAACGATAGAGAGGGGGAGTACTATTATCTCGGCAACCTGTCTGCTATTAAAGAGGTACAGGGCGACTACAAGGAAGCGTTACAATTTATGAATAGAAGTATCGCGATCAGGGATTCGATTTTTTCTCAGGAAAACCGGAACCAGATAGCCGCCATCGAAAATACACGGGCCATCGAAAGCCGCGATAAGCAAATAAAAATAAATCAACTTGCTTTAAGTAATGAGCGGCGCACGCGGGCCGCGCTGATTGCGGGCGCCGGATTTTTATTCGTCATCGGTTGCCTGTTGTTTTATCAAAGCCAGGCGCGCCGTAAAACCAATGCTACTTTGAGGGTACTCAACACTGAACTGGATGAAGCAAACCAGGTGAAGAATAAATTTTTCAGTATTATTAGTCACGACCTAAGAAGCCCATTAATAAACCTCATCAATTTCCTCCACCTGCAAAAAGAACAACCGGGCCTTTTTACCAAAGAGCGCGAAGCCCATCACCAAAAGCAGCTTACGGAGTCGGCGGAAAATTTATTGGAAACCATGGAAGCGATGTTGCTTTGGAGCAAAGGCCAGATGGAACGGTTTGCGCCTCAAAAAAAGCCGATCGCGGTCCGGGATCTGTTTACATATATTCGGAGGCAGTTTGCCGCTCAATATATTGAGATGCAATTGCTCGATCCTGAGCAGGCCGTCGTCAACTCTGACGAAGATTACCTGAAGGCGATTATGTATAATCTCACATCCAACGCGATAAAAGCGCTGAGCTCAACCGATTCCCCTCAAATCATTTGGCGCGCTACGCCAAAAGCAGGCGGCGTTGAACTTTCTATTACCGACAACGGCCCGGGCATACACCCAGAGCAGTTGGATGCATTGTATAACGAGCATGCGGTAGTAGGTACACGGCATGGGCTGGGGATGCACCTCATCCGCGACCTGGCGAAGGCGATCGATTGCAAGGTGCAGCATCACCATGCCCGGCCGGCCGGAACAACCTTTCAGCTGATCATCTGAGTGGTTATTATCAAAACGTTAAATCCCAATTATTACCCTACCAACTTGGTAGATTAAATTAAAGCTCCTATATTTGCAGTCCACTTTTAAATATTTTAATTATGTCATTAAGATTAGGCGATATCGCACCAGACTTTACGGCGCAATCCACCGAAGGTGAAGTAAAATTTCACGAATTTTTAGGCGACGGTTGGGGTATTTTGTTTTCGCATCCTGCGGATTATACTCCGGTTTGCACTACCGAGCTCGGTAAGACCGCATTGTTGAAAGAAGAATTTGCAAAACGCAATACAAAAGTTTTAGCTGTTAGTGTTGACCCTTTGGATAGCCATATTGGCTGGAAAGGCGACATCAATGAAACGCAGGGATGTTCGGTTGAATTTCCTATTTTGGCCGATCCTGATAAAAATATAGCGACGTTATACGATATGATCCATCCGAATGCTTCTGAAAAAGCAACGGTGCGTTCTTTGTTTATCATCGGTCCTGATAAAAAAATCAAACTGATTATTACGTATCCTGCATCAACCGGTAGAAACTTTAATGAAGTGCTGCGTGTGTTAGATTCTTTACAATTAACCGCTAACCACAGCGTGGCCACGCCAGCTGATTGGAAGCACGGTGAAGATGTGATTGTGGTGCCTGCTATCAGCACAGAAGATGCGATTAAGAAATTCCCTAAAGGTGTGAAAGAGGTAAAACCTTATCTGCGTTATACGCCACAGCCTAATTTATAGTTTATAGATAATAGTTGATGGTTCATAGTCCCTTAAAGTGCTATGAGCCATCGGCCATTAACCTTACCCATGTTCTCGGAAACTCAAATACAACAAATCGAAAATGCGTCTGCGGCCGAAGCGATAAGAATGGTGTCGGAGCAGTTTCCCGCAGAAACTGTTTTTTCCACTTCGCTGGGCCAGGAAGATCAGGTGCTGACGCATATCATTGCGCGCAACAATCTGCCCGTAAGAATTTTTACGCTGGACACCGGCCGCCTGTTTTACGAACATTACGATCTGTTAGAAAAGACAAACGCACGCTATAAAACGAATATCCAGGTATATTTTCCGGAAGCGACGGATGTCGAAAAGTTTGTAAATGAAAAAGGCGTGAATGCTTTTTTCGAGTCGGTAGAAAACCGAAAAGAATGCTGCTTTATTCGTAAGGTGAAGCCGCTCAACAGGGCATTGCAGGGAGCAAAAGTCTGGATTACCGGCCTCCGGGCTGATCAGTCGGACAATAGGAAGGACATGAAGATGTTGGAGTGGGACGAAGCCCGGCAGTTATATAAATTTAATCCGCTGATTCACTGGTCCTACGACCAGATGATCGATTTTATTAAAGAAAACAATATTCCTTATAACCCCCTTCACGACAAAGGTTTTATTAGCATCGGCTGCGCGCCCTGCACCCGTGCGATCGAACCCGGCGAAGATGCGCGTGCCGGTCGCTGGTGGTGGGAAGTGTCGCACAAAGAATGCGGCCTGCATGTAAACAGCTAATACTATTTGGGCCGCTACGATCTGAGAAGAAAGAATATTCTTTCCTGAAGTTCTGGGGTCAATAATCCATAAAATGGTACCATCCGGAGTTTTTGAAACCGGAGATTAACAAAGCAAAAAATGAATAAGTACGAATTAGATTATTTAGAGCAGCTCGAGGCAGAAAGCATTTTTATTATGCGCGAGGTGGCGGCTCAATTCGAGAAACCCGCGCTGCTTTTTAGCGGAGGGAAAGATTCGATCACTTTGGTGCAATTAGCCAAAAAGGCGTTTGCGCCGGGAAAAATTCCTTTTCCGTTGGTGCATATCGACACCGGGCACAATTTTCCCGAAGCGTTGGCTTACCGCGACGCTTTGGCAAAAGAACTGGGCGCCGAATTGATTGTTCGTAAAGTAGAAGACACCATTAAGGCCAAAAACCTTACCGAGCCCAAGGGGAAATTTGCCAGCCGCAACTGGCTGCAAACGCATACCCTGCTCGACACTATTGAAGAATTTAAATTTGATGCCTGCATCGGAGGCGCCCGTCGCGACGAAGAAAAGGCGCGTGCAAAAGAGCGAATCTTCTCTGTACGAGATGAATTCGGACAGTGGGATCCCAAATTACAACGCCCCGAATTGTGGAATATTTACAACGGGCGCATTCACAAAGGAGAAAATGTGCGCGTGTTTCCGATCAGCAACTGGACGGAGTTAGATGTTTGGAGCTATATTAAAAAAGAAAAAGTGCAGCTGCCTTCCATTTATTTTGCCCACGACCGTGATGTGTTGGTGCATGAAGGACAATTGATCGCCGTTTCCGATTTCATCACAATCGAATCTTCGGATGTGATCGTTAATAAAAGAGTTCGATATCGTACCGTTGGTGATATGACCTGCACTGCCGCAGTGGAGTCTAACGCATCGACGTTAGATGAAGTGGTGAACGAAATTATGGCTACGCGCATTTCGGAGCGTGGTGAAACCCGCATAGATGACCGCGTTACCGAGGCAGCGATGGAAGACCGCAAGAAAGGCGGATACTTTTAATTTTTTAATTATTAATGAAGAACGATCCATTCAAAATTCATTACTCAAAATTCATCATTCGTTAAATGGACATACTAAGATTTATAACCGCAGGCAGTGTAGATGATGGGAAAAGCACACTGATTGGCCGCTTGCTTTACGATAGCAAAAGCATTTTAGTCGATCAACTGGAAGCTTTGGAGAAGCAATCTAAAAATAAAAACGCCGACGGCATCGACCTTGCGTTGCTCACCGATGGATTACGTGCAGAAAGGGAGCAGGGCATCACTATCGATGTGGCCTATCGTTATTTTAATACACCCAAAAGAAAATTTATCATTGCCGACGCGCCCGGCCACGTTCAGTACACACGGAACATGATCACCGGCGCTTCCAACTCAAGCCTCATCGTTATTTTGATCGATGCCCGCGCAGGCGTAATCGAGCAAACACGCCGCCACTCTATCATTGCGTCTTTATTAAAAATGCCTCACGTAGTAGTGGCGATCAATAAAATGGACCTGGTAGATTTTTCTGAAGCGCGTTACAACGAAATAAAAGCTGATTACGAAAAGGTTGCCGCTCAGCTAAAGCTGCCCGAAGTGACTTATGTTCCTATTTCTGCTTTGAACGGCGACAATATAGTGGAGCCTTCGGCTAAAATGTCCTGGTACCAGGGTCGGCCTTTGCTGCAGTTTTTGGAGGAGGTAGAAGTATCGGAAGATATCAATCATACCGACCCAAGGTTCCAGGTGCAGTACGTGATCCGTCCTCAGACCAAAGAATTGCACGACTACCGCGGGTATGCCGGTGAGATCGTAAGTGGCGTTTACAAAAAAGGCGATAAAATAACAGTATTGCCTGCCGGCATCGAAACCACCTTATCAAAAATCGAAATTGCGGGAGAAGAAGTGGAAGAAGCATTTGCGCCGCAGGCAGTGGTGCTGCATCTCGAAGACGATATTGACATCAGCCGCGGCGACACATTTGTTCATAGCGATAATAAGCCGAAGGTAGAAAGCGAAATTGATGTCATCCTTTGCTGGCTCGACAACAAGCCGTTGGCGCAGGGCAACAAATATTTTCTGCAACATAAAGGCAGGCTGCTTCGCACCATTGTAAGAGAGATTGAGTATAAACTGGACGTGAACACATTGGAGCATACCGAAGTAACCGACAATATTAAACTCAACGAAGTGGTGAAGGCCAAGATTAAAACCGCGCAGCCGCTTGTTTTCGATCCGTTTGATAAAATCAGCGATTACGGAAATGCGATCCTGGTTGATGAAACCAGCAATAGCACGGTGGCAGCCGTTTTGTTATCCTAAACCCCGCCTATTCATAGTTATAAATGATTATTCCTCACCATAAACCATCCAGCCGTTCATCGGGCACGCATCAGGGTTCTGTAATACTTGCTGCTGCCGGGCCTGGCGATCCCGATTTGATCACCGTTAAAGCCGCCAATGCTTTGAAAGAGGCGGAAGTAGTGTTGATCGACCGGTTGGTCAGCGAGGTCATTCTTCATCGTTATGTTCCGGCTGGCGCCGAAGTCGTTCATGTCGGAAAAGAATGCCGCAGCAATATTTCGACACCGCAGGAAATCATTAACCAGTTGCTGGTAAAATATGCCTTGCAGGGAAAGAAAGTAGTGCGGCTGAAGGGCGGCGATGTTTCTATTTTTTCCAATATTCTTGATGAGCTCAAAATACTGGTTGAAAATAAAATACCTTATGAAATTATTCCCGGCGTAACCGCTTCTTTAGGTGCGGCGGCTTATGCAGGCATCCCGCTTACCGCGCGTGGATACGCGACTTCTGTCAGGTTTCTCACTTATTATAAATCTGATGTTGTTACTGATGACCATTGGCGCGATTTGGCACAAACCAACGACACTCTGGTGTTTTATATGTCGTCGGCAACATTGAAAAACGTCGTGGCCAAGCTCATCGAATTTGGTGTTCAAAATGACGTGCATGTGGCTGTCGCGGAGCAGGCTACCACCTGCTATCAGCGTATCCATGAATGCAATATTTATGACTATGAGCAGCAATTAGATGGCCGGGCATTTACATCGCCCTCCCTCGTGATCATTGGAAAAGTAGTGGCCTTGCACCGGCAATTCGCCTGGCTGAAAAACAGCGATCATCACCAACAATATTTTACTTCGGTAGGAGCCGGAATACAAGATATAAACGAACTTAATAAACCCAAAAAGCATGTTATCTGAAGATAAACTGCAGAAAATTAAAGAATTTACTTCCACGCTATCGCGTGAAGAATTGATTTGGCTGAATGGCTACATTTCAGGAAAGGCAGGCAGTTTGCAACCCTCAGCGGCAGGCGGCGCTTTAACCGCCGGTATTCCCAAAAAAATAACCCTGGCCTACGGTACCGAAACCGGCAATGCTAAAAAACTTGCTACGCAACTGGCGGGAATAGCGAAGAAAAAAGGTATTGGCGTAAAGCTCGCCGGTTTGGATCAATACAGGTTCACCGATCTGGCAAAAGAAGAATATTTTTTTGTTGTGATCAGTACGCAGGGTGAAGGAGAGCCGCCGCTATTGGCGAAAAAATTCTATGATCAACTTCATGAAACCCAGGTCGAGCTCAAGAAAATGAAATTTGGAGTGCTAGGCCTCGGCGATACCTCTTACGCGCAGTTTTGCAAAACCGGCGAAGATGTTGATGCCAGGTTGGAAGCGCTGGGCGCGCATCGCGTGCTTCCGCTGAAGAAATGTGATGTGGATTATGAAGAGGATGCGTTGCATTGGATCGATAACGTGGTTACTGCTTTGCAAACCCTTGTGGGAAGTGTGCCTGCGATGGCTCCGCCTGCGCCTGCCGAAGAGAAAAAGCCAACGGGAAAAAAGCATTATAAGGGCACGATTGTTACCAGCGTCAATCTTAATGATCGCGGCAGTAACAAAGAAACCTATCACGTGGAAGTCAGCACCGATGAGGATTTGGATTATTTGCCGGGCGATGCCTTGGGCATCATACCACCCAACTGCGACGCAGCGGTAGAGCAGATTATCAGTTTAACGGGCATTGACCCAAATCTGGAAATTCAAACGTCGAAGGTGACCGCGCCGGTGAAGGAGTTGTTGCAAAAGCATTTAAACATATTGTATCCGTTAAAAACGACGATCAAGCAATATGCTAAAATAACAGGACATGAAATTCCGGAAGATACGAGGCTCAGCCTGCCCGATCTTTTAAAAATATATCCTGTGAAGGATGCCGGCATGTTTGAAGAAATTGTAAAAATTTTAACCGCACAGGCGCCCCGTTTATATTCTATTTCTTCAGCGCCGGGCAATCATGGCCTCAACGAAATTCATATTACTGTTAGTAAAGATGAGTTTTATGTGGAGGATGAAAAGCGCACCGGCGTTAGCAGCGAATATTTCTCTACAAAGCCCGTGGGCACTGAGTTTGAGTTTTTTATTCAGAAGCAAAAGCACTTTAGGCTTCCGTCGGAAGATAAAGACGTCATCATGATCGGGCCGGGAACAGGAATTGCTCCTTTCCGCTCTTTTATTGCAGAAAGGGATGCGCAGGCGGCAAGCGGACGCAACTGGTTGTTTTTTGGAGAGCAGCATTTTGTAACTGACTTTTTATATCAGACCGAATTGCAGGATTATTTGCAAACCGGCGCCCTCACCAATCTTGATGTCGCTTTTTCGCGCGATCAGAAAGAAAAAATTTATGTACAGCACCGCATGAAGGAGCGTGGCGCTGAATTATACGAATGGCTGAGCAACGGGGCTTACATGTATATCAGCGGTAAGCGGGAGCCTACCAGCAAAGACGTCGAAAAAATGTTGGTGGAAATTTTCAGGGAACATGGCAATAAAACGGAAGAAGAAGCGGAAAAGTTTTTACACCAGCTCGTGGAAGAAGGCCGCTGGGAGAAGGACGTATATTGATGTAATAAATAGATCATAGATAATAGTTCATAGCCGATTACTATGAACCATGAACCATTAACTATTAACAAAAAGAATGAGCGAACAATCACCGGTAGAAAAAATAAAAATTGCCAGCAGAGGTTTGCGTGGTACATTAAAGGAAAGCTTACAGGATAATTATACAGGCGCCGTACGCGAAGATGATACGCAGCTGATGAAATTTCATGGCATGTATCAGCAGGATGACCGCGACAGGCGCGAGGAAAGAAGCGCTAAAAAATTAGAATGGTTATACTCTTTTATGCTGCGGCTGCGCCTTCCGGGTGGTTTTTTAACGCCGGAACAATGGATCGCGATGCACCACGTAGCAGGCGATCATTCGACCGGAACTATAAAAATTACAACGAGGCAAACCATTCAGCTGCACGGCATTTTAAAGTCTCATATCAAACCCACCATGCAATCGTTTAATCTCGCGGGGTTAGATTCTATTGCCACCTGCGGAGATGTAAATAGAAATGTGTGTTGCACTTCGAACCCCGGCGAATCGCCGGTTCATGAAGAAGTGTTTCGGTTTGCTTCAAAGATCAGCGAAATGGCCAAGCCTAAAACCAGGGCCTGGTACGAAATATGGATCGGCGAAGAAAAGATCGGTGAAAAAGTGGAGGAAGATCCGCTCTACAAAGACCGCTACCTGCCGCGCAAATTAAAAATAGGCATCGCTGTTCCGCCGAACAATGACGTGGATCTTTTCATTAATGATATCGGACTGATCGCTATTATTGAAAACGATAAACTTATCGGGTTTAACCTGGCCGCCGGCGGTGGGTTGGGAACCACGCATGGTAATCCGAACACCTATGCACGCCTGGCTTCAGTGTTGGGATTTGTAGAAAATGATGAAGAAAAGATATTAAAGGCAGTTTACGAAACCATCACGGTTCAGCGCGATTTTGGCAACCGCAGCGATAGAAAACTTTCGAGGCTTAAATATACGATCGACAAACTGGGCGTAGATAAATATCGCGAAGAGGTGGAACAGCGCTGTGGTTTTAAACTGCAACCTGCAAAGCCATTCCAGTTTACCGAACGGCAGGATCGCTACGGCTGGGTGAAAGACTATAAAGGAAACTGGCATTACACAGTGTTTATCGAAAATGGAAGAGTGCTCGACGGAGAGGGCATCGACTTGAAAAGCTGCCTTTATAAAATAGCAGAAACCGGAAAATGTAATTTCCGTTTTACGGCCAATCAAAACGTGATATTGACAGATATCAAAGAGGCCGATAAAGCAGCCGTTGAAGTGCTGTTGAATGAGTTTGGCTTAATTGAACATACTAATAAGGCGGGCGCCTTGCGCAAAAATGCGATCGCCTGTGTGGCGTTCAATACCTGCCCCTTGGCTTTGGCTGAAGCGCAGCGTTACCTGCCCACATTGATCTCGAAAATAGAACCCCTTCTTGAAAAGCATAGCATGAAAGAAGATGATATCATATTGCGGATGACGGGTTGCCCTAACGGGTGCGGCCGCTCGCCCAACGCTGAAATAGGGTTTGTGGGTACGGCTTACGGAAAATATAACTTGCACATCGGCGGCGACAGGCTGGGGCTCCGCCTCAATACAAAATTTAAAGACAGCCTCAACGAAGAGCAAATACTTGATACTTTGGATAATTTATTCGATGTGTATCAAAAAGAAAAAAAGCAAGAGGAAACGTTTGGGGATTTTTCTTATCGGAAGTGGATCCTTTAAAAAGCGATGTCTCTTTTTTTGCGCAACCTGATAATCACCAACTATAAAATTTGAAATCCATGGCCAATAAAAGTTTTATAAAACAGTTATTGCAGAATAATGCTAAAATAGGTACCCTGCCTGATAAAGACCTGGCGCATCAGTTTATTGACGATATTTTCAAATTTTTGTTTATACCCAAAACAGGCGTGAATCAAAAGGAAAGTGATCTGGAAAAAGGTTTGTATGCACTGAAAAGCCACCTGGCCACGTTGATTTATGATGTCGTAAACGACGGTTCTAAATCGCAGGCCCATGCGGATACATTTTTTGAAGCGTTGCCCGAAATTTATGCTGCACTTCAAAAGGATGCGGAAGCTTTTATCGCCAACGATCCTGCGGCGCTTAATATAAGCGAGGTGCAACATGCTTATCCGGGCTTTTATGCAATCGCTGTTTATCGCATTTCCAATCAGCTCTGGAAGCAGGGTATTCGCAACCTGCCGCGCATTTTTACCGAATACGCGCATAGCAAAACAGGAGTCGATATTCATCCCGGCGCCAACATTGGTTCTAACTTTTTTATTGACCACGGCACAGGGGTGGTGGTTGGCGAAACGACCATCATCGGCAACGATGTGAAAGTATATCAGGGCGTGACGATCGGTGCATTAAATTCTGCCAAGGGCAAAAAGAAATCCAAGCGCCACCCAACTATTGAAGACAATGTGATTATTTATTCAGGCGCTACCATTCTCGGTGGTGAAACAGTGATCGGCCAGGACAGCGTCATTGGCGGCAACGCATGGGTTACCTTCAGCGTGCCCGCAAATTCTTTGGTATATAATCAAAGTGAGGTGACAGATAAAAAAGACTTTTCGCATCCCCGGTCCGTTAGCAAAATATTAAGCTCGTCAAAAAAAGGCAATTAATTTGTCAATTTTTGCCCGCCGATTAAATAAGAACGTAGCCGCCGCTACTATTTTTGGTTAATTATATTTCAACTCAGCGTTATTCATAATTCTCAACATACGGATCAACCTTTATCGCCGCAACCTGCCGATAGTAACAATCTGTTTCCAGTTTTTATTAAGCTGGAGGAATTAAAATTGTTGGTAATCGGCGGTGGTAATATTGGCCTCGAAAAGCTGCAGGCAGTTTTGAAAAACGCGCCCGCTACAGCGGTGAAGTTGGTGGCCATGGCCATTAGCGAAGATGTAAGGAATTTTGTGGCCCCATATCCTAATGTAATTTTGGAGGAAAGAGCCTATGAGCGCTCGGATATAAAAGATGCCGATTTGGTGATTGCGGCAGTGAACGACTTAGAAGTAGCAACGCGTGTGAAAGCCGATGCAGACGCCTGCGAGAAGCTGGTGAATGTGGCCGACAAACCTGAGCTTTGCGATTTTTATCTGGGATCTATTGTGAAGAAGGGCAATCTTAAAATTGCCATATCTACCAATGGCAAGTCGCCTACAATTGCGAAGCGGTTGAAAGAAACCTTAAACGAGGCCATACCCGACGAAATCGATGAAGTGCTGGATAACATGCAGGCTTTGCGCAATAAATTATCCGGAGACTTTGACCACAAAGTGAAGGTGTTAAACAATGTGACGCGCTCGCTGGTGGAGAATCCGGATGAAGCCTTGCAGGAATTTGAAACCGATACAGCGGCTGCTGAAATCGTTGAGTCGACAGACGTTGTGGCAACAGCGCAAAAAAGTACCAACTGGTATTTGATAGTTTTGGGGATTATATTATTGGTGGCCATCAGTATCTATGCGCTATACGCTTTTGATCTGATCGATCCTATTCTGCAAACTTTAAATAAAGACCATCATCTTTTTTACTGGATGCTGCTCGCGGGCTTCACCGCCGAAATTGTGGCAGGCTCTATGGGCATGGGTTATGGCGTTATCTGTACGACCATTTTGTTGATGCTTAATGTGCCGCCGCCCGTGGTGAGCGCCAGCATTCACTCGGCTGAATCCTTTACAACGGCGGCCGGGAGCATTAGCCATTTCAAACTGGGCAACGTAAATAAAAAATTGATTAAAGCGCTGGCCTGGCCTGCTGTCATCGGCGCCATCATTGGTGCGTTGTTGCTTACCTACGTCGGCGAAAAGTATGCAGCGATTACCAAGCCTTTCATTGCGGCCTACACGTTGTATCTTGGCGTACGCATTTTAATGAATGTTTTTAAAACCAAAGATCAGGCGCAGCTCAAGGTAAAAAGAAAAAAGACAAATATCCCGCTGCTCGGATTTGTAGGAGGTTTTATCGATTCATTTGGCGGCGGAGGCTGGGGGCCGCTGGTCACCGGAACCTTCATCAAAAACGGTAGGACGCCACGGTATGTGGTGGGTAGTTCTACAGTAGCAAAATTTATATTGACAGTTACCAGCGCCATCACTTTTATTTTCACGATCGGTATATCGCATTGGAACATCGTAGCCGGGCTTTTAATCGGGGGCATTATCACGGCTCCTTTTTCGGCAATGCTCACCTCTAAGCTGCCCGTAAAAAAAATGTTCTTTATTGTAGGTGTGCTCGTAATTGTAATGAGCCTTATTACCATCTGCAAGGCGCTTTTCATGTAGTAGCTCGTCACCCCGCGTAAAAAGCGATAAAAAACAGTGACGAATGCCGTTGCTGCGCGGTCAAATAACCTAATGTGACATCCTTAACAGGTAAAGGTTTAACCAAGTATTTATAATTTATTTTCTTGCTATTTCTTGCAGGAAATTGCGTTTTAAGTCGTCAAAGCATGTATGAGAAAATGGTTGACGATTTTTTGCTTTTTATGGTATTGCGGAGCATCGGGGCAGGGTACACCAAAAGACTTGTACTTTCAGCCGGGATTTGCTTCGGGGTCGAGCGTTTCAAAAGTTTTTGAAGAGGTCGTTTATATTCCGCTGGAGACAACAAAGAAAAGCCTCTTTGGCCGGATCAGGACTTTGATTGTTTCGGATAAATATTTTATTATCTGGGATGCTGATACCAACTTCATTTATTTTTTTGACAAAACAGGAAAGTTTGTAAAAAAATATCGGCCACCTAACTGCACTATCAAGTCCATTCAGCTGGATAGAAACCGGAACGCGCTTTTCATTTCGGGAAGTAATAAAAATTTCAGTTTTTCTCCCGCGGAAATTGAAAAGATGATGGAAGACCCTACCAATAAATCTTTCGCGCGGTTTACCTGGTCTGCTTATTATGATCTTTCTGATATACAAAAGGAAAAAATTCAGCGTGTAAAAGATTTCAGCCTTTCGCTGATATCGCCCACCATCTTTACTAAAAATTTATGGGCCTACAGCTATATCTATGCCAATAGGAAATTTGAAGACCGCACCGCATACGAGTTGAATATTTATGACGGCGAGAAAACTATTAAAAGTTATTTCCCTTATAACAAGCAAACAGACTCTTTCCATTATAAGCCGGATCAGATTTCATTCTTCCCGATTACGGATCGAAGCAAGCTGCTGTTTACAAGGCCATTTGATTATACTTTTTATGAGCTAACTACCGACAGTGTTAAAGCGCTTTATAAATTGATTATGCCGATGGAGATTTCGCTTCCTAAATCATTTTTTTCGTTTTCTTTCCGGTCTCAAAACGATATCGACCAGTATCGCCACCAAAACGGAAGTTTGGTTTGGGAGCTGGACAATGTCTGCAAGGCAAAGGACTATTTGTTTTTTACGCTCGATTATTACAAAAGCTGGCGCGAGAAAAATTTTATGTACGACGAATCTACGGGAAGGTTCTACAATACCAGCAAGATAAGCGCTGACAGTACCAACGGCTTCCTGCCCGTGTTGCCCGGATCTATTCAGTATAATACGGACGATTATTTATACACCAGCATTTCCTCCTCGTCCATGTTCCAGAATAAAGAATACAATCAAAGAAGAAACCCGCAATACAGCCCGGCTTTAAAGCGATATTTCGAAAAAGGAAACAGGGCCGATAACCCGGTTATTGTTCAGTTAAAACTAAAAAATAAGATAGGATGATGCGGAGTTTATGGATTGTTTTAATGGTAGCGCTACCGTCGTTAGTATGGGCTCAGAAAGATTCTTCGCAATTGGGTACGATCACCGGTTTTGTAAAGGACTCGGCCGACGACTATGCCCTTCAATCGGTGACGATTACAGTTTATAAGAAAGCAGATTCGTCCTTACTTACTTATCAAATTACCGGGGAAGACGGCGCGTTTAATCTCACCGATATACCTTTTTTCATGCCGGTGTATGTGAATTTTTCGTTCACCGGGTATAGCCCTTATACAAGAAATGTAACGCTGGATACAGCCAACCGCGTTTTTAATTTTCGCAATGTGATGCTGCCCAAAAGCCAGGGGATGATGGATGAGGTGGTGATAAAAGCTGTAGTGCCTATAACGATGAATGGCGACACGCTGGAAATCAATCCGGCTGCTTTTAAGTTAGATTCGAACGCTGTTGTGGAAGACATGCTGCGGCGCGTTCCCGGCGTAACAATGTGGGGTGACGGTACCATTACTGTAAACGGTAAAACGGTTAATAATTTATATGTGGATGGCAAGCCGTTTTTTGGAAGCGACCCGACTTTAGCCACTCAGAACCTTCCGAAAAATGCGATTGAAAAAATCCAGGTGTACCGCGAAGAAGACTATACCAAAGATAATGTGGATGAAAACCCTACTGACTCTTTGCTCACCATGAATATTAAACTCCGGGCGGAAAGAAAGTTTGGCTATTTTGGTAAAGTCGGCGCGGGCGTTGGTACCAACGATCGCTACGAAGTGGATGGCGCCGGCATGGCATTTAATAAGAAAATGAGAGGCGGCGCAGCTTTCAGCACCAATAATATCAACAAGTCGGCCGGCTTGTCAGAAATGCTTCGGCAAAGCTCTTATCGCAATTATAATCCCAACAATCAATACGTAGCCAATCTCGGCGCAGACGGCATCAGCAAAGTGATCTTCGGCGGAGGTTTCGTGCAATACGATTTCTCTGAGCAAAATAGTAGCCGCCTCAATAATCAGCTAAGAGCCAATTACGATTTCAGAAACACGAACAACTTTCTGCAATCGCAGACGGATGCAAGAAACAGCGCCTCCGGAACGGTTTTTCTGCAAAACTCAAACCAGGAAACTAATACGGTGAATAACGCGCACAATGCAGGAATTAATTACAACAAACGCGATCAGGATAAAGATTTTTCGGTGAATGCAAATTTTAAAGCGGGCGACAATACCAGGTCTTCGGGCAGTTTTTCGACTAAAGCAAACGAAGCCGGCGACCTGCTGAGTGAAAGTTCCAGAACCACCAATTCGCGCGGAACCAACAATGGATTAGACTTTTCTACTTCCTTCCGCAACAAAGACGCTGACGACCGCAACCTGAAAAGCTTTGGCATTAATTATAACCTTAGCTATGACCAAAGCGAAAATGAAAGCACGAGCATTACCGATTTTATTTCTTATGAAGATGCTACCGATAATGATTATTATAACCGCCGCAATAACAACAGCTCTCATAATTTCAACACCAGCCTGGGCATGAACTACAATGCGTTGAAACGTTTATTGTTTGGCAATTTTAATCTTTGGAACATTAACATGGTATTGGCTAACAACGTGAGCCTTTCTAAGTCGGATGCCGATGAAGGCGTAAGCGACTATGATTCGCTTACGGGGCAATATCTTGTAAATGACTCGCTCACCAACACGAATCGTGTGACACGGATTGTTGACCGGCCATCATTGCGTTTTTCTAAAAACTTTTCCAGGCGCTTGTCGGACCGGTTTAACCGCTATATCAATATCAATGCAAATGTGCAGGGGCAATTGATCCGCGAGCAAAATGAATCTAATTTCGATTACCGCAATCTCGACCGGTCGTTTAACTTTTTTACGCCGGCCGCAGCTGTCAGTTATCACTACGAACGATATAATTTTTATACGATAGAAATGAACCTGTCCGGCAATTCGGCTTCCTCCATTCCTACCATCAATCAATTGAGGCCGATTGTAGACACCAGTGAAAATGTTTACAATATTAATCTTGGCAATCCCAATCTGCAGCCATCTGTTACCAATGCGCTTAGCTTTAATTTCAATTACCGTCGCGAGCAGTCGTCAAAAAAAGCAGACTATAATGTGAATCTTTCGGGAAGCGTCAGCGATGTAAACGACGCCATCGTAGATAGCAGTTTTTTTGATAAAGCAAACGGAAGGCGCACCACTTACCTGATCAACATGGACGGCCGCCGGGTTTATAATGCCAATTTCCGCCTGGGCACTTCCTTTAAAATGAAGAATAACAAAGTGCTGCAGTTCAACTATTCGGTGGGCTATGCCAACACGACTTCCCCCAACTATGTGGATGGGGTATTTACAATTTCGCGTGCCAACAATGTGAACAACAGGCTCAACGTGTTTTACACATTGGGAGATATAGGAACAGTTCAGTTATCACAAAATATTCAATCCAGCAGTAGCGCACAGAGCGGCGCCAACCTGAAATCCTTTAAGGCGATCAACTACGTCACACAAGGCAATTTGAATATTAACCCGATACGCAATCTCACCATCAGCAACACGCTCAATTATGTAACGAACAATACGACGGGGCAAACTTCCACTTTATGGAATGCTTTTGCAACCTACCGCTTTTTGCAAAGTAAGCAGGCCGAAGTGAAACTGTCGGCTATGGACATCCTGAAGCAGAATAAAAATATCTCCACCAACGCCAGCATCAATAACCTGAGTACGACTGTAACCAACGGACTGGAGCAGTTTTTTATGGTCACGTTTTCCTACTACCCGCGCATGTTTGGCGGCCGCTCGTCGAGAAGCAGCCGTAGCAGCGAAAGCCGGGAAGATCGAAAAGAGCGCCGCGCGGAGACTGAAAAGCGCGTTGATCGCCGCTCATCGCGGGAAGGTGGCTCAGAGCGTGGCCGCACTGAAGTAGGAAGAAGATCGCGCTAAGCGGATATTTGAGGACAATCAGTTTAAAGATTGGGGCAGGTGTTGAACTATTCAGCGCCTGTTTTTTCATGCTAACTGTAAAAAATTGTACATTTGCGCTCCGCAGGCGGATTTGTTTATTGTTCAACCTGCGTAATTAAATTGAACTAATAAACGTAAGGAAAATCCCCCGGTTCCCACGTTTACATATAGTTTAGTAGCAATATTTTTTAATTTTAAATTGTTACGATGAGCGCAATAAGAAATTTATTGAACAAGCGCATTTTGGTATTGGATGGGGCAATGGGCACCATGATACAGCGCTACAAACTTACTGAAGCAGATTACCGGGGCGATCGCTTTAAAGACTGGCACACCGACGTAAAAGGTAATAACGATCTTTTAAGTATTACCCGGCCGGAAATCATTAAAGCCATCCATAAAGAATATCTCCTCGCCGGTTCCGACATTCTTGAAACCAACACTTTTAGCAGCACTTCCATCGCACAGGCAGACTATGACATGCAGTCGCTGGCGCATGAGCTAAATGTCGCTTCCGTCAAATGTGCGCGAGAGGCTATCGATGAATTTGTCAACGAGCTATCAGCAACAGAGGATCAGAAAGCGGAAATCAGTAACCAAAAATTTGTAGCCGGAGCCATTGGCCCGCTCAATAAAACCCTGAGCCTTTCACCCGACGTAAATAACCCCGGCTATCGCGCCGTAACCTTCGACGAAGTGGTTGCAGCGTATACCGAGCAAATCAATGCACTGATCGAAGCCGGCGCCGACATACTTTTGATTGAAACCATTTTTGATACGCTCAATGCGAAGGCTGCCATTTTTGCGGCTAAAAAATATTTCAGGGAACATGCGGGCACTGAGCGCGATATTATGATCAGTGGCACCATCACCGATGCTTCGGGGCGCACTTTGAGCGGACAAACGCTGGAAGCTTTTTATATTTCTGTGGCGCATGCCAATCCTTTGAGTATCGGCCTAAACTGTGCGCTCGGGGCTAAAGACATGAGGGCGCATGTGGAAGAGCTATCACAAATTTGTTCCTGTTATGTCTCCGCCTATCCCAATGCAGGACTACCCAATGCGATGGGCGAATACGACGAACAGCCTGAAGAAACCGCCGCCTTTTTGGACGACTGGGCCCAACAGGGCTTTGTTAATATTGTAGGCGGTTGCTGTGGCACCACGCCGGATCATATACGCGAAATTGCCAATGCCGTAAAAAGCCTGAAGCCAAGAAGTCTACCCTTAGTAGAAGAAGCGCTGAGCTGATAAAACACGCTTTCAACAGTTGTTGCACCATCTTTTCTGTTCCAAGATCAAACTCTAAAAATGTCTGAACAAATTCATATAAAACCTTACCTGCGCCTTTCAGGTCTCGAACCCTTGGTAGTAAGGCCCGAAACAAACTTTATTAATATTGGGGAAAGAACCAATGTAACCGGCTCAAAAAAATTCGCGCGGCTTATCCGTGAGAACAAATATGAGGAAGCGCTGAGTGTGGCGCGGCAACAGGTAGAGAACGGCGCACAGGTGATCGATATCAACATGGATGACGCCTTGCTCGACGGTGTGCAGGCGATGACGACTTTTGTCAATTTGCTCCAAAGCGAACCGGATATTTGTAAAGTGCCTTTGATGATCGATTCCTCGAAATTTGAAATCATCGAAGCAGGTTTAAAATGCGTGCAGGGAAAATGTATCGTAAATTCTATCTCTTTAAAAGAAGGAGAAGATAAATTTATTGAGCAGGCAATCACTTGTCAGAATTACGGCGCAGCGGTAATCGTGATGGCTTTTGATGAACAAGGCCAGGCCGATACCGAAGACAGGAAGGTCGAAATATGCCATCGCGCTTATAAGCTATTAACCGAGCAGCTTGGCTTTAGCGGACAGGATATCATCTTCGACCCCAACATTTTTGCCGTGGCGACCGGGCTCGAAGAGCATAATAATTATGGTGTGGATTTTATTGAAGCGACGCGTCGCATTAAGCAACTAATGCCGCTGGCAGGTATCAGTGGCGGCGTCAGCAACCTTTCTTTTTCTTTCCGGGGAAATGAGCCGGTGCGCGAAGCGATGCATGCAGTGTTTTTATATTATGCAATCAAGGCCGGAATGAATATGGGCATCGTAAATGCCGGCCAGTTGGCAGTTTACGACGAAATTGAACCACAACTGCGTAACCTTTGTGAAGACGTTATTCTTAATAGGAACAATGAAAATAACGAAGCAACAGAAAAGCTGATCGCATTTGCTGAAACCGTAAAATCGGAAGGAAAAACAGAAAAGAAAAATGACGCCTGGCGAAGCGCGTCTGTAGAAGAACGTTTGAAGCACGCGCTGGTAAATGGTATTACGGAATATATCGACGATGACACAGAAGAAGCACGGCAAAAGTATCCGCGCCCGCTGGAAGTGATTGAAGGTCCGTTGATGGCGGGCATGGACGTTGTAGGCGATTTGTTTGGAGCCGGAAAGATGTTCCTTCCCCAGGTAGTAAAGAGCGCGCGGGTCATGAAAAAATCGGTAGCATGGCTAACACCTTTTATTGAAGAGGAAAAACTGGTCAATCCTGCTGCGTTGGCCGGCGGTGCTGGCAAAGTTTTGTTGGCAACCGTGAAAGGAGATGTGCATGATATCGGCAAAAATATCGTTGGTGTGGTGTTGGGTTGTAATGGTTATGACGTGGTCGATATGGGGGTGATGGTACCGGCTGATAAAATACTGGATACTGCTGAAAAGGAAAACGCGGACATTATTGGCCTAAGTGGATTGATTACACCATCGCTCGACGAGATGGTGCACGTAGCGCATGAAATGAAACGCCGTAACATGAAGCAGCCGCTTTTGATTGGCGGCGCTACAACATCACGCATGCACACGGCGGTAAAAATCGCGCCGCAATATGATAACGGTGTAATGCATATTTTGGACGCTTCGAGAAGTGTGACCGCGGTAAGCACTTTGCTGGGGAAAGAAAAGCAAGCCCTTCTTCAAAAAACCAGGGACGAATATGAAACCCTGCGCCAGCAATTTGCCAACAAAAATAAAAAGGAGCTTATTAGTTATGCCGATGCCGTGGCTAACAAAGAGAAATTTGATTGGGAAAATTATAAGCCGACGAAGCCTGCTGTCGAGGGCGTAAAAGTGTTTAAAGACTTTGATCTTGCTGAAATTGCGAAATATATCGACTGGAGCCCTTTCTTTATTGCCTGGGAAATGCCGGGCCGGTACCCGCAGGTGTTGGAAGATGAAAAATTCGGAGCCGAAGCCAAAAAACTTTTGGCCGAAGCTGAAAAAATGGTCAGCCAAATTGTGAAAGAAAAATGGTTTACCGCAGCGGGCGTTATCGGTTTCTGGCCAGCCAGCAGTAATGGCGCCGACACCATAACCGTGGTTGATAATGGTAAAGAAATAAAACTCGAATCGCTGCGCCAGCAGTCAAAAAAAGCGGCAGGCCATTTCAATTTTTCTTTAGCAGATTTTGTAATGCCGGCAAGCGAGGGGGCCGATTACATGGGCGCTTTTGCCGTTACCATTCATGGCGCTAAACAACATATTGACCGCTTCGCTGCTGACTTCGATGATTATAATAAAATTATGGTGCAGGTGTTGGCCGACCGATTCGTAGAAGCCTTTGCCGAGTGCCTTCATGAAAAATCAAGAAAGGAATATTGGGGCTATGCGAGCGACGAAAACCTGTCAAATAAAGACCTGATTTGGGAAGAGTATGATGGCATCCGCCCGGCGCCCGGATATCCCGCCTGTCCCGATCATACAGAAAAGCACAAACTCTTCGACCTTTTGAAAGTGACAGATAATATAGGCATTACATTGACGGAAAGTCTGGCTATGGATCCGCCGGCATCCGTTTGTGGGTGGTATTTTGCTCATCCAAAAAGCCATTATTTTGGCCTGGGAAAAATCGGGCGCGATCAACTGGAAGATTATGCAAAACGGAAAGGGATGAGCATGGAAGAAGCAGAAAAATGGTTGAGCCCCGTACTGGAATAAAAATTAATCGGGATAACTTGTGACAGCAACAGTCATGAAAAAACAAGATCGGGTTTAAAAGTTTCCACTTCCCAGTAACCATCTGCGATTTCGGTTTCTAAATCATTTTCGTTCCATCCGCAATAACCTACAAAAATCTTAATATCGCCGGTAGCAAGTTGGCCGGTGGGAAGCAATTGAATAACCGTTGCAAAGTCGCCGCCGAGAAACAAATTTTTAGTAATGTGTTCGCTCCCGGGAATTTGATCAGCACATTGATGCACGAAATACAAATGTTCCTCGTCTACCGGCCCCCCTTTATAAAGCGGAAAAGCCGGGCTGGAACTGAATTCAACTAATTCGTTTAATGCGCGTGGAAACGGCTGATTAATGATAAATCCCAAGGCGCCTTTTTCGTTATGCTCGGCGACCAAAACTGTGCAGCCGGCGAAGTTTGGATCGTCCATTTTGCCGGTGCCGGTTAATATTTTTCCTGCCAGATCATACATCTCTATTTTGCTTTTTTATATTTGAGCTTTACATCAACCACGCCGGCATTTACCATGTTCAGGCGTTTTGCTGCTTTTTTACTGAGGTCAATAATCCTGCCTGCCACAAAAGGCCCGCGGTCGTTGATGGTCACTTTTGTCTTCTTCCCGTTTTGAAGGTTATACACTTTTACCTTCGTTCCGAACGGCAGCGTTTTGTGCGCCGCTGTCATTTTGTTTTGTTTGAAAACCGCGCCACTGGCTGTTTTTCGCCCAGCAAACTTATCGGCATAAAAGGAGGCTTTCCCCATCTCTGTTATCTTTCTGCTACAACTCAGCGCCGTGAGAACAAAGAGGGTAAGGATTAAAAGGCGTGTTTTTTTCATTTTCATTTTTTGATCTGCCTGAAAGATCAAAAATAACGGATAGTTATGAGAGGAGGTTGACAAGAATGAAAAAATTAAGCCCCCCAATATGGGGGCTTAAACAGTGTTTGTGATAGATATAGAGGAGCAAATATTTTTGATAAAAAACAATATTGGTTTTAACGTCGGTTGTCGCACCGCTAATTGCAGATTTAATTTCGCTCTTTTTCAAACAAGCAAAAAAACAAAAGCAGTTAGCAGGCCGATGGCGTTAAGCAAAATGATAAGCCGTTAGTTTTGGCGATGGGTGGATGGACTTTATTTAATTTTCTTCAAAAATTCGGCGGTGTGAAAATCAAGGAATTTTTTTCCGGCCGCGTACGCCCCTGCAACATATTTTTCGTTGTCAACGGGAATAACGGTGGTAGATTTGGAGGAAATATTATCCGGGTTAAAATACCTTCCGTAAGCAGTTTCAACGCCTATATAGTCTGCCTGGTTTTTAGCAAAACTTTGAAGTTTTTTATCTTCAATAACACCTTCTATTGATAATGATTTGCCCATGGTTCCAATATAAGTGCTGGGAGATCCTGCGCCCATTTTTCCCGAGTAAAACGCGACGGAACTATTAACGCCGATGACATCGTTTTGACCTTTTAGTTTGAACTTCGCATCTTTTGTCATGATGATGGATTCATTAGCAGCGAGCCGCAGATTGGTTTTGACTTTAATGTTTGCACCAGCGAGATCAAACGCATTTTTGTCTTCGATGAAAAGTATCGTTAAGCCTACATCGGCAATAATTGCATCGTTCAAATCTTTTGAAAGTTTGGGATGCACAAACGAGGCATTGCCCATAAAACCGCCTGATTTTGTTTTTCCAGATTCAAGCACCTGCTTTACATAAAAGTCATATCCGGTGGGGGTTGTAGATAAAGTGCCCGGAATTTGCGCGAGGTTGATTTTGCCGCCGTTCAGTTGGGTAAAGTCTGCATAGGTAGCGGTTTTTCCGGCTTCATCCGCCGTTATTATTTCAATGCCTCCATTTTTTAGCATAGTTATAAAATCATTGTAAAGCATATCAGTCGTCTTTTGCAAACTTGCTTCCGACAAGCCTTCAAGCCCTACGGATAAAGATGCTTTGGCGTCACCTTTATAAGCGCCGCCTCCAATCATCCGCCCGCCCTGCTTAAAATCTTCCTTTTCATTGTACACCTGGTAATTCACCGAAAAGGCCGCGATGTACAGCTTTTTGTTTTTGATTTTATTGAGGCCGTAAGCCTGGTCTTTCGGCTTAAAATCTCCAAGGCTTTGAGCCATGACGGCTTCGCTCAGAACTGCGGCGAAAAGCAGGGCAAACAATTTTCTCATAAATGCATGTTTAATAATGAGCCATAAAGATAAAATGACGATAGCTGCAGCAGGATGTGAAAAAAGTAGTAATTGTGCTAATGGGTTTGCATCCCGCGCCGAGCCACTGTTGGCCTGGATGTATTATTTTTTTCCATCCAGTTTGTCTATCTGTTCCTGCGCAAGACGCAGCATGCCCGGCGATTGGGAGGCTTTTACAAAATCAGCCCTTGCCATTTGCTTGTTTCCTTTTTTAAGATAAACCCTGCCGCGGTTAAAAAACGCAGCATAATGTTTAGGGTTGTTGGCAATCACCTCATCCAATTCAGCAATCGCTGCGTCGAGCTTGCTTTGCTTTTCAAATATGGCTGCTCGCTGATAATAGGCCTGGTTTTTTTTGTAGGATTCTTTTTCAGAAAAAGGCATCGCTATGATGCGGCCATAGGCGGCCAGCGCATGCTCGTACTGTCCCAGTTGTGCATAACAATCTGCAAGGCCTTCTATGGTATAGATTTCATCGGGTTTTAATTTCAGCGCGTCATTGTAATCGGCAATGGCGGATGCCCAGTTTTCGAGGGCTTTATAGCAATCACCCCGCATATCATAAGAATAGTAATTTACAGGAGCAATAATGCGGACAAGCTTTAAGATGTTGCCTTTGTAAATAATTTCGTTCTCCTCTGTTTTCTTTATGGATTGGGCTAAATTGTCGCCCTCTAAAGTATGTTGATACTCTTTTGATCGGCCGATGGTAATGCCCAAATCCAATGTGCGAATCCATAGATTTTCTGCAAACGTGTTTCTGTTTTTAACCATCGTAACGCTTATATTTTTGAGAAACGGATAGCGCTCATAGTCGGGGTTTAATGTGGCGATCATCTCGTAGTCTTTCGTTGCGGCTGCCCAATCATTTTCTTTCCGGTAGATTTCAGAACGCAAATAGTAAGCCATATACCGTTGGGGGTCTAACTGCAATGCCTTTGTGAAATCTGCAATAGCCAAAACGCTGTTTTCACTTTTCGGCGGCGCTTCGCCGGGTTTCAGTTCAATATAAATTTTGGCTTCTTCCAGCATGGTTTTGGCGGCCTCATTTTTTCTCTGTTCAAGATAACACAGGCCACGATTAAGATACGCGGCTCCGTCATTAGGTTTTGCGCGTAGGTATTCGGTAAAATTAAGAATGGCTTCCTGGAATTTTTTTGCGTTAAGATTGTCCACACCGCGCTTAAAAAGCTCCGTGGCATTTTCGGAAACGGGCTGAGGCGTGACGCCATTATTGCTAACAGTCAGATTTTTTTGATTGCCCTGAAAGATGTTTTGTTGCCATTGTCCTTCATCAACTTTTCCATTAGCGTAAGTGTTTTTACCGTAGCCGTGGCGCAGATTGTTCAGCCAGCCGCCGGCATAGGTGTCGCCATTTCCCCAGGTGTAAGTACCAGTTCCGGTACGTTGATCATTTACAAAATCGCCCACATATTTATCGCCTTTCCATTGGTTATTGGCGCCCCAGGAAAGCGTGCCTTTGCCGTGTTTCAACCCATTTACAAAATCACCATTATAAAAACCACCGTCTGGCCAGGAAAGCGTACCCTGTCCATGAAAGTTGTTGTCCTTCCAATAACCTTTGTAGTGGCCGTCTGCATTGCCGTTGACGTAGGTATCGGCTTCGCCGTAGCCATTCGCCTTGCCATTTTTTATGGCGCCGGAATACACTGCGGTTACGCCAGGATGCGATGGCAAAGAAAAAGTGAGGCTTTGTTGTGCCGATGCCGTTTGAAGCAAAACGCTGGCTATAAAAACATATATGATTTTCATAAAGGTTGATTTAGATATGATGAAAAAGTTCTAACCAGTTTTGGCTTTTGATGTAAAATGAAGTCGCGTATTCGCTTAGCTATTTATCTTCGAAAGCGCTTCGGCCCTGGTTTTCACCTGTAATTTTTCATAAATATTGCGGATATGCGTTCGCACGGTTTCAATACTGATATAAAGCTGTGCTGCAATTTCTTTATAGCGAAATCCTTTTGAAAGCAATTGTAATATTTCATTTTCGCGCCGCGACAAGTGCTCGGAATAAGTTTGCTGTGACCGTGTGGCTGCAAAATCCAGCACGACCAATCTTGCTACCTGGCTGCTCATCGGCGATCCGCCCATGTGGATGTCTTTAATGGCTTCGACCAGTTTGTCTGGCCCCGTGTTTTTTAGGATATAGCCTGTAGCGCCGGCCTTTAGCGCATTGAAAGCATTTGTGGCATCGTCATAACTCGTAAGCGCCATACATTGCATCGCCTCATGAAGTACTTTCAATTTGGCTACCACTTCAATTCCGGAAATGCCTGGCAATTGAATATCGAAAAGCAACACGTCAACCGGTTTTTTCTCCAGATATGATAAAGCCGATTCGCCATCCGAAAAAGCCGCCACTACTTCCAATTCTTCCTGTAGGTAAAGTAAAGTAAGCAACGCATCGCGAATCGTTTCCTCGTCTTCTATAAGCGCAATTTTGATTTTTGGGGTTTCCATGATTGATGAACTTAGTTAAAGTTAATCGACACTTACATGCGCGGCAGCGGTAAAAAAGTAGTATTTATATTTCCATGCTATAGCAGATTTCTGTCCCGTTGTCTGATTGTATAGCCAATTGCCCGCCAATCGATTCCATCCTGTTTTTCATGTTGGCCAGTCCGTTATGCTTACCGCCTTTTGGCATTAGTGGAGTGTTGCAGTTAAAGCCGACCCCATTGTCGCGCAAATAAAAGATCAGCTTATTGCCATCCATCAAAAATGTAAAACTAATCTCGCTGGCACGGGCGTATTTCAGGGCGTTATTCAGCGCTTCTTTGGTAACCAGCATCAGCTGCTGCCGTTGAAAATTACCTATCGTCGCCTCAGGAATTGTCTCGGGGAAATTAATTGAAACACTGACGGGCAGGGCCTCGGTGGTTTCGTAAATATATTCTTTGAGATAAGCAGCCAGGTTGCCGAGCGTATCGTTTTGAGGATCGAGCGTCCAGATAATTTCCCCCATTTTATCTGCAAGCGTCCTCGAAGTGGCGTTGATCTCATTGATAATGCGCGCATCGCCGGTACCGCTTTTTTTGCCTACTTCCGAAAGCAAGGCAATTTTGCTGAGGCCGGTTCCCAGTTCATCATGCATATCCCTTGAAATACGCAACCGTTCGTTGTTAACGGCCAGTTTTTTTTCGATTGGGCGCAATTGTTTTTCGATGCGGCGCTTCAGGTAAAACCTGATGGCAAAATAGACGGCGGCCGATAGAAATAACAGTGTGCCGATTTTGAACCACCATGTAAGCCAGAAAGGCGGCGCAATGCTGATGTTGAGTAAAGACGCGGGCTGCGACCAAACACCCTCGTGATTTCCCGTTTTTAGTTCAAATGTATAATTGCCATGCGGAAGTTTACTGTATCGTGCTTCGCCGGTATGGCCCGCATCAATCCATTGCTTATCATAATTTTTCAGCCTGTATTGGTATTGAATAACCTGAGGGTTAGTATAATCCAGCGCTGCGAAGCGGATAGCAATATTGTTTTCATCATAGTGTAATCTAAGTGTTTTTAAAAAGTTGATGGCCGTATCCGACAGCAGGTTTTTTTCGTTGATTAAAGCCTCGGTGATATAAGAGCGGCTTTTAAAGCTGCGATAGAAAAATTGTCTTTCGTCAAACCAGTTAATACCCGTGACGCCGCCAAAGAAATGCAAATGCTTCCATTTAAAAAAGGCGCCGGTATTGAATTCGTTTGATTGTAAGCCATGTTGAATGTCGTATTTTTCTACACTTTTAACCACAATGCCCCGGCTCTTATCAAGCTGTATCCTGTTGAGGCCTTTGTTCGTGCTTACCCAAAAAATGTAATCATCCTGCGGTAAGATTCCGTAAATAAAATCGTTGCTCAAACCGTTTTTTTCGTCGATGATGTCCAGCGGTTCTCCTGAGTCTTTCTGTATGACAAGCCCTACGTTCGTAGCCATCCAAAACGCCTTTCGCAGCGTATCCCGATAGATATGCTTAACGGTAAGATTATTGAAGCGGCTTTCTATAACACGGCATTGATGATGATCAGATATTCGTGCGACAATATATCCTTTGCCGCTTCCCTTTCCGATCATAATGTCTCCGTTTTCTTTAAGGTGAATGGTTTGTATGTCATCTTCAAAGCGATGATCCAAAAGGCCCAGATCAGTAAGTTTCATTTCATCGCCGTCATATTCCAAAAGATAGGTGCTGTAGAAAGTGCCGACTATGTATTTATGATCACCTATTTGTTCAAAGCATTGAACAATGTTATGGCTGCGCCCTTTTCGCGTGTATTCCACATAAACAGATTTGATGAACTGCTGCTTTTTAAAATCAACAAAACCAACCTTTGGCCCAATATTCATCCAAACCTGCCCTTTCGAATCTTTCTTTATAAAAAATACGCCATGAAACTGAGATGCATCCTGGCTTTCCGCTTCAAATATTTTTCGGTGTCCTCCGGTAAACCGGTTTACTTCATACAGCCCTTTATCATAGGTGCCGACATAAATATGAGGCTCCTGAAAAAAGATGCTTTTTACCATCAAAAGCGAACTTTCCTTATTGGCAATAGCCGCTTGCGGAAAGCCATTGAAGAGTTTTGGCTTGAGGTCGAGTATGCTAACGCCACCGCCTTCAGTGCCCAGCCAAAGGTTGCCCGACTGATCGATAAGCGAAGTATATATTAAATTGGAAGAAAGGCTTAACGGATCATGCGCCGTGTTTTGAAAAACTCGCGCCGTTTTCCTGGCGCTGTCAAGGATGATAAGGCCTTGGCTAATCGCCGCGGCAATGATATTGCCTTGCGGCGTTTTGGCAGCACGCAGCGGCACCACGTATTTATTGGTTGCTTCATCGAAGGGTAACGGATAGGACGCGGTTATTTTTCTTTCTGTTAAATGATACTCATGTATTTGGTTGGCAGATAAAAACAAAAAAGAGGAGGGGTGGCCCATGGCGGCATTGCTGATTGCGCTCCGCGATTGAACCAGTTTTGTGAAATGCCTGCTGTTGATATGATAACTGTAAACGCTGTAGTCTTTTATAAACAAAAGAGCCGGCTCTGCCCCCGATTGATAAATGCCGAAAGTGTTTTTTAACAATATTGTTTTTGACGATAAGTTATGGATGTTGATGATGGTCACTGCGTCTGGTATGGAAACAAATAGCTGTGGGCCACAAAGGCGCAGGATGCGGCATTCAAGATCCCTGCCGACTTTTTTTATAATGGTAAATGTTTCGGTGGGCATATGCATGCGCACCACCTGGCCATCCACCAGCATCCAAAGGTTTTGTTGATCGTCTTCCACCATTTGGCCGCTGATGATTTTGCCGGGAAAATCCTTCGGGCTTTTGCTGCGGAAACTCTCGCGATACTTTTTAATCCGCCTGCCGTCATACCTGTTCAAGCCGTCTCCGGTGCCGATCCATATAAAACCCTGCCGGTCCTGGAAAATTTCCCTAACCGAATTCTGGCTTAGCCCATCGTTGACGCCCAGCCTTCTGAAAATGTCCTGCGTTTGACCCAACCCTAAAGCGCTGTAAAGCATGCCAACAGCAAACAGCGTTGGCCAGGAAAAGATCATAATCAGTTTTTTCAAAAGCGGTTGCATATAAGTTGCCTGCTTAACAAGAAATCTACGTGAGGTTTGAAGGCTGTAAAATAGCGCTAATTTCGTTCAAATTTAATCAATGAACTTTGTAAATGTTCTAGGCTATGGGGCCTGTCCTATCGCCGCGCTTAGTTTTTGGCTTCAATATAAAGGCGATAAAGGAAAGGTCGGCCCGGGGGGTGTTGCTGAGCCGAAAGGTATTAGTCATTAAAAGTTGAAACGCAAGCTTCCAAAAACTCCAAAATTTTTCATGGTAGGGGTGGGCTGCTGATCAGGAAGCACGCGCCAGATAAAATCCACACGTAATACGCGCAAAATATTATCCACGCCGGTTCCCAGCTCCAGGTAAGTCTTTCCATCTAACGAAAGAAAATTACTTCCCTCTTTAAAATTAAGTTGCTTGTTGGCTTCGCTGATAGAACCCCACAACGCTTTGACGGTATAAAACTGTCTGAACTTTAAGCGCGGCAATATTTTGAAAATACCGTTGCCGATGTTATGCTCGTAGTTAATTCCCGCAAAACGATCGTGGATATATTGATAGCGCAACATGGTGTTAAATGCATATTTGTTATAGTAATACATTTCGTTACCAGGCGCCACATCCAGAAACATATAAGGCGCCGAACCAAATGTGCGGCCGGCATATAACTGATAATTGATTACTCCAAAAGGCGGCGTTTTGATATAATCAGATACGGAGCCTAAAAGTTTCGAATAATGATAGCGGCTGTTTAAAATACCGGGTACCGCTTTGGTGTACGTAGCTTCTACAATCGGATAAGGGCTGCCCAGGCTCGCTCTGTAAAAAGTCGATTCTATAAATTTTTCGAGAAAAGCAAAACGCAGCCTGACTGAAAATTCGGTGGAGCTCAATTTACCAAGCCCTTCCTCAATCATAGTCGCTGGTAAAAGATTAGCCAAAGGAGTGTAGGTCTTATTGCTTGCCGCCAGCTTAACGGAAAAGCCATTGCGCAGCTCATTGAAAAATTCAAAGTTCGTTTCTTCCAGGTTGATAAATTTCATGGCCACACCCGGCTTGCGCACTGCAAAGGAGAATATATTGTCTGATGAAATTTCGCCATAATATCGTTGGCCAAAATCAAGATCATTTTTGTAAGACAGCGACCAATATTGACGCGGATCTTTTTTGGGCAGATAGAAAAGCTCACCCATGCCCTTTACCTTTTGATCTTTAAATCCGTAAGCGAGATAGCTATGGTACAAAAACTTTTTATTAAAATGTTTATTGCTGCCCACGTCAAATCTCATCCTGAAGCCTTCCCAGGCATTGCCCGAAAACCAATTGTAAGCCGAGCCAAACTGCACGTTGCCGACATTAAAATAACCGGTGCCTATAAATTCCAACTGTTTGGTAAGCTTTTGATAAACCGGTGTGGTGAGAATAGTGTCGATCATTTTCACAATATTCTGCTCCGACCGCGATAGCTCTTCGTGCCGCGCGGTTTCCCAATAGGTTTTATCTTTTTGCTGTGCGTTGGGGGCGGTTACAATTTCCTCCAGCTCCTTGTTGAGCTTCAGCCTGTTGACCACCGACGTGTCGTTGACGACAATGTTGCGATAGGTACTGGTTTTTCTTCCAATCAACCCGGGCGTTTTGTTGCCCACCGGCGCTACGTCAACCACAAGCTTTTCCCGGCTTACAAACCAGTTGCTGTCGGCCAGCCGCTTAAACTCCTGGATATAGCTAAACCGGTCCATGAAATTAATGTCCGCATCTTTGCCCAGCGCAAGCGTCATTTTTTGTATGGCATAACTGCCAAAATGAATCCAGCAGTCGCCTTCGAAAGTATTCATCCCCTTGCGTCGCGGCCTGAACAGCAGATGATAATAGCGCTCGCCGGAAATATATTGCGTATCGCTAACAGTGTATTTATAATAGAAATCGCCATTTTCGCTGGCAGGGCTTACAAATTCTTTATTAAAAACATTGATGAAATTATTATAAACATTAATCACCTGGTCCATGCCGCCCAGAAACTTAACCATGCTTTCGTTTTTAACGCCGTTGGTATTGGCTGCAAAAATTTCCTCTCGTCGTTTCAGGGGTTTTTTTTGGTAATAATAATTACTGATGGCTTCGGTAAGGTAGGCCGGCAGGATCTTGATACCTTCCGAGGTATCGATGTTTTGATTAATGAGATCGTTGATCGGACGCAGTGGCTTGAACTTTGCAATTTTTTGCAGCGTCTGAAAATTCTTTAAATCTATTTCAAGTTTGTTATAAAGTTCGTAGGAGAAATTGTCGAATTTATACCGGTTGTTTTCGGGTTTATGTTCTACCAGTTTTTTCCACAGCCAAAGGCCTTTGTCAATTTTTGATCTTACAATGACTACATCGCCCATCGCGCGCTCCAGCGATATGGTCACATCCAGTACTTCCTTTTTTATGTCGATCGGAAGATAAAAAGCCTCATAGCCCACATAGGTGATTAGTAGTGTGTCGGAAGGCCAGTCATTTATCGAAAAAGAAAATTGACCCAGGGAATCAGTGATCGCCCCGATATTGGTATTCTTAAAAGTTACAGATGCAAAAGGAATGAGGTCTTCGCTGTGCGCATCTTTTACCAAACCCCTGATTGTTTTTTGTGAGAAAATAGCGCCCGGCCCTAAAAGGCAACAGCACAGGATTAAAAACTTAAGGGTAAATTTCATCAGGTGCAAATCTACGATTGTTTTGAGATTGTGTTTCATAAGATGTTTTGTCAGCAACAGCTACTTTTGCAAAAGCAAATCTAAGCGGTGTGAGCTAATGGTTGTCCTTTTTTATGGTTGGTCAATAAATACGGACAAATTTCGCCACCCGCTTTTTAAAAAAAATAGTTTCCATGTTAGCAGTACAGAAATTTACTTTTAATCCGATCCAGGAAAATACCTATATACTTTATAGCGACAATGGCGATTGTTGCATCATCGACCCCGGTTGCTACTTTGAAGAAGAAAGACAGCAGTTAAAGCAATTTATTGAGTCGAGGAAACTTCGGCCGGTACTTCTTTTGAACACGCACTGCCATCTGGATCATGTGTTTGGAAACAAGTTTGTCAGCGAGACCTGGCAACTACCGCTTTATTTGCATGAAGCAGAAAAAATGGTTTTGAGTTTTGCGCCCCGCTCCGCAGAAATGTACAATCTTCCTTTCGAAAACTATGCCGGCGACATGAAGTTGTTGATTCCCGGCGAAACCATCCGCATTGGCGATGAGGAACTGGCTATTCTGTTTACGCCAGGCCACTCTCCGGGAAGCGTTAGTTTTTATAACCAGGAAGATGGGTATGTGATTAGCGGCGATGTTTTATTCGCCGGCAGCATTGGCCGCACCGACCTGCCCGGCGGTAATTACGATCAGCTTGAGCGTTCCATCAGAACACAATTATATGTGTTGCCCGATGAAACAAAGGTCTATTCGGGCCATGGCGGCGGCACCAGCATTGGCTATGAAAAAAATAATAACCCTTTTGTAAGAGCCGACTGATCAAAACCAGGCCTGTCGCAAATTGCCTGTAAATAGTCGTCATTGTGTATTTGAATGTGATAAAAGCGGAAGTATGTTTGCATTAATAAAATCAAATTATTATGAACGCAAAATCTACAACACTCAAAGTAACAGCGACCGTTCATGCGCCGGTAAACAAAGTGTGGAAGCTTTGGACAACTCCTGCCGATATTCAAAATTGGAATAGCGCTTCTCCTGACTGGCATGCTCCGAGTGCGGTGCACGAACTAAAGCCGGGCGGCCGTTTCTCTTATCGGATGGAGGCAAAGGATGGTAGCTTTGGTTTCGATTATGCCGGCATTTTTGATCAGGTTGATGAAGCCAGGTATCTGGAATTTACTCTGGATGACGGGCGAAAAGTAAAAGTGCATTTCACCAAAATCGCCGACGGTAACACGCAGATAGAAGAACATTTTGAAGCCGAAAGCCAAAACTCACTTGAGCTGCAGCAACAAGGCTGGCAGGCGATTCTGGACAACTTCAAAAAATATGCAGAGGCGGCATAAACAAGCGCTCATCATTTCATTACCTCTAAAACTTCAAACAATGAAAGCCACAAAAATTATATATTGGATTACCACCGTAATTATCGTTTTATGGGAAGGCGTCATGCCGGCGCTTTATTCTCAAAGCGAACTTGCCAAAGAAGGGCTGGCGCATTTATCGTATCCTGTCTATTTCGGAAATTTACTGGTAGCATTCAAGATCGTCGGTTCGGTTATACTAATTATTCCTTTCGCTCATTGGATCAAAGACTGGGCTTATGCAGGGTTTGCGTTTACCTTTATATCGGCGGCGGTTTCTCACGGTGTCATCGACGGTGTCGGTAATTTTCAAACTTTTATGCCGCTGATCTTTCTGGCCATTTTGTTGGTATCTTATTCTTGCTATAAAAAAATATACGCCCTGAAAAATGATACGCGGTACTAAAACTTTAAGAACCTGCCCCAATGGACATCGTTACTATAAAAGTAGCGATTGTCCTATTTGTCCTGTTTGCGAACAGGAAAGACAGCCGGCAGCGGCTTTCTTATCGAAACTCAGCGCGCCAGCCCGGCGGGCGCTGGAATCTGAAAAAATTCTCTCATTAAAAAAGCTGGCCACCTACGCCGAGAAGCAGATCCTCGCGCTTCATGGCATTGGTAAAACTGCGATACCGGTTTTGCGCACTGCTTTAAAAGAAGAAGGGTTGGATTTTAAGGCGTAAGGCTTGATCAAACCTGTTTTCTTCCCTAACTTAGTAGCACTATAACCTAAGAAAATCTCCAAAACGAACTGGGTATAGGCTGCTTATGTTTTTAAAACCTAACCCCGTCATAAAACTCCTGGTGCCGCTAACCGCCGGAATTCTCATACAATGGTATGGAAGGTTGCCTGTTAGTGTCAGTATAACGCTTTTAACAATGGCGGTTGCCCTCCTGTTTTTTATACAAGGTAGCGGCCACTTTTTTAGATTGAAGCATAGCCAATGGCAGGGTGTTGCCATCCTTGCCGCCATGGGCGCTTTGGGCATGTTATTGGTTTGGCTGAAGGATATCCGCCATGATCCGCATTGGGTAGGGTATGCGGGTGATCAGGATCAAACCCTGCTCGTTTCTTTAAAAGAGCCGTTGATCCGCAAGCAGCGGTCTTACAAAGCAGAAGCATCGCTGGAATATAGGACAAGCGGCAGCCAAAAGCAGGTTGTGCGTGGGTCGATAATTATTTATTTCAAAAAGGACAGCCTTAATGCCCGCCTCAAAGCAGGCGACCGGTTACTTTTTAGGAAAAAATTGCAGGAAATCCGCAATGCCGGCAATCCCGGCGGGTTTGATTATAAACGGTATGCCCTTTTTAATGGGATCACACACCAGGTTTATTTAACGGCAGCGGATTACAAACAGTTATCAGGCAATGACTTGCCGGCTTATAAACGCATCTTGCTGCGGATTCAGCGGTATGTGCTGGCCGCCATTCAGGCGAATATTTCCCGACAAAAAGAACAGGGGCTTGCGGAAGCAATGCTGATCGGCTATAAAGATGACCTCGACAAAAACCTGCTGCAATCCTACACTAACACGGGCGTCGTCCATGTAATAGCGGTGTCGGGTATGCATCTCACTTATTTGTATTTTATCATCAACCTGCTATTGCGTCCTTTGCTGGCGCAAAAGAAAACAAGATGGCTGCATGCATTTCTGGTGCTCCTCATTTTGTGGACCTTTGCATTACTGGCCGGCGCGCAGGCTTCTATCGTAAGGGCGGCGGTAATGTTTACTTTTATAACGCTTGGCAAGCAAATAAGCCGGAACGCATCCATCTACAATATACTGGGTGCCGCAGCTTTTTGTCAGCTTTGTTATAATCCTTTTTCATTGTGGGATGTTGGATTTCAATTGTCTTATGCTGCGGTGTTAAGCATTGTCGTTTTTTACAAGCCAATTTATGATTTGTTGTTTATAAAGAACGCCATGCTCAACGAAGTGTGGAAGCTCACGGCTGTGAGTATTGCCGCGCAAATCATCACCACGCCGCTTTGTATTTACTATTTTCACCAGTTTCCTGTTTATTTTCTGCTGAATAATTTAGTAGTGGTGCCGGCTTCAACGGCAGTATTGGTGGGCACGCTGATTCTCGTTTTGCTTTCACCGTTAAAGGCCTGTGCTGCTGTTTGGGGCGATATTTTGGAAGCCGTCATTTGGTGGCTCAATTCCTTTATCGAAAGTGTAGAAAGATTTCCTATGGCTTTATGGGCTGGTATTTCAGTGAATGTAGTGCAGGTGATTTTGCTCTTCATAATTATGGCGGGGCTTGCAGCCTGGCTGATGCGAAAACTTCACGCTGGGCTTTGGATGGCCGGCGCCAGCCTCGTCCTGTTTTTATTATTTAGAAGCTATTCTTTTTTCGAGGCCGCGCATCAGCAAAAACTCGTCATTTACAATGCTGGCCGATCCACCGCCATCGATTTTATAGCCGGAAGGCGCGTGCAATTCTTTGGTGATGAAAGTCTTTTGCAAGATCCATCTTTATATAATTTTATACTAGCGCCCTCGCGTGTCATGCATCGCGTAAGCCCTGCCCGCCGGCTTGCAGGCGTCATAAAAAAGAAGCATTTCATTCAATTCTATAAAAAAAAGATCGTTTGGGTCGATACTGCGTTTGTGGCCGTACCACAGGAGCGGCCTGTTCAAGCCGATTTGATAATCTTATCCGGCAACCCGCGCATTTATATTTCGAATCTGGCTAAACATATTTTGCCGGGCATCATTGTTATCGATGCCTCCGTTCCGGCCTGGAAAGCGAACTACTGGAAAAAGGACTGCGCTGACCTTAAAATTCCCTGCCATGATGTGGCTACGCAGGGGGCTTTTGTAATGAGCCTGCATTAGCGTACATTTGCCCCGCGTTCAAAACCATACATTTCGCATGAAAAAGCTGGGTTTAGTCGGAGGCATTAGTTGGGTTTCCACGACAGATTATTACAGGTATATTAATGAAGGCGTCAATCGCAAGCTTGGCGGCCTCAACTACGCGGAATGCCTGATCTATTCTGTTAATTTCCAGCAGATTCACGATAATAATACGAAAGGCGACTGGGACGCCACTTTTCAATTGCTCAGCGAGGCCTGCGATAGTTTACAAAAGGCAGGTGCAGCAGGTATTTTACTCTGCGCCAACACGATGCATTTATTGGCAGAAAGAATCGCCACCCACATCCAGGTGCCGCTTATCCATGTGGCGGAAGCAACGGCGGCAGTTATTAAAGCGCAAGAATTGAAAAAAGTGGCGTTGTTGGGCACGCGGTTCACCATGGAGCAGGATTTTTTTAAAAACAAACTTGCCGAACAAGGGATTGAAACCGTGGTTCCTGATGAAGCTGGAAGAGCCTATATTGCCGAAAAGCTCGAGGCCGAACTTTATAAAGGAATTGTAAAGGAGGAAACGAGGGCCTCATTGCTTCAAATCATTGATCAGTTAGTGGCCAACGGAGCGGAAGGGGTGGTATTGGGTTGTACTGAAATTCCTTTGCTTATTCAGCAGCAACACCTTTCCGTACCAGCTTTTGATACCACGAAAATTCATTCGGATGCGGCCGTAACATTTGCTTTAAGTTAAATCAATCTTTATCATATCTCTATCATGAACAAAAAAATTCAATCAGCACTCATTTCAGTTTTTTATAAAGACGGTTTGGAGCCTATCGTAAAAGAATTAGACCGGCTGGGCATCACCATTTATTCTACAGGCGGCACCCAAAAATTTATTGAAGATCTTGGCATCTCGGTTGTGCCGGTTGAAAACCTCACGACTTATCCTTCCATCCTCGGTGGCCGGGTGAAAACGCTTCATCCTTCTGTGTTTGGTGGTATTTTGGGAAGAAGGGACCTTGAAAGCGATGTGCAGGAAATGCAGCAATATAAAATTCCTGAAATTGATTTGGTCATTGTTGATCTGTATCCTTTTGAAGAAACGGTCGCATCTACGTCGGAGGAGAAAGCAATCATCGAAAAAATCGACATCGGGGGGCCGTCGATGATTCGGGCGGCAGCGAAAAATTTTAAAGATGTTTTGGTTGTTGCTGCTAAAAAAGATTACGCAGCCATCACCGATTTATTACAAGCTCAAAATGGGGCAACATCGATAGAGCAACGCAAATCTTTTGCGGCGAAAGCCTTTGAAATAGTAGCGCATTACGACGTGGCGATCGCGAATTATTTTAATACCACTAACAACGACGTACAATACTTCTCTCATTCCGAAACGCACCCCAAAATCATGCGATATGGCGAAAACCCGCATCAGCAGGGCGTTTTCTACGGTGACTACGACAAATTGTTTGAAAAACTAAATGGTAAAGAATTGTCGTATAACAATTTGGTGGATGTAGATGCAGCCGTTCAGTTGATTGCGGAATTTCCGAAAGACGCCGATACGGTTTTTGCGGTGATAAAACACACCAATGTATGCGGTGTTGGCGCACGGCCTGCTACGGCAGCAGCCTGGACAGTGGCTTTGGCCGGCGATCCGGAAAGCGCATTTGGCGGCGTGCTGATCACCAACGGAACGGTGGACGAAGCAACAGCGAATGCGATCAACGAAATTTTCTTTGAAGTATTGATTGCGCCTGCGTTTGATGAAGCAGCTTTAAATATTTTGAAGTCTAAAAAGAACAGGATTCTGTTGCAACTGAAAGCATTGCCCGAGGCTAAAAAGCAATTTAAATCCGTATTAAATGGAGTGTTGCAACAGGCGACAGATGAGGGTTCTTACACCGATTGGAAAGAAGAGGGCGGCCGCGAGGCAACAGCGGAGGAACGTGCTGACCTCGAATTTGCCAACATCATTTGCAAGCATCTTAAATCAAATGCTATCGCGCTGGTGAAAGCCAAACAATTGGTCGGCAAAGGCGCCGGGCAAACCAGCCGTGTAGACGCCGTTCGGCATGCGATTGAAAAAGCAAAGCAATTTGGTTTTGACTTAAAAGGTGCGGTGCTGGCCAGCGATGCATTTTTCCCTTTCAACGACAGTGTGCAGATCGCTCACAAAGCTGGCGTAGCCGCATTTATACAACCCGGCGGCTCCATCCGCGATAAGGACTCGATTGAATATTGCAAGGAAAATGATCTGGCGATGGTACTTACGGGCATGAGGCATTTTAAACATTAATCACCCCCACTATTTTTACAACGGATGTAAAGTTTTGAACGAAGGCTTTTACATCCGTTTTTTTGGCATTCGTTATCTTTATCAAAACACCTGATATAATGCTAAGGGCCGTAATATTTCTCCTTTTGTTGATCCATATTTTGTCGGGTTGTATATCGGGCGATTCAGACGGGGAAAACGCTGACCGGGATCTTTCTACGCATTTCGAAAATGTAATAAGTTATACCACAGTTAATATCTACGACCACGATACGAGCTTATTTACTGAAGGCCTGATTTTTTATAAAGGACTGTTGTTCGAGAGTACAGGGTCGCCGGACGATATTCCTTACACTCAATCACGTATTGGCATAAGTGATTTACAAACGGGAAAGTTCACCGAAAAAGTCCGGTTGGATAAGCACGCCTATTTTGGAGAGGGAATTGCCATACTTAATGATTCGCTTTATCAGCTAACTTATTAATCACAGAAAGGGTTCATTTATAACGCTAAAAATTTAGAGAAGATAGGCGCGTTTTCTTATTTAAATGCGGAAGGGTGGGGTATGGCCACTGACGGAACGTTTCTTATAATGAGTGACGGAACTCATAAACTGACTTACTTCGATCCATCGGAACCGGGGAAGGCAGTAAAGACACTTGCTGTAACGGAGAACGGTTATAAAGTAGACAGTCTTAATGAGTTAGAATATATTGACCGATTTATTTATGCAAATGTGTGGCTTACAGAAAATATTATAAAAATTGATCCTCAAACAGGAGCAGTTGTTGGGAAACTGGATTTATCTGCAATCGTAAGGGAGGTAAAAAGCCTGAAGCCCAATTCTGGTGAACTCAATGGAATCGCTTACGACGAGGCGACAAAAAAAGTTTATGTTACAGGGAAATTGTGGCCTAAAATTTACGAAATAAATTTCAAGAGATAAAGTTGGCTGAAAGCCTGTCTGCGGCTCCAATCATTTGCTGTCTGTAAGTTGCCTTCGCTGCCTGCTACGACCCGGAAAAATGACGGTGCCAGGCCTTTTTTCTAACCCCGCTCATTTGTGTTAAAAAACTCTTTCATAACACCCGGTTTATCAGCTTGTCATACGTTGCAAGTCAAGTTTCGCACATTGTGTGTATAAGATGCTTTTAATTTCTGTGGCTAACTTTTTAAGTTTGCATTCGGCCTTTGGGAGGAGTTAACACTGCCATAACTTGTGCAACTGTTCCCGGGTTTTTTCCGAAAAATTTTATAGTAATACATAAAATAATCGGAGCTATTTTTTAAAAAATTGTAGCTCCGGCCGGGAAGCCGTCGCTGATAAGGACTGTGGCGTAATGCAGCGGCTGAAGAGCGTGAAACGCTGGCGGATAAACGGGTTGGGGGAAGTGAAAAATTAAAACGCCTTATAGAAAAGGGATAGCGGGGTTTTCCACATAAGGTGCATAATATCTTGAAGGTTTTTTTAAAATTCTGTACTTATTTTATAGAAGCCAACGGAGGAAAAGGACGCCGCAAAGAAAATTGATAATACTATCTTAACAAACATTGAAAATATTTTAAGAGCATGGGACTTTTTGACAAACGCGTAAACTATAAGCCTTTTGAGTACCCGGAAGTGTTGAAATTCACTTCGGCGATCAACAATTCTTTTTGGGTACATTCTGAAGTGGATTTCACTGCCGATACGCAGGATTTTCATTCGCACCTTACCGCCTCCGAACGCAATGCCGTGAAACGCGCTTTGCTGGCTATCGCGCAAATCGAAGTTTCGGTCAAATCTTTCTGGGGCAACTTGTACAACCACTTGCCCAAGCCCGAACTCAACGGACTCGGCGCGACATTTGCAGAATGCGAGTTCCGACACAGCGAAGCCTACTCAAGGCTGGTGGAAGTGTTGGGTTACAACGACGAGTTTGGCAGGCTGATAGAAGTGCCCATCATTAAAGAGCGGATCAAATATTTGTCCGGCGTATTAAGCAACATCAAATCTAACGACAAGCAGGAGTACAGCATTGCATTGATCCTGTTTACGATTTTAATAGAAAACGTTTCCCTGTTTAGCCAGTTTGCGATCATCCTTTCCTTTACGCGTTTTAAAGGTTGGATGAAAAATGTAAGCAATATCATTGCCTGGACTTCTGTAGACGAGCAGATTCATGCCAATGCGGGTATTTATCTGATCAATAAAATAAAAGAAGAATACCCTGAAGTACTGAACGAAGAAGTGCTATCGCGCATTACCGATATGGTTAAAGAATCCATCGAAATTGAAGAACAAATCCTGACCTGGATTTTTGAAGAAGGCGAAGTGGATATCATCAATAAAAAAGACCTGGTAAACTTTATCAAATTTCGTGTTGACGAAAGCCTGAATAAAATCGGCCTTCCTTCCCAATACTTTATCAGCAGCGAACAATACCGCCCCATGCGCTGGTTTGAAGAAGAAGTGTTTGCCAACAGCATGGACGATTTCTTTGCAAAGCGCCCGGTAGATTATACCAAGCATGATAAGAGCATTACCGCGGATGATTTGTTTTAAGGAATGAATGGCAAATGACAATAAACTAAGCGCCATTAAGTCATCAACCAGCAACAAAGCCCGTTAAACAATATACTTACAAACCTGTTAAAAACTGTACAAAATGGAAGTAATGGACCCAATGATATCTAAAGAATTGTTGACAGAAAAAATGTGGTGGAAAAACTCCGAAAGCGAACAAATCCTCAACCGGGGTTATTTGCTGAAGGGAGAGTCGGTGGAAGGCGCGATCGAGCGCGTGTGCGGTGCGGCTGCACAGCGTTTGTATAAGCCGGAGCTGAAGGAGGCGTTTATGGAAATGGTAGAGCGCGGCTGGATGAGCCTCAGCTCACCGATTTGGGCCAATATGGGTACAGAAAGAGGGTTGCCTATTTCCTGTTTTAACGTGCATATTCCTGATAATATTGAAGGTATTACGCACAAACTGGGCGAGGTAATCATGCAAACTAAAATCGGTGGTGGAACATCGGGTTATTTTGGGGGTTTGCGGGGCCGCGGCAGTGCAGTAACCGATAACGGTAAAAGTAGCGGCGCGGTAAGTTTTATGCGTTTGTTCGACACAGCCATGGATACTATTTCCCAGGGCGGCGTACGTCGCGGCGCTTTTGCAGCCTACCTCGACATCGACCATCCGGATATCAACGAATTTTTACAGATTAAAAGTATCGGCCATCCTATACAAAACCTGTTTACAGGCGTTTGCGTGCCCGACTACTGGATGCAGGACATGATCGACGGCGACAAAGAGAAAAGGGAAGTGTGGGCCAAGCTTTTAGAAAGCCGTCAGCAAAAAGGATTACCGTATATATTTTTTACAGATAATGTAAACCGCAACAAACCGCAGGTTTATAAGGATTTGAACTATGCGATCAACGCCAGCAATCTTTGTTCGGAGATCATGCTGCCTTCGTCGCCCGACGAGTCGTTTATCTGCTGCCTGTCGTCGATGAACCTTGAGTTGTATGATGAGTGGAAGGACACAGATGCGGTGCGCCTGGCTATTTTCTTCCTCGATGCCGTGTTGCAGGAATTTATTGCTAAAACAGAGGATAATCATTACCTGGCCAGCGCCAACCGTTTTGCAAAAAGGCACCGCGCTTTGGGCCTGGGCGTTTTAGGCTGGCATTCTTACCTGCAAAGGAATATGATTCCTTTTGAAGGGTTGCGTGCGAAACAACTGACCAATATCATTTTCAGCAATATTAAAGAGCGCGCTGAAAAGGCAACGGCCGATCTGGCACGCATCTACGGCGAAGCGCCCGTGTTGAAAGGCTACGGAAAAAGAAACACAACTTTGCTGGCCATCGCGCCTACAACTTCTTCTTCTGCTATTCTGGGCCAGACCTCTCCGGGTATTGAACCGTTCAGCAGCAACTATTTCAAAGCCGGCCTGGCAAAAGGAAACTTTATGCGGCAGAACAAATATTTGAAGCAATTGCTGGAGCATAAAGGAATGGATAACGAAGATACCTGGCGCAGCATCATGCTGAACCACGGTAGTGTGCAGCAACTGGCCGGGCTGACGAAGGAGGAAAAAGATGTGTTTAAAACATTTAAAGAAATCAGTCAGCTGGAAATCGTGCAGCAGGCTGCTATCCGCCAGCAATATGTAGACCAAAGCCAGAGCCTCAACCTCAATATACCGAGCAATTTGCCGGTGAAAGATGTTAACAAGCTGATGATTGAAGCATGGCAGCTGGGCGTAAAAACATTGTATTACCAGCGCAGCCAGAGCGTGAGCAAGGAACTAGTAACAAGCTTGGTGACTTGTTCGAGTTGCGAAGCGTAAAAAGAAACATTAGATACTGATAAAGCCCGGACCAATTCAAAAGGTTCGGGTTTTTTTTGAGATCTTTTGCCATCATTTGTCCAAAAAGTCACTAATGACGCTAAAATGACGTAAATATGACGTTTGATGAAAGGTAGTAAGGATTTACTTTTGTGCTCCAAGATCATAAAAGTAAAAAATGATTATGTACGAATTGGCACAAAAAATTAAAGAGTTACGCAACAAAAACGGATATTCCCAAGAGGATGTTTCAGAAAAGACAGGACTGAGTTTGCGCACCATCCAACGAATTGAAAATGGAGAAACCGAACCACGCGGAGATTCGATTAAAAGATTGGCTACTTTATTTGACCTAACTCCAGAAGATTTATTCAAACAACGTATACTATCAGATAGAGGTTTTCTTGTAGGGTTTAATTTGTCAGCTCTGAGCTTTTTAATATTTCCGATATTAGGTGTCATTGTACCGCTACTGTTGTGGATGATGAAGAAAGACAAAATTAAAAATCTCAGTAGTTTAGCAAAGCGAGTTGTGAATTTTCAGATTACATGGATTATTGTCGTATCAATAATCGGATTGATTATAACAATAAAACATTTCAGTTTATTCTTTAATACAGTTGCGTTACAGGAAGTCGATTTTAAGGCGTATAGTGGCATATTTTTTTATGCCACTATTCTGGTAGGTTCGTTATATCTATTGAACGTTATTTTGATAATAGTAAGTTCTGTAAGAATACATAAGGGAAAGAGTTCGGTTTATTATCCTACGATTAATTTTGTTAAATAATTCATTAGAGTAGAAAGGTTTTGCCTTGTCGAAGTTATAACAAGCACGAATGCCAATTTATAAGTGAGTAAAGCATGGCCGGCGATAGTAGTTCCCGCCGCACATAGCTTGTGACAATTTCCCGCCGCCCGTTTTTGGCTTCACGTTTTTGATCAAATAAAAAACTTGGAAAAGGCAATGGCTGGGACGATTTTCATAATCGGAATGACATTTTGAGAAAGCACAAGTGGCATCACCCGCGACAGCCAAAAAAGGAAAGCTAAATCGCCCGGCTTTGTAGTAACTTAGGGTTGATAATAAATTGCCTTCTCAAAACGTTCAAACAAACGGCACATGAAAAATCTCAGCATCGAATTTAAATGGGCCCTTATTTTTTCGGTTGCCGGATTAATCTGGATGCTGCTGGAAAAATGGAGCGGATTACACGATACATACATCGACTATCACCTGTACCTGACCAACCTTTTTGCCATCCCCGCCATTTGGATGATGGTGCTGGCGCTGAAAGACAAGAAAAACAACTTTTACAAAGGCCAAATGACCTACACGCAAGGCCTGATTTCCGGAATTATACTTTCTGTCATCATTGCGCTGTTAAGTCCGCTAACGCAGTGGATTACGTCTTATATTATCACACCCGAATACTTTCCCAATGTCATAAAACGCTCGGTTGAATTGGGCTATTACAAAACCACCGCTGCCGCGCAGGCCAATTTTAATTACAAAAATTATGCGATCCAGGGCATGCTGGGAGCGTTGGTGATGGGTATCGTTACCGTTGCTATTGCGATGCTCTTTTTACGAAGCCGGAAGCCAATAGGCCCGGCCTCGTAAGCTTAAAACATTTAGTTTTTAACTTTTATCTTTCTTACTTCATACAAATCGGTTCTGCGGTCTTTCATGGTTTTAACCGAACCATAATTGTGTAATTCCTTTAAAAGCGTCAGATCAACATCCACAATAAGCGTCATTTCCGTATTCGGAGTGGCCTCTGCTTTTACAGCATTGGTCGGAAAAGCAAAATCGGATGGCGTGAAAACGGCCGCCTGTCCAAACTGTATGTCCATGTTATTTACACCGGGCAAATTACCCACGCATCCGGCGATAGCCACATAACATTCGTTCTCAATAGCGCGCGCCATCGCACAATGCCTCACCCGCGTGTACGCATTTTGGGTATCGGTAAGATAAGGGACGAACAAAATGTTCATGCCTTCCAAAGCCAGCAGGCGCGACAGTTCCGGAAATTCAACATCATAACAAATCAATACGCCGATCTTGCCGCAATCGGTATTAATCGCCTTGATTTTGTCGCCGCCGGTAATGCCATAATAGCGCGATTCGTTGGGCGTGATATGGATTTTTCGGTATTCGCTCAGTTTGCCATCGCGGTGGCAGAGATAAGCAATATTATACAGTTTGCCATCTTCTACCACCGGCATGCTGCCGGCAATAATGTTGACGTTGTAAGCAATCGCCAGCTCGGCAATTTTGGTTCTGATCTGGTCTGTTTTTTTGGCCAGCTCATACATCGCCTCTCTCGTATCCAAATGATTGAATTCTGCTAAAAGAGGAGAGTTGAAAAATTCGGGAAACAAAGCAAAATCAGCCTGATAAGCGCTGAGTGTGTCAACAAAAAATTCAACCTGGCCATAAAAATCTTCCAGGCTCGAAAACTGCCGCATCTGCCACTGCACCAGGCCCAGCCGGATGATGCTGTCGCGCATCGCGTTTTTCTTCTTCGAATAATAAATATTATTCCATTCCAGTAAAACAGCGTATTCTTTCGATTCCTTATCACCTTTGAGATAATTGGTCAACACTTTCACTACATGGAAATCATTAGCCAGCTGAAAGCTGAGCACGGGATCGTAGATCTCTTTATTTTTTACTTTGGCGATATACTCTTTCGGGCTTAAGGTGTCGCTGTGTTTATGATAATTGGGGATGCGCCCACCCACTTTGATTTCTTTGAGATTGATGGTTTCGCAAAGTTCTTTTCTGGCATCGTAGAGCCTGCGGCCTAACCTCAGCTGCCTGAATTCGGGATGCACAAACACTTCAATGCCGTACAATACATCCCCGCTGTCATCGTGGGTGCCAAAGCGATAATTGTCTGTGATTTCTTCATACGTATGCTCATCCCCAAAGAGTTCATAATTCACTATGATCGATAAGGCACAGGCAACCACCCTGCCGTCAACGGTAATACAAATTTGCCCGTCGGGAAAAAGCGTCAGTAGCTGCGCTATCGTGGTCTCGCGCCAAACACCGCCGAGGCCATCATAGGCTTCGATCATCGATGCTTTTAATTCTTCGTAATCTTCAATTTTTAGTTTTCTTACTTCTACTTCCATCTTCCGGTGTTTATTTTTTTATGGGGTTTTAAATAGTGTCAGGCCTGTTTTTTAGCTGACACGACAGCCCTTATACTGATGGCCGAATGGCCGGCCCAATGCCGATCAATATACAAAAAAAAGTCAAGTGTAATGAGTTTCTGTCAGCCTGCGCACTATGCCTGTTCCAGTTCTTTTTCAAATTGCATTTGATGCAATTGTGCATAAAATCCTTTCTTGGCAAGCAGTTCCGTATGGGTGCCCGATTCCATTAGCAACCCTTTGTCAAGCACCAAAATTTTGTCTGCCTTCCTGATCGTACTTAAGCGGTGGGCGATGACAATCGAGGTCCGGTTTTGAATCAGTTTGTTGGTAGCCTGCTGAATAAGCATTTCGCTTTCGGTATCAATAGACGAAGTGGCTTCATCAAGGATTAATATCGACGGATCGTACAGCAGTGCGCGAATAAATGACAATAGCTGCCGCTGGCCAAGCGAAAGTGTGGCGCCGCGTTCTTTTACATTGTAATCATAGTTGCCGGGCAGCCGCATGATGAACTCGTGCATGCCGATCATTTTCGCCGCGGCGATGACCTGGTCTTTAGATATCGCGGGATTGCGCAGCGTAATATTGTCGATAATCGATCCTGAAAAAAGAAAAACATCCTGCAATACCACGCCGATATTTTCGCGCAGATAATCAGGCGAAAGTTGCCTGATATCGTTGCCGTCGATTTCTATGCTTCCTTTCTGAATATTGTAAAAGCGGTTGAGCAGGCTGATGATGGTGGTTTTCCCGCTTCCCGTGTGGCCAACGATGGCGATGGTTTGACCGGGCTCAATTTCAAAACTCAAATCCTTCAATACCCAGTTTTCTTCCACATAGGCGAAGTTGACCTGCTTGAAAGCGATTTTACCTTTTACTCTTTCGTCAGGCTGAAAATAACCACCTTCGGGAATTTTTTCTTCATCATCATTATCCAGGACAGCAAATACCCGGTCGCTGGCAATAACGCCCATTTGAACCGTGTTAAACTTATCAGCGATCATCCGCAAAGGCCTGAACAATAAATTGAGGCAAAGGATGAAAGAAACGATAACGCCCTGTTGTCCTGAAGAAGCGGCTGTTGCTGTAGCTGTCTGCTGCAGGTCAAGCGCCTCCTTTGCGGTGTACCAGACCACCAGGCCAATCGATAGCGCCAACACAATTTCTATCACCGGGAAAAAAATGGAGTAGGCGAAAATGGCGCCGATATTGGCGTTGCGGTGTTGTTTGTTGATCGCTTTAAATTTATTGAACTCATGCCGTTCGGCGGCGAATGCCTGCACCACGCTCATGCCTGATAAATGTTCCTGCGCGTAAGCATTCAACGCGGCTACTGCGTTTCTTACTTTAAAAAATGATTTGTTGATACTTTCCTTAAAATAATAGGTGGCAATGATCATGATCGGAAAGGGGATGAGTGCGATAAACGTCAGTTGCCAGTTGACCCAAAACATATAGGTAAGTACACAAATAATAGACAACAGGTCTGCGATAATCGGGATCAGCCCATCCGAGAAAATTTCGTTGATCGATTCGATATCATTAATCGTTCGGGTGGTTAAAGTGCCAATGGGCGTTCGGTCAAACTGGCGCAGGTTGAGGCCCAGAATTTTTTTATATACGGCAATGCGAATGTCTTTCACTACCGCCTGCCCGAGCCAGGCGGTAATAAATGAAAATGCAAAACGCATTGCAGTTTCGACCAAAATAATCCCAATCTGTATAATGGTGACATAAACCACCATTTTAGGAATGGAGTGGGCAATGTATTGGTCAACGGTAAGTTGTATCAGCAGCGGTCGCACCGGTGTCAGGGCGGCCAGCACCACAGCCAGGATTACCGACGAGTAGAACCTTGTTTTATACGGCGACGCATATTGGAAAATGCGCCTCAGTTTAGAGACATCAAAAAACGATTTTTTGGTCTGCTGCATGAATTGCAAGATAGAGTAAATGGATCATAGTTCGCGGTCGATACACAATCATAACAGAAGAACATTGAACCCGCATTCTAAATATCTTCCTCTCCCGTTTCTTTCTTGTACGCTTTTATAAACAGGGCGCCCAGGTTTTTATAAGGCGGAATATAATCCTCCATACCGGTAATATTGGCCGCTGCTCTAAACTCTTTCCAGAAAGGAATCCAGTCCACATCTTTATGCTTGCGCAGGTTTTCGAGGAAAATGCGTATAAAGGGCAGATTAATATCGCGATAGCCGGTTTGCTTGGAGGAAATAATATGCGCATCGCTCGATTTTTTCAGAATGGAATCGATCAGGAAAAAGCCACCGCAGGATCCCATGAAAACCACGCGGGAGGTAGGCGTAATATAGCTGACACTTGTGGGCGCATGGTAGCTATGGCCCCTGTGAAAGGTGACTGTTGGAGAGAGGTTGTTTTTTTCAAAAAATTCCTGCATGGCATTTTGGGCTACAAAATCTTCGTCCTCCGTGTTGGGTAATGGCCGGTTAGCATATACATAAACCGGTACGCCCGAGTTAGACTTTGCTACCACATATTTGCTGTTACTCTGATCCACGCGCCAGTTGGGGTCATTCGTGAACGTGCGCACGAAAATGTCGAAGTCCATCATACCGTCCTCATCGCCATAAAAAAACATTTGGGTGATGATCTCGCCTTTTTCGTTGGTAAAACTATTGAAGGGAATGCTGTACACCGGCGGAATGCCCAACTCTTTAGTGAGGTCAATGTTTTTGCTGGCGTCTGCCGAAAGGAACAGTTTGTCCAGGATATTATAAATTGCAATGCCACGTTTGTTATTCGATCTTACATTGCGCTGGTAGTTCGATTGAACATTGCGCAGCATTTGACTGGCCAGGTCGGGCAGGGTTTCATATAAGCTGGCGTAAGAATCGGCCACGTCAACGCCATCTTCCAACCCTTTCGATTTTTCAAGGCCGTTTACGAAAGCTGCCATCAGCTTAGATGCTTCCTGCTTATCGGAGAAAGTAGAGAGAAATGTTTTTAATGTATTATAACCGGCGGCCTGCCTTATGAATTTCCGGTAGTGATCGAAAGACAGCGTGAGCAACAAGGAGTCGCCGCGGTTATTGATCTTGCTCATCATCAAAGGAAACACGCCGCTGGTATAACTACTGGTGTAGATCAAACCGTCGGTCAATACGGCCAGGTAATAAAGTTCCTGGGGCGTAAGCTCCTGGATGCATCTGAATCGCACCGCGTTCGGCTGCTCATGCAGTGCATTAATTTCATTGACAAACTCATCGCTGGCCTTTTTTTGCAGCCATGAATTAAGCACGTCGTAACCTACGGCTGTGTCGCCGCTCAGCGCGCGGTGGCTATAATCCATACGTGTTTTTACCAGCAGGCGATAATATTTTACCCGATCTTCTTTTGCAGCGTCAAGTTCTGCCATTGTCACTTTCCCCTTAACCAGATTATCCAAAAACGGGAAATAAATTTGCCCGCTTTTCATTTCGGAGAGGCCAACGACCGTCTTTACAAAATTATCATCTTTAATCGCCCTGATCTTATAGCTAAGATTGTTGCCTGCCTGGGCATAGGAATATAATTGTTCGGGGTATTGTCTGCCGATTGTTTTGATGAGGCTATCCGTATGTTTCGAATTGGCGTATTTCGTTAAAGCATAAAAGGTTTTGGAAGGGAACTGTTGGGCGTACTTCAATATTAAAAGATCCCGCAGGTCATTATAATTTGGATTCTCTTCAAAAACGCGTGGAAGCGTTGCCGTGTAAGCGATATCGTAAGAGAAATGCTGTAAATAAGGAATAAGCGATTGTTTTTCGGTGTTCACCTCAATCAACTTTTTATACAAAGAAAAAATTTGAGGGAAGTGGCTGGGCAACACTTCCTTTTTTTTCCATCCAATGCGCATATGGCGTAAAATATCGGTGAGCCCTACCAGGTAACCCGGTTTTAAACGCTGTTCGATTTTAGTATTGGTTTCAATATAATAGCGGATTGCTTCTACCTGGTTATTGATGGCGGCGTTAGCCAGCCTTCCTACGTCGGGGTTGCTTTCCAGGGCGAACTCGTCGTCCTGCTTTCCGTCACTACCGAGGAGCAGCTTTTTTTCTTTTAAAATTTTATCATGAAAAAGTTGCCGGTTGATCGGGATGCTTACCCCATCTCCCTGCGCCCAAACAACTGAAGCGCCCATTAATAGAAAAATCGTCGCGAATAAAGCCTTTCCTGTCATAATTAAAGATTGATCTTGCCCGCAAAGGTAATTTGATATAAGAACGTAAAAAGTTAAAAGATGTTTATTACAACCGTTTAGTTGCAGCCATACCACGGCCACAATGCCTTCTGAAGCAATTTTTTAAACCATCGTGAATTTCAGCATGTAGGGAGATGCCGGGCTGTGGCCCGCTACTGCGGATTGTAGCGAAGGGAAGCATACCGCTTCGACACCAGTGCAAAACCACCAAATAATACAGTGCAATAAAAAATGTCGCCCAGGAACGCATTGACAAACATTTCGGTGCTCATTGTATTATAAAAAGGAAGCGCTCTCAGGTAGGTCATCCCTAGCGTCAGGCCCGGCTCGTGCATTACCGATCCCTCGGCAAAAAGATTGCCTACCCAAACGCCAAGGTTAGAAACCATCCAGAAAATGGCCGATCCTGTTAAGGAATATCCCAGGATTTTTACCGGTTTGAGGCCGTTGAGGGTCGTCCCCAAAAGCGTTACCAACAGCATGCCGGCATACACAAAACATTGAGAAACGATCACAAAGGGCTGCGTAAAGCTAAAAACGCCCATTCGGCCGGAAAGCTGCAAAATCACGTCTGATATGAGATAGGCCGCAATCGGAATAACAAATGCTTGCCACCGGGCCCTAAAATGGGCGCCTCCAAAAAGGCCGATCGCCACGAGCGGCGTGAAGTTGTAAGGATGGGGCAACAGGCGGCTTAAAGCGGCGAGAAGTATCATTATAATCAGTAGAAAGGATCTTGAGTTTAATTTAGCCATGCTGCAAAAGTACTTAGTTTTATAAATTTGCAGTCTCAATCATTAAAAATGAAAAAAATAATTATTGCTTTTTGTATCGCGTTAATAGCCAAAGTTGCTATGGCGCAGCCGCCGGCTGGGCCCGCAAAACCGGGAAGCAACTACGGCGCCAAGACAACCGCGGAGGCCATCGTCCCTCTTTCGGCAGTCAACAAAAACCTGTCGGAAAAGGACACCGTTACAACCAAATTGAGCGGAAAAGTACTGGCTTCCTGTCCCAAAAAAGGCTGCTGGATGAATGTGGAACTAGCTGATAAAAGCCAGATGTTTGTAAAATTTAAAGACTACGCCTTTTTTGTGCCGACTGATATCGTAGGCAAAACAATTGTTTTAGACGGTATCGCATTCAACCACCAGACATCGGTCGCAGAATTGAAACATTACGCCAAGGACGCAAAAAAAAGCCAGGCCGAAATAGACGCGATCACGGAGCCTAAAAAACAAATGAGATTTTTGGCAGACGGGGTTTTGGTGGTAAAATAGAGGGCAAATCAAGCCAACCGCCCATTTTTCAGCCAAAGGACGGCTTTTAACGCAACTATACCCAGCTATTTTTTTGTAATAACTTGCCGATATCCTACTTTTGCAGCCCGTTCGACCGGGCTATCCGGCGGGCAGGAAAACAAAGGCTGTCGTACAGCGATAAACAACCAATTATAAATTAAGTATATGCCAGAAATTAAACCCGACGAAATTAGCGCCATATTGCGGGAACAATTAAGCAATTTTAACGCCCATGCCGATTTGGAAGAGGTAGGCACCGTATTGCAGGTGGGTGATGGTATTGCCCGTGTTTACGGGTTAGGAAATGTACGTTATGGGGAACTGGTTGAGTTTGAAGATGGTGTTCGCGCCATTGCACTTAACCTCGAAGAAGATAATGTGGGTGTGGTATTGATGGGAGAAGGTAAAGAAATTAAAGAAGGCTCAAAAGTACGCCGCACCGGCCAGATCGCTTCTATTAAAGTGGGCGAAGGCATGGTAGGCCGCGTGGTAAACACTTTGGGCAACCCAATCGACGGTAAAGGGCCAATCGCCGGCGAATTATATGAAATGCCTTTAGAGCGCAAAGCGCCGGGCGTAATTTTCCGTGAACCGGTAAAAGAGCCGCTTCAAACAGGTATCAAAGCCATTGATGCGATGATTCCTATCGGGCGCGGCCAGCGTGAGTTGATTATCGGTGACCGTCAAACTGGTAAAACCGCGATTGCCGTTGATACGATTATTAATCAAAAAGAATTTTTTGCAGCAGGCAAACCTGTCTATTGTATTTATGTAGCTATTGGCCAGAAAGCGTCCACCATTGCGGGTGTGATGAAAACCCTGCAAGACAATGGCGCGATGGAATATACGACGATCGTAGCAGCCTCTGCTTCTGATCCGGCTCCGCTTCAATTCTATGCTCCTTTCGCGGGCGCAGCGATTGGCGAATATTTCCGCGACACCGGCCGCCCTGCATTGATTATTTACGATGATCTGTCTAAACAAGCGGTAGCTTATCGCGAGGTTTCGCTTTTATTACGCCGCCCGCCGGGCCGTGAAGCGTATCCTGGTGATGTATTCTACTTGCACAGCCGCTTACTCGAAAGAGCTGCAAAAGTGATCAACAACGACGAAATCGTTAAAAACATGAACGATCTGCCTGATTCCATCAAGCATTTGGTGAAAGGCGGTGGTTCTTTAACGGCGTTGCCAATTATTGAAACACAGGCCGGCGACGTATCCGCCTATATCCCAACAAACGTGATCTCGATCACTGATGGCCAGATTTTCCTTGAATCAAGCCTTTTCCTTTCGGGCATTCGTCCTGCGATCAACGTAGGTATTTCTGTAAGCCGTGTGGGAGGTAATGCGCAGATCAAATCGATGAAAAAAGTGGCAGGTACCCTGAAACTCGATCAGGCGCTTTATCGCGAGCTGGAGGCCTTCTCAAAATTTGGTGGCGACCTCGATGCTGCGACGAAAAACGTAATTGACAAGGGTGCTCGAAACGTGGAAATCTTGAAGCAGCCGCAGTATTCACCATTTTCGGTAGAGAAGCAAGTTGCGATCATCTATCTGGGAACCAACGGTTTGATTAAGGATGTTCCTGTAAACCGCGTTAGCGAATTTGAAGAGCATTTCCTTTTAGAAATGGAAAATAAATTACCAGAAGTTTTGGCCGAATTTAAAAAAGGCGCGCTGCCCGAAGAAGGCCTGAAGCAAATGGTCGAGCTGGCTAACAGCCTGATCCCTCAGTATAAAGCGAAGTAATTTAAAAGTTTGATACTGCTCAAGTATTATAAGCCTTGCTCCTTAGCAGGGCTTATGTATTTGAATTAGTTTGTATATTGCTAATAAAACATCTTATGGATCGCCCGATTAATTGCTTAATTGTTGATGATAACAAGGTTGCCAGAATCTTATTACAACAAATTCTTGTCAAAATTGACGGGATCAGTATCATGGGGGAATTTGATGACCCTTTAAAGGCAAAAACTTATATTGAAAATAACGCTGTCGACCTTTTGTTCCTGGATATTGAAATGCCGGGTTTAACCGGCTTGGAGTTGTTAAGAATGTTGCCGAAAAGGCCGCTAACCATTTTCACCACCGGAAAACCTACCTATGCCGTCGAAGCTTTTGAGTTAAATGTGGTGGACTATATCGTAAAGCCTTTCTCTTTGGCCAGAGTGATGCAGGCGGTTGAGCGGGCTAAAGAGCTGCTCACCAACGAAAACGTGAAGATCGGAAATGAAGGGTCAAGCGATTTTGTATTTGTAAAAGACAATAAAGTGATCCGCAAATTGAATATGAACGATATTCTATGGATTGAGGCGAAAGGCGATTATATAAAGCTGCACGTGCCTCAAAAAAGTTATATCGTACATGGCAGTTTGAAGGCTATCGAGGACAAGTTGCCATCTCAGAAGTTTATGCGCATTCACCGGAGTTATACCATTGCCTTAGATAAGATCGATTACATAGAAGACCGGATTGTTTACGTGCATGGCGAGGCGATTCCGGTTTCAGAGTCAAACAAGGACGCACTGCTCAAAAGCCTGCAGTTATTATAACGACGTAAAACCATTATGAATCAAAAAGGAATCGCTTTTTTTTCAATTGTGATTTTGGCGCTGGCGTTGATGGCGCTCATTGTAGTAACCCAATATTTTACCAATAAGTCAACAACTGCTCTTACTACTGGCAACGCTCAGGCTGTAGAAACTTTCCGGATCAATATCAAAATTCAGGAACTGGTAAATTTGTCATTCGACCTCGAAGGGAAATTAAAGCGAATTACGGCTGAAGCTGATGAGTCGCATATTCAACGGCTGGAAGATTCGCTGACGGTTTTGGGCTACAATGTAGGCATATTAGCCAGTGATAGTCTTATTGAAGGCCAGCCTATTTCCAAAGCCATCAATAATATCATCGATTCGCAGGTTTATTTCTCCCAAAGAATTCTTGAAGAAAGTTTGCACGACTCAGGCATCGGTTTAACACAATTAAAAGATTCATTACGAGCTTTAAAGGCGGGCGACCGTGTCTACGATAATTGCCAAAAGTTTCAGGAAACGCTGAAAAACAACCTGCAAAGGACCTTAGACACCAACTCGGAACAAGCCAGTAAGCTATCCTTTTTCAACAGGATCCTGGCCATCTTTTCAATTTTGGCAATCCTGGTGCTCGCTACCATCATTATCCGGCGACAGTCACAGCAAATGAAATTGATTGTTGAACTAAAAGATGCTGAGCTGGCCGCCCTGAAGAGTAAAAATGCCAAGGATGAGTTTTTAGCCAACATGAGCCACGAGTTAAGAACACCTCTGAATGCGTTGATTGGATTTGGAAAGTTGCTCGATGATACGCCGCTAAACGGTCAGCAAAAGGAATATGTCGACATCATTAAGTCCAGCGGTTACAACTTGCTGCATATCGTAAACGATGTCCTCGATCTGTCTAAAATAGAAGCCGGTAAACTGACGGTTGCACATCGCCCCTTCAATTTATTTGATCTGGTCGACCGCATCGAGAAAATGTTTGCACCGGCGATCAACGAAAAAAAGCTGACCTATAGTTGTGACCTCGATGACAGAATTCCCGAGTATGTAATAGGCGACCCCGACAGGCTTCAGCAAATTCTGATCAATCTTATCAGCAATGCTATCAAATTTACCTCAAGCGGCAGCGTGACCGTAAGCACAGGTGTTGTTTGGGTTGATGAGGACGATAAGTACTTTAAGTTGAGTTTTACAGTCCGTGATACTGGCATGGGGATACCCAAGGACAAGATCGCCACTATTTTCGAACGGTTTGAGCAAGTGGAACAGGGCGCCCGGCGGCAGCACGGAGGTACGGGATTGGGCCTTACCATTGTCAAAAATCTGGTGGAACGAATGGGCGGGTCGGTTTCAGTTTATAGTCATGTCAACGAAGGTTCAGAATTCAACTTCACCTGTATTCTCGAAAAAACAAATACAGTTGAAACGAAAGAAGTTTCTTCCGCGGCAGACTCAGCTTCCTTTAACGGGTTTAAGGTACTGGTGGTCGAGGATAACCGCGCTAATCAGGTGCTGATCAAACATATATTTAACAAGCATGAATTGACGCCGGTAATGACGGATAATGGTCAAAAGGCAATAGAGATCTTAAGAGAGCAGGCTTTTGATCTTGTCTTTATGGACATACAGATGCCGGTGATGGATGGCTACCGGGCGGTAGGGCTGATCCGGAATGAACTATCGCTCAAAACGCCTGTTATAGCCATGACCGCCTATGTTTCGGAAGGGGAAGTCGAGAAATGTCTGGCCGCGGGTTTTACGGATTATATGGCTAAACCCCTGGATGAAGAGTTGCTCGTCCAAAAAATGACGCTTTATCTTTACGGGTCCGAGGTTCAACAAAACTCCGTCTCTGAAGCAGACGCAGGCGAAGATCTTTCCTTTCTTAAAACCGTGGTAGGCGACAATTGGGAAATGTTGTCAGAGATCATTAAAGAAATGAACCTGCAATGGGAACTCGACCGGGCCGACTTACTGAAAGCAGCGGCAGGCAAAGATCTCCATGGGATGCATCAGATTTTACATCGTATGAAATCGACATTTTTATCGTTAGGGCCGCAGCACATGGTTTATAAATTACTTTCTGAAAATGCCGCTGAATTAACGAGTGATATGGACCGGGCATTGGAAAAGTGCACGACCTTTGTCGAAGAAATTGATATCGTCATTAAAAACACAGTAGCCAATGCTGTATGGAAATAAAAGAACGAACAACAAACTCGCGAGTTTATCGCTTGCAGTCCTCTGGCTGGGCAGCGTCGTCCTGTTAATTGTGATGCTGAATAATTGGCGCGGACAGTCAAAATCGAATAAGTTATCGGTAGATCAACTGTTGATTTCGTCTCATGACCTGCGGTTGGGCGAAAGTTTTAATCTCGTCAACAAATCTTTAAACAGAGACCCTGCCAGAAAAGAAACGTCCGGCATTGATACCCTTACAGCTGTGCCTGACCGCGACATCATCTATTCTAAAATATTAAAAAATAAAATGAGAAAAATATCGGCCGTTCCCAAATCGGACGGGCTGACGATAAAACCGCTTCCCCAATAAAAACTGTTGACATTCATGAAAAATTGTATGCTGGTGCTGATTATTGGCATTTTTATCTGTTCTTGCGCCAACCAAAAGCGAATTGCACATGCAAAAAGCAGTGTTGAATCTTCCAAAAAAATAATTTCGGAAAGCGCAACAACACTAGAAGCGATAGGGGAAAAGATTGAGCAAAAGAAGCAGGGCGAATCCGTCGATAGCAGCATCCATAATAAATTTGAAGACGTTTTAAACGCGTTGAAAAAAAACCTCGAAGAGGCAGGCAAAAGTGTAAAAGCGGTCGAGTTTTTTCTGGAAAAAAGATCCAATTTCAACAAGTCCAAATATAACGAAGCTTTGAAAAGCCATTTGCAGCAACTCGATTCTTTTAAGCTAAGTGAAGCGCGGCGCGATCGCATATACGAATTGCTGAGCGAGGCGGTAAAGGCTAAGTCCTTCGAAAAGTATGGCCTGGGCGCGTTTTTCGATCCTGGAGTTTACGAAATATCGCCGTCGGCTTCAAAATTAGTGGCCCGATCTTTTGCCCCGGCAATCGATTCGATGGCCGCTCTTTCGAACCGTTTTGCGGATGTAAAAAGAGGCGTCCAGCTGGTGATCGTGGGTTACGCCGATGCTTCTCCAATTGGGAGAGGAACTGCGTTATATGCCAAACTTAAAAACTATTTAAAGTTAGAAAATCCGGGTAAAGAGAAACTGAATATGGCGCTTTCGGACCTCCGGGCCGCCTCGTTGTTGTCAAACCTGGAAAATATCATGAAAACTTATGCATCAAAATTTGCCAACTATGATCAATTGACGATTGGCAGCGTCTCTTATGGCCGTGGCGAGGCCGTTCCTTTTAAAAATATTACAGATTATTCAGACAATGATGAGAGGCGGCGGGTCGTTGTTTTTTATTGGGCTATTTTACCGGATTTGGAAGGTTTAAATTGATGATCGAAAAAACAAACCGTTTCGTCGAAAAAATAGGCCGTTTCGTCGAATATTGAAGGGTAAGTTTTGGTAGACGGGCTACCTTTACGGCGGTTTAGAGGGCTTAGAGTGGGCTGCGGTGCCTTTCCAGGCAAGACGTGAGCCCCTCTTTTCTAAGACTTCAATTTTTTTTGATTTATGGATTTTAAAAAGAGAATTCTATCTCAAATACAAGAAGACTACAGCCTTAGTCTTTCCGCCAGCCATCATTTTAAAGAGCCGCTTACTTATATAGAAAATGCCATCGATTTAATCACCGATGCCACCGTTGATGCACTCAATAAGCAATTTGACACACTGGGTAAAATTGATGAAATTTTTAAAATCGGTAAAGAATGTTCAATTTTAAATTGGGCCGAAGTTTTTGATTTTGAGGCGGCGATGCTTCAGAAAGGGCGGGGGATCAACTCCGAGATTTTTGGGGTTAAACTGGTAGATACTATTGATGATATTGCGCAAAAGGCCAATGTGCGAAACAAAACCATCAATTTTTTGATGGCGACCACAACGCCGGTCATCCTGAGCCTGTTTCACACGCTAACCACAGAAGAATATAGTCCCCTGGAGTTTTTCCATAAATACAGGAATAAAAAATTTTTAAAAGCGATGAACGTCAAGTACGGCATCAATCTGAAAAAATACGCTCGTTCCATTTTTAATAAAAAATAGAACTCAAGCTCTAATCTTCAATTTTTTCATCCACAAGTTTCGATGTTACTTCCGGCATCATCTTCTTCATCGGGTTCGCTCTTTGAGCCTCGTATTCCGACCTGTTTCTCAAAATATCCACGCATTTGTACACCGCTTCCAAAAATGAATGCGGCTGTGCGATGCCTTTTCCAGCAATATCAAATGCCACACCATGATCGGGAGATGTTCGCACTATATGTAAACCGGCTGTATAATTGATTCCTTCTCCCTGCGCCAAAGATTTGAACGGGATCAGGCCCTGGTCGTGATACATAGCCAGCACAGCATCAAAATGAGCGTATTGCCCGCGCGCAAAAAAAGCGTCAGCACTGAACGGCCCAAACACCAGCTGGTTGCGGTTTTTGGCTTCTCTGATAGCAGGGCTGATTACCGTGCTTTCTTCGTCGCCCACCAAATCATCATCTCCCGCATGCGGATTCAATCCTAACACAGCAATTCGTGGTTTGCTGATACCAAAATCGAATGAAAGCGACTGATGAATAATTTCTATCTTTTTGAGAATTAATTCGGTGCTTAAGTGGCTGTGGATTTCTTTAACAGGAATATGTTCCGTGGCAACCGCGACGCGCATATTTTCGGCGCACATCATCATCACTACTTCCTTTGCCTGAAAGGTATGTTTCAAAAACGGCGTATGGCCGGTATAAGAGAAATCGGGCCCCTGAACATTGCTTTTATGAATCGGAGCAGTCACCAGTCCCTCAATAGAGCCTTCCTGAAGCGCTTTTACCGCCGACTGAAGCGAAAGCACAGCGTATTTTCCACCGATTTCATTCAATTTGCCCGGCGTCACCGCCACCTCTTCTTCCCAGCTGCTGAACAGGTTGAGCTGTTTGTTGCTTAAACGCGAAAAATCTTTAATCGCATTAAAACTGAAATGATTGTCGCCAGCCAGCTTCCTATAAAAGTTCACTGTTTTATTGCTGGCAAAAAGAACCGGGGTGCAGATTTCGTTCATCCTGGGGTCTGAGAAAACTTTTACGATCAATTCCAGGCCAATCCCATTGATATCGCCACAAGTAATGCCTATTGCTGGTTTGTTCATGCTCATTTTTAAAAAAGTATCGGTAAAAGTAAAGAATTATTCTTTCACAGTGAGGTTTGGAGGCATAGCCTTCATCCGTCGCCCGCGCCTGCGAAAATTTTTTTGTCGCCTTTTAAGGAATATTTGGAAGCGAAAAGTTCCTGACAACTAACTTTGTGCGATGTATGTTTTGAAAAAATCTTTGGGCCAGCATTTTTTAAAAGACGAAAATATCTGCCGAAAGATTGTTGATGCAGTTAAAAATGAACCTCTTCATCAATGGGTGGAAGTCGGTCCCGGTGGCGGCGCCATAACAAAATATCTTAAGGATATTCCGGGCATCGCGTTCAAAGCCATCGAAGTGGATGATGAAAAAGTGGCTTACCTCAAGGCGACTTATCCCGATCTGCGAGAAAAATTAATTCATGAAAGTTTCCTGGATGCGCCGCCGCCTTTTGAAGGGCCTTTTTGTGTCGTAGGGAATTTTCCTTATAATATTTCCACCCAAATCCTTTTCCGGATTTTAGAATGGAAGGGCCAGGTGCCCGTTGTGGTGGGTATGTTTCAAAAAGAAGTGGCGCAACGCATTGCGGCGCCCTCCGGCAATAAAGTTTACGGTGTGATAAGCGTGCTGGTTCAGGCTTTCTACGAAGTGCATTATTTGTTTGATGTACCTGAAAATGCGTTCAATCCGCCGCCCAAAGTAAAAAGCGGGGTTATTAAAATGTATAGAAAGGAAAACACGGAACCCATGAGCAGCGAGAAGCGGTTTTTTACTTTAGTTAAAACAGCTTTCAACCAACGGCGCAAAACCCTGCGCAATGCGGTTAGGTCTTTGTTTGACGCAGCTATTTTAACGGACCCGATTTTCGACAAAAGAGCCGAACAACTCACCGTTGCGGATTTTGCCTCGCTTACTTTTAAAATGAATTAATTTCTCTTAAAGCTGCGGCAGCGCCGCGATTGATAAAGTTTTATACATGAAAAAAGTGATTATTACGGGTAATGCCCATCCCATTCTGCAGGAAAAACTGGCGGCACAAAATTTTGAAGTTTCGTATGAACCGCAAATAACGTATGAAGCCATAAAGGCGGCCGGGCCCCATGTGGCAGGCCTGGTTTTAACCACCCGAATCAAAGTTGATCAGGCTTTGATCGATGCGCTGCCCGGCCTGGAATGGATCGGAAGGCTGGGAAGTGGCATGGAGCTGGTAGACGTAGCTTATGCAAAAACGAAAGGAATAAAATGTGTTAGCAGTCCCGAGGGCAACCGGAATGCGGTAGCCGAACACTCGCTGGGTATGTTGCTGATGTTAATGAATAAGATGAATATTGCGGTGCCCGAAGTGAAACAGGGCATTTGGTTGAGAGACGAGAATAGGGGGCGCGAACTTTATGGCAGAAAGGTAGGCATCATTGGCTTTGGTAATACAGGTAGCAGTTTTGCGAAGTTATTGCAACCCTTTGAAGTGACGGTGTTGGCCTACGATAAATACAAAAATGGATTTACAAACGGGTTTATACAGGAAAGCTCACTAGAACAGGTTTGCAGCGAAGCCGAAATCATCAGTTTTAATGTGCCGCTGACCAGCGAAACCCATCATATGCTCAACCAGGATTTTCTTTCCAAACTGAAGCAAAAACCTATCATACTGAGCGCTTGCCGCGGAAAAGTAATCGACACCGACGCTTTGATTGAGGCGTTGAAAAACAGTCAGGTTTCCGGCGCTTGCTTAGATGTGTTGGAAAATGAAAAATTAAACGCCTACACCGCGCAGGAAAAGCAGCAACTCGATGAGCTGCTCGCCTTTAACAATGTTATTGTCACGCCTCATATCGCGGGGTACAGCCATGAAGCTTTTTTAAAAATGGCGACCGTTTTACTGGAAAAACTGGGGTTTTAAGCTGCAGGCGTCTTTAACAAATACTTTTCTTATTAAGAAAATCTTTTTATTATATTTGTAACAATTGATAGCAACGCTCTGGTTCAATTTCCGGGGCGTTGTTATTTTTTTTGTTTAATATAAAAAGAAGAGTTATGAGCGCTATTCAGTATGTAACGAAAGAGACGCTAGAGCACATGAAAGAGGAGCTGCAGCATCTAAAAGGTGTAGAGCGCCCCGCTGCCAGCAAGGCTATTGCCGAAGCCCGCGAAAAAGGAGATTTAAAAGAAAATGCAGAATACGATGCGGCCAAAGAGGCGCAGGGCCTGTTGGAGGCCAAAATTGCTACTTTAGAAGGTGCCTTAGCCAACGCACGGGTAGTAGATGAAACTACAATCGACACGAGCAAGGTTTCTATTTTAACCAAAGTGAAACTGACCAACCTGAAAACTAAAAAAGAAGTAACCTACCAATTGGTGAGTGAACAGGAAGCGGATCTGAAAGCCGGAAAAATATCGGTAAGTTCTCCCATCGGGCAGGGCATCCTGGGCAAAGAACCTGGTGAAGTGGCTGACGTTCAGGCGCCAGCCGGTCTGATTCAGTTCCGTGTGGAAGAGATCAGTTTATAAAAAAATACATTATTCCAAAACGAAACCGGTTTTTGACCGGTTTTTTTATTGTACTTTCAGCCGATAAAAAACTGTGTCTATGACCATATTTTCTAAGATTATTGCCGGAACCATCCCTTCTTATAAGATTGCCGAAAACGAACAGTTTATCGCATTTCTCGACATTATGCCGCTGCGTCGGGGCCATGTGTTGGTGGTGCCTAAAATTGAAGTAGACAAGCTTTTCGACGTACCGGATACTTATCTTTCTGAATTACTGGTTTTTGCCAAACCCATTGCGCGGGCTATCGAACGATCATTCGATTGTAACCGTTGTGGTGTCAGCGTTGTAGGGATTGAAGTGCCTCACGCCCACGTCCACCTTATTCCAATCAACGATGCAAACGATCTCAATTTTGTGCAACCCAAGTTGAAACTCAGCGAAGACGAACTCAAAGAAGTGCAACAATTGATTGTTAGCAATCTTTAAATTTTCTTAATTCAACGCGAGCCGGTGTGGCTTGGCTCCATATCTGAACATAAACGTCATGCTTAACAAAAAGCCCAAAAAAGCCATAACAGCCCCCACGAAGGAAGGATAATTATATCCCAATCCGAAAGCAAGGGGCAAGCCTCCAAAATAAGCGCCCAGCGAGTTGGCGATATTAAAAGCTGCCTGCATTAGCGCTGCGCCCATCATCGCCGATTTTTCAGCAGAACGAATCATTAAAATATTGATGGGGGATCCTACGGCCATTGAAAGTGCGCCACAGATAAAAGTAAGCGCGATTGATATCGGCTGATAATCAGAAAGAAAAAATACGCCGATCAACGCGGCTACCAGTGTGATAAATAATAATGCTGCTGCTTTTTCCGGCGCCATGCGGTCGGCAAGTATGCCACCTGCAAAATTCCCGACTACCATTCCCGCGCCGGCTACCAGCATGATGTACGAAACCGACTTCACTGAAAAGCCCGAGACATGCGTCATCAGCGGGGAAATATAACTGAACCAGGCAAACAGGCCACCAAACCCAATCGCCGTTATCAGTATAATAAGCCACGCTTTTGGCGTCTTAAAAAACCGTAGCTCTTCCTTCACACCGTGGCTGGCGCTGATTTTAACATCCGGCAAATAAAATCTAATTGAAAAAATAGTAATGATGCCGATTAGCGCCACAATCACAAAGGCCAGGCGCCATCCATACTGATGGCCGAGGAAAGTCACCAGTGGAACCATGATCAGATTGGCCAGCGTTAAGCCCGCAAACATAGTGGAAATAGCCTGCGCCTGTTTTCCCTCACGCGCCAATTTGGACGCAACGACTGCGCCAATGCCGAAGAATGCGCCATGCGGCAAACCCGAAAGAAACCTGAAAGCCAGCAGGGAATAAAAATCGGGCGCGAGTGCCGATAATCCGTTGAAAAGCGCAAATATACCCATCAGCGCCATTAAGACTTTTTTGGGATTATACTTGACGGACAGCGCCACTAAAAGCGGTGCGCCAACAATGACACCCACCGCATACGCCGAAATCAGATAACCGGCCATGGGTATCGAAATCTGAAGCGACGCAGCCACATCCTGCATGAGCCCCATAATGATGAATTCAGTCGTTCCAATTCCCAGTCCGCCTACCGCTAAAGAAAAAAGTTTTTTGTTCATTCCAATATTTTTTGCCCTAAAAAAGGGCCGAAAGTTTTCAGAATTTGTAAGTAAAAATTGAGAAAAACACTTATTCCGGATCAATAAATACCAAGATAATGTGTGTTAAATACACAAAAGTAGGCCAAATTGTTGAATCGTTCGCCCAACTGTTTTACTTTTGTATTGATTTTAATGTTGGAACATCTCTTTTTTGGCGCTGGGTTTATGGCTGATGGCGCGTGAAATGATTGTTTGTGGAGGATGAGAGGTCGCCGGGAGAAGTGCCTGATATTGTTAACTGCCTGTGTCTTTTTGCTAAAGGCGCCAGGCATTCAAAAATCATAGAAAATGAAAAGAATAGCTGTAGATATGGACGGTGTATTGGCCGACTGTTTTGAACAATTTGTAAGATACGAATATGCAGAAACCGGTGTTCGAAAGACAGAAAAGGACGGGCTTGGAAAAACAGAAGATGAAACTTTCGAGCATGCGCGGGTCTATTTGTATCAACCCGGGTTTTTTCGTGGGATGCCCGTAATTGCTAACAGCCAGCAGGTTTTGAAGAAATTGAACGACAGGTTTGAAGTTTTCATTGTTTCGGCTGCTACCGAGTTTCCGCAATCCTTAATAGAAAAGCAGGAATGGTTAAATGAACATTTCCCTTTTATCACCTGGCAACAAATGGTTTTTTGCGGTTCGAAAGCGTTGATCGACGCCGACGTGATGATTGATGATCATTTTAAAAACCTTGATTCGTTCAAAGGCCGGACCCTGCTTTATACACAACCGCATAATGAACTGGCGAGCACTGGAAAGCACAAACGGGTAAACAACTGGTTAGAAATTGAACATCTTTTGCTCAATCCGCAAATGCATATAGATCACGAAATACCTGCTGACTTCTCTTCAGCGATCAGCCGGTATGCTTAATCAGCCGGCTTAGGCTTGTTGCCTTACCACAAAACATTTAAAGGCTCTAATTCGTAGATAACGCCAAAGCCGAAGCTATAATATAGGTTGGGGTTAGAAATGTCGCCACCGGTGCGGTTGTCAAGGTTTTTAGAGAACAGCCTTGCGCTGCCTTCAGCCAATAACTTCACGCGGTTATTCAGTTTATATTTGACGCCGCCGCCAACAGGCATCACAAAGCCGGTTTTGTCACCACCTTGTTTCGATCCGAGGCTCGAGCTATAATTAAATAAGGTATACACGCCTGCGCCCACGTTTACAAACGGCGTAAATTGGCTTCTTCTTAAATCCATAAAATCATACTCGCCTTTAACGGAGATTTCTGCCATTTCAGTTTGAAATTCACCCGTAGGTTTTCCCTGTTGCGAAGGCACATTGGTATTGTCTGCTCTCATGCGGCCTCCAAAAGCTTCTGCTCTCACATACAGCTTATCCCAAACTTTTCTTCTGTAAGCGAAAGAGGCATATAAAGAAGAATGGCTGGCCAAAGATGCGCCGACTGCGAATCGGCCCGAATAGGAAAGCGCGCCAAAATTAAAACCCAAACTATTCTTCTGAGCCCTGTATTCTTGTGCCTGGGCAGCAGATGCTAATCCTGTCAACGCGATAAACAAATAAAGAATTTTAGCTTTCAATTTCATTCGTAAATGGTTTATGGTTTTATAGGTCGAATGGAACTTATCAGATATAAAATATTCATTCCCCAGTGTGATAAAAATGAAAATTTTATAAGGATCGTTTCATCCTTGTATTTTTTATTTTTTTTAAAGCAGCTACGCCGCGATTGATTTCTAATTAAGGGTTATGCATTATTTCACCCAACCGCGTGCGCTCAAATTATTAAGTTGGCGCTGTATGATATCCGCCTGCTCGCCGGTTAAAGGTGTGTTTTTAAATCCATTTTCCGCATCTAAGGAAGATTTAAGGATCCGGCTTTCAAAAAGACGGTTTTCAAATACTTCCTCCCAGGTTACGTAGCCGCCGATATTAAGCGGGTTCGTGATATTATTTCTCACCAATGCTTTCCGCAGTTCGGGGTAATAGATCCAGAAAACGGCGTGCTCGCTATTCGCCATCGTATAGCCATCAGATGTGGTATAGCTTGTCACAGGTGCAATACCTAAAATACGCACATAGGTTTTACCATCACGCTTGTTAAAAAGCCATTCTTCCTTCAAGCGGAATTTATAAATAGAATCTGGCGATACCATCCGGTTCCTCACCTGGTAACCGGCAATATTTCCTTCCATATCATACCTGGCTGAGGTGTCCATACCGCCGCCAAATCCGGCTAAAGCTTCTTCAAAACTAATCGGTGTGGTAAACCTGTCGTCGATATTGCTAAATGCCTGAACGCTATCATCTTTGATCGCTTTCAGCATAATGTTGATCAGCCTTTTATTGTCTTCTCCCTCGATTGCTTTGTTATAAAAATACCGGGCGTTTTGATCGGTGCGGGCGTCGATAGTGCGCCATACCCTTACGCGATACAAGGCATCGGCAGCATAAAGAGGCGTGTAAGGCAGGGGAGTGGCCGTACTGTCCGTGTTGTCATCAGCCAAAATATTATCCTTTCTGAGCGATCGGCGTGTGGTGCCATAAAGCCCACCTTCTCCTTCATCTTCAATTACTTCTAAAGGAAGATTGGCCGGAACCGGGCTGTCGTTATAATCGCCGCTTTCGCCGCGCTCGCCTGTTACGGGCATTTCGGCGGGAGTTGTTTTTTTTGTGCTGCTTCCTTTCTCGGTTTTGGAGGAGGAAGGCGGCGTATCATACGCGCTGCGCGGAGCACGCTGTGCCATCGCGGTAGTGCTCACCAGGGTTAAAAAAAGGATACTGCAAAAAAAAGAACATTTCATTTCTTAAACTTTTATTTAATATGCTCGACCCGGGAAGCGATCATCACAGGGTCTTTTCTATTATTGGCTCAAACATTCAGCCAAATCTTTTTTAATAAAGGTTAAACGCGATCGGTGGCAGCGTGCGCGTGCCGCCCGGCCCTACTGCCCTTATCTCATCAATGGTGATCGTGGCTCCAGGCTGTGCGCGTTCTATCAGGCTGCGAACACCGCTGAAGGAGTTGCCCGACACTGACTTATGCATAAAATCGGGATAGCCCGCGCCCGTGAAAGTCATCGTATAACTGGATACGGTGAACTTCACTCCTTCGAAAACAAAGTTTTCCAATTCGGCCCGGACGCCAGCCTGGGCTTTAAAATCATTAACCCTCATGCGGCCGCCTTTGCTCGCGCCTACCATCGCAGTGGGCGTTGGAACGGATTTTACACGAAATTCAAAAGCCGTATTTTGTTTGCCATCGTTGACGGTGATGGTCGCGGTGCCAGGCGTTGTAACCTTTGCAACATATCTGCCTTTTGAGCCGGAAATAGATCCCTGGCTAATGGAAACACGAAGGTTGCTGGCATTAGTGCCGCTGCCGCCGCCCACGGATACCGGGTTGTCAAGTCCCACATATAAAACTTTTACCGCATCGGCGCTCACTGTCAGGCCGGTGGGAGAAGCGACTACATACGTAATATCGCGCGTTAGCGTAGCCGTTGTGCCGTCTGGCTTAACAAAGGAAATATTTACTTTCCTCGTATAAGTGCCGGGGCCACCCGCTGTTGTTTTGTACTCCGCCAACCCGTTTGAATTAAGCGGCACCACCTGCCCGTCGATCGTCACAGTGGGTTTCGCATTTTTGCTGAAAGCGCCCACGCCCGCCGTGATGGTAAATTCACTTCCGGGAAGTAAAAACTGTGCGTTGGCGGTTGCCAGCGCCTGAAACTCGTCATACACCACCTGCACTTCCCCGATTTGATTGTGGCAATATTCCACCACCTGTGCTTCTGAGTTTTTTATATCACTTTGAAATTTAGAAAGCATGGTGATCGCCGCAATGGCAGGCGTTCTTCTGAAATAAGCGGCTTCCCACGTATTATTGCTTTTATTTTGCACGGCCGGCATGCTCAAATCGAGCGGCAGGCTGTTTTTGAACTGGTTGTTGATTTTTGCATCGATACCCAGCAGGCTTTTCTTGTAGTCGGTCAGTTTGTTAAACAATTCTTTGCCGCCCTTTCCTTCGACCAGCAATTTGGTGGCAGCATTGGTGTTTTTTTCGTTGAAATGCCCGCCGTTCGCGCCGCCTGCTTCTTCCTGTATTTGTGTTTTCAGGTTATCGATATAAGCTACCATTTCATCGGAGAGCTGTTTGGCCCTGTCTGCTTTGGGTTTCCAAACGGCGGCCAGGTCTCTCGTTTTCGGATCGCTGATTTTTTTTTCCAGAGAAGCGAAAATGGTTTGGGTTTTTTTATCAATGGTGGAGTTGGCGTTTGAAAAACTCTTATCCATCGTTCTGAAAGCATTCAATACCTCGCTCGATATATTCAGCGCTAACAATGCTGTCAGCACCAAATACATCACATTGATCATCTTTTGACGGGGCTCTTTAGGTAAAGCCATAAACTAGTTTCTGATTTGAGATTTTTGATTACTTACCATCTTCTTTTTGCACACATGGGGTTCGTATTAAGCGCCACCCTTCATTTGCATCGCCGAAATCATGCTGCTGTACATTTGATTCAGCTTCGCCAGGTTTTTGGCCAGATCAGCCATTTCTTTTTGAGTGGCTTTTGCATCTTCTGCGCTATTGATCAATGCGTGAGAAGTTTCGGCCAGTTTATTATAATAAGTATTGACACGATGAATAGAAAGGGTCGCTTCCTTCACCTGCTTGGCATATTCTTCCGTTTCCACCACGCTGTTTGAAGCGCTGCTAATCCTATTAATATTGCTTTCCAGCGATTTAAAACCATCGCTCAGCCTGTTTAAAGATTCGGGCGTAATATCTGCAGCCTGCAACATCTCATCCATCGATGCCAAAGCACTCCCTGTGCGTGAAGTTTTGGCCGGCGCCGCTTCAACAACGGCAACGGTGGCCGCGTCGTCGAGCGCTTCGGGTTTGAAGGCATACATTAAAGCATAAATCAAAAAGACAAGCGCTTCGGTGTACATCCCAAATTTCAGCCAGGTATCGGGATCGCCGATAGGCGCGGTATTCGTTAGTTTAAACAGGGCCCCCAACAAAACAGGTACGGCGCCAAGTGAGAAGAAAATGTTTAAATAGCGTTGTATGTTGGAATTTTTATCAACCTGCATATAGGATGTTTTTATGTGTTTTTAGATGTTTAAAGTTGTGTTTTATTCAGGAAGATTGACTACTACGCGAAACCCGATGTAGGAGTGCGTCGCGTCCATATCTTCATAAGACCGGTTTTTACTTGTTGTTAAAGAGGGGGAATCTTTCCAGCTGCCGCCGCGAATTACTTTTCTTCTCTGGAATTTGGATTGAGACTCGGGTGTGCCGAATTGAATATCAGGGTTAAAGCGGTTTTGGAAGTTCTCACCGCCTTCGTAATACGAAGTAACCATCCATTCAGACACATTATCTTTCATATTATATAATCCTGCCTTCCCTTTTTTCCGATCATTTACATATACCGGAAATATCTTCCCTTCCGCACGCAAATCATTAGGCGCTTCACTGTTTTCATCCTGCTGCTGCACTTCTTCAGCGCTGTTTAGGCTGGCAGCATAGGCCCACTCAGCTTCTGTCGGAAGCCGGCATTTTCCTCCCTCAGCCAACCGGTTTTTGTTTTGATAAGTATTGATTTTCTGCTTCGTCATCCAATCGCAAAAAGCATTGGCCTGGTTCCAGCTCACGCCCACAACCGGGTAATTCTGGTATTTGGCGCTTGCAAAATAACCCACCGCCATTTGTTCGTTGTTCGAATAGCCGAAGTCGCGCATCCAGCACAAAGTATCCGGATAAATGGGCACGGCATATTTATAAATGAATTCGCTCGGCGCCCTGTTCTTATTTTCTTTTTTAGCCGCTTCCTGGTAATTAAAACCCTGTAGCAGGTACACCAATTTGGAGGGGTCGATGGTGCGTTTATTATTAATTGTTTTGGCCGGATCGAGCAGCAAATCGCCCAACTGGCTCATGATTTCCGGATTAGCATAATTGATTTTGGAGGCATTTTTCCAGTTTACGGCGGTGTCGCCGGCCACAATAGTTACGTATTCGCCGCCCAGCATACGCGCCGCAATTGAATCCCTTACCCAGTGAACAAATTCTTTATACTGGGCATTTGTAACTTCCGTCTGGGAAATGTAGAACCCGCTGATTAACACCGGTTTCGATTGCTCTTTTTTTAAAACACTGGAAGTATCCGTTTCGTCGCCCATCACAAAAGTGCCGGTGGGAATTTCAATTACGGATAAAGGAAGTGTGGAAGATATATCTGATTTTTTGCCGACCAATTTTTTAAGCCGTTGCCCCTTTTGAGCGTTCGCAAGCAGCGAAATGAAGATCACTAAATACGCCAGAACAAAGATTTTCTTCATAATTAACTAACCGAATTTTTATTAGATAAGGTTTAAATCAGCCAAAACTACTTTTCGAGCAAAACATATACCAAAATGGCCTTGCTGCGCCGCAAAGATAATAGTGCACCATTTTCAACAAATAGTTATTCGATGAATCTAATAAGAGAATGGACAAAAGAGTGGCTTTAGAGGACGAACTTGATTATTTACTTCATTTTAATCGTGTTGAGTAGTTTTTTGGCTAAATTTTAAGACTTTCTAACATGTTCCAAAGCTTGCTCCAGGTCCGCTTGCAAATAAGCAGGGTCTTCCAGTCCAAAATAGAGCCTTATATGCCTATGGCTTTCATTATCAGCGCTATAAACATCCTCCGGGATAAAGGCAATGCGGGGAATTACGAGGCTTTCGTGGCCTCCCCAGCTCACCGCCATTAAAAAATGATCTAATTTTTCGCAAAACGCGGTGATCGCCGCCCTTGATTTTGCTTTCAACATAATGGTTACCAATCCTAAAGCAGCAGTCATTTGCTGTTGTGCCAGTTCGTATTGCTCAAAACTCGGGTGCAGCGGGAAAATTATTTTTTCCACCTGTTCATGCTTTTCTAAAAACGATATGAGTTGCCCGGTGGTTTGCCGAATGCGCTCCAGCCGCATAGGCAGGGTGCGTAAGCCCCGGAGAAGCAGCCATCCATTGAAAGGTTGAAGCCCGCTTCCGACAGTCATCAATTCGGTATCAAATATTTTTTTCATCATGGCCGCGCTGCCGCAAAGCACGCCGCCAAGTGTATCGCTATGGCCGCCAATATATTTTGTCGCTGTTTGCATGGCAATATCAATGCCCATCGCGATCACATTTTGATAGATCGGCGTGCAATAAGTGTTGTCGATAAAAGTAACAATGCCTTTTTCCTTTGCAAAAGCGGCGATGGCAGCCAGCGGTTGCAGCTCGTAGGTCCAGCTATTGGGCGATTCCAGATAAAACAAAGTGGTGTTGTCGCGGGTTGCAGCCTGCCAATCTTCTATCGTTTTCCCGTCGATATAGCTAACGCTTACGTTAAACCTCGGCAAAATAGCATCAAACATTTTTCTTGCCGAGCTGTAAGGATTCTTGACAGAAACCAGGTGATCTCCCGCTTTCAGGTTGGCAAAAATCCCCGCAAAGATGGCGGCAGCCCCGCTGTTGAATAGCAGGCAATCTTCCGCACCGTCAAGCGCGGCCAGTTTTTTACGCAGAATGTCGGTGGTTGGATTAATACCCCGGCTATAAATATACTGGTTCCTTTCATCCTGGAAGGCTTGGCTAAATTGATCAACCGTGTCAAACGAGAAATTGCTGGTTTGCCAGATAGGCGGCGATACCGCATTAAAATATTTTTCGCGGTCTTCGGCCCATTCGGTTGTAATCCAGGAAAGAGAAATATCTTTTTTATCGGAAGGCATAACCTGTAGAATTTAAAATTTGTCCTGCCTCAGCCGGGAGGCGCTTTTTTTGTGCAATAATAAAAAATAGATACCCATGAAAACGGCCAGTACGGTGATGCCGGTCAGTGCCGCGTGATTATTGGTTTTATAATCTGCTGCAATGCTGATGGCTACAAAAATATAAGCAATAATAAAAATCAGCGGCAACAAAGGATATAGTTTCATTTTAAAAATATCTGTTTCGTTCAGATGCGCCGTTTTCTTTCTGATTATAAAAATGCTCGCCGCGGAAAGCGCCATCCCAAAACAATCCAGGAAAATGGTGAAACTTAATATTTTATCAAATTCTTCAGCCCAGAAAATGATCAATGCGGCTAACGCTGAAAAAACGGTGAGTGAGGCCGTAAGGACGCCCTGCCGGTTGGTGCGCGAAAAAATTTTAGGGAAAACCTTATCTACGCTCATCGCGAACATAACACGGGGATTGCTGAGAAGAGAGCCATTAATATAGCCAAGCACTCCCAAAAAAAGCAGTACGGACAAAGCGGTTTCTGCCTTCGCGCCCAGGACCTTACTCGCTACAATGGCTGCGATATTTTTGCTGTCTTTAAGATTTTCAAAACCGATCACGCGTATATAGGCATAATTTACCAGCAGGTAAAGCGAGACGATAATAAAAATGCCTGCGAAAATGCTTCGCGGGATGGTGCGCGCAGGGTTTTTGACTTCTTCCCCAAAATTAATGGTTTGCTGATAGCCGCCGTAAGTAAAACTCACCGCTATCAGGCCCACTCCGAATGCTTTCAGGTAATTGTTGAAGGGAACTTCCGCTTGGTTCGCAGCCATCGCTTCGGGTGCAGCCTCCGTAAAAAAAATCGACGCGATCAGCAGCAACACCAGCCCTATTTTAACGATCATTAAAAAATTCTGAGTGCGCGAACTCATTTTGAGGCCCAGCATGTTTACGCCGTAAAAAACAACAATAGCGGCGAGGCCAAAAAGAATTTCATAATTCCTGACAATGGCGGCGTTGGGAAAAATGATGCCGACAATGTACTCTGCTCCCACGAGCGCGACGGCAGCCAGCGAAGCAGCATTGCTCACCAGGATAATACAGTTGATCGCAAACGCGATAGACGGGTGGTAAGCGTAGGAAAAAATTTTATAATAGCCGCCCGTAGCCGGTGTGCGCGATCCGATTTCGGCGTAGGTAAGTGCACCACAAAGCGCCACAACACCGCCGGCCAGCCAGCAAAGAAAATAAGTGAAAACATCGGGTGTTGCCTGGGCAACATTTACGGGGGCTCTGAAAATGCCCATTCCGATAACAAAACTCACGGTAATCATCGTGAGATCGAACAATCCAAGTTGCTTTTTCATTCGGATTGAAGATAAAGAAATATCCAAAGACTACTTAAATTATTGATATTTGTAATATTGATGGAGGTTCTTGGATACATAGCGGCATTGTTTATTGGTTTGTCCTTGGGGCTGGTGGGCGGTGGCGGCTCCATTTTAACGGTGCCCATCCTGGTTTATCTTTTTGGCGTTTCGCCCGTCTTAGCCACTTCTTATTCTTTATTTATCGTCGGACTAACGAGCCTCGTAGGCGCGGCCGGAAATTTCAGGCAAAACAATGTAGAATTGAAAACAGCCTTTCTTTTTGGCAGCTTATCGATGGCGACGGTTTTTTGCGTGCGGCATTTTATCATTCCCAATCTCCCCGAGCAAGTTCTCGTAGCCGGACATAAAGTGTCGGTGTCTACCATGATGATGTTAATGTTTGCCAGCCTGATGATCTTGTCTTCTGTTCCCATGATCAAAAACGAAACAGAAGGCCTGAAAACAGGCATCAGAAAGGCCGGCGTGATTGAGATCTTATTTTATGGCGTTATCGTGGGCCTCGTAACGGGGCTGTTAGGCGCTGGCGGCGGATTCTTATTGACGCCGGCACTGATCATTTTACTGCGTATTCCTATTAAACGCGCAGTGGGAACCTCCCTGGTGATTATCACCATTAACAGTTTTGTGGGTTTTGCTGACGACGTAACGCACCACACCATGAACTGGGCCTTGCTGCTTACGATTACGGGTGTTGCTATTTTGGGTATTTTTATAGGGTTGGCGCTTAGCCGAAACCTGGATAAAAGACTATTGAAAAAAGGCTTCGGGTGGTTCGTTTTGATCATGGGAATGATTATTGTGATCCAGGAAATTATCAAAGCGGTCGCGCAAAGGCAATCTTAAACGTTTCGTAATATGGTAGCATTGATGAAGCAACCCTGGCCCTGGTATATCGCGGGCCCTTTAATTGGCTTGACCGTTCCGGCGCTGTTGCTGCTGGGGAACAGGCATTTTGGAATCTCTGCCAACCTAAGGCATATTTGCGCCGCTTGCTTTCCGGGGAGGATTCCCTTTTTCAATTATGATTGGAAAAAGGAAAGCTGGAATTTATTTTTCGTGGCCGGTATTCTGGTAGGAGGAATTGTCGCCGCGCAGTGGTTGTCAGACCCCGCGCCGGTTGAGATAGCGCCGGCCCTGGCAGCGGAATTGAACAACTATACTATTAGCAACCGGCAGGGATTATTGCCGGTTGAAATTTTTAGCTGGCAGGGGTTGCTTTCTCCGCGCGGATTTATATTACTCGTTGTTGGCGGATTTTTGGTGGGTTTTGGAACACGTTATGCCGGCGGATGTACCAGCGGACACGCGATAATGGGATTGAGCAATCTTCAATGGCCTTCTTTAGTTGCCACCTGTTGTTTTATGATCGGCGGATTGATTACGGCCAACTTTTTACTTCCTTTAATACTAAGTTTAAAATGAGCAACACACAAACTAAAAATACCATCCCCAATGGAGAAGTTGCTGTTGAGAATGACGACCCCATGCAGGTTGCGGGACATTCGTTCTCGGGTAATCTTAAATATATGTTTGTTGGGATATTGTTTGGAATTGTTTTCGTCAAAGCTGAGATTATTTCCTGGTTTCGCATACAGGAAATGTTCCGGTTTCAAAGCTTTCATATGTATGGCGTAATTGGCAGCGCGGTCATCGTCGGTGCCTTGTCTGTTTTTTTGATTAAAAAATGCAATGTCAAAACCCTGGAAGGCCGGCCGGTTACTTTCTCGCCAAAACGATTTCACAAAGGCCAGATCTATGGTGGTTTGTTGTTTGGCATGGGATGGGCAATGACAGGCGCCTGCCCCGGGCCGCTTTTCGCGCAAATCGGAACAGGCTTCCTGGTTGTAATCATTGTTTTATTAAGCGCCATTGCCGGCACCTGGGTGTATGGATACCTGAGAGATAAACTGCCCCATTAATAGCATCTGAAATCGTTGTTTAAAAAGGCCACGATCAGGCCGGCGAAGCACATCCAGCCAAGCAGGTGTACAATAATTTTTGTCGTGCGCAGGTTCATGCTGCAACAAACTTAATCTATTTCATTACTTTCGCGCCGATTTTGGTTTCAATGCATTTTGCAAAGAATTAAAAGGGAAGTCCGGTGAAAACCCGGCGCTATCCCCGTAGCTGTAAAGGATCTTGTCTTTTTCGAGATAAGAAGCTTTAAAAATAGTCCACTGTTCCGCTATATGCGAATGGGAAGGTTTTAAAGTTTGTCCTGAGCCAGAAGACCTGCCTCAATCATCATTATCATTCAAAGCTTTCGGGTGAAAGGCGAAGGAATGTAGCCGGCGCGTGCCGCTATGTTTCCATCATTTATTTCCGAAAGCAGTCATCTTTAAAATTCATGTAAAGTGAAAAAAAGAATTTTAGCGTTGGCTGCTGTCATTGTTTATGGCACAGTACAAGCTCAGCAACCAGCCAAGGATCTTGATGAAGTGATCGTAACAGCTTCAAGAACGGAGCAAAAACAGTCTCAAACCGGTAAAGTAGTTATCGTTATCGACCAGGCTACTTTGCAGAACAACCAGGGCAAATCCTTCACCGAAATATTGAATCAATACGCTGGTATTTTTACAGTAGGCGCCAACAACGCTCCGGGCAGCAACCAGGAACTTTACCTGCGCGGCGCCGCTACCGGCAACACTTTGATTTTAATGGATGGCGTGCCTTTGCAGGATCCTTCCTTTATTACGAACGTATATGACCTGAACAATATCAATCCTGAGCATATCGAGCGCATCGAAATACTGAAGGGCGCGCAGAGCACACTCTGGGGCAGCAGTGCGGTTGCCGGCGTGGTGAATATCATTACCAAAAAAGGCGGGAAAAAGAAAATAACACCCACCGTTAAAGCCGCGTATGGTACGTATAACACGCTCAATCTTTCCGCCGGTTTAAACGGTGCCATAGACAAGTTTAGTTATAACCTGGCTTATAACAGGTTGACAACAGACGGTTTTTCGGCCGCGCATGACAGCATCGGCAACCAAAATTTTGACAAAGACGGTTTGCGGCAAAATAGCTTTAATGCACAGGTCGGGTATCAGTTTAGCGGTTCGTTGTCGGCAAATGTTACCAGTAATTTCAGCGATTACACGGCCGACGCCGACGCAGGCGCGTATGTCGACGACAATGATGCGACGGCCAATTCTCGAAATTTTGTGAACAGCATCCGCGTCGATTATAAAAGGCAGCGAACCCAAATTCATCTGATACAAAGCATCATCAACTCAAAAAGAAAATACACTGATGATAGTTTGGATGTGGGCGGATTGAGACTAAATCCCGAAGCTTCGTTTTACACCATCTGGTCCGACGCAGATTATACAGGCCGGTCTTACGTAACCGACTTGTACGCCAATCACAGTTTCTCGCGCCAGGTAGCTGCGGTGTTCGGCCTTCAATATAATCATCAAAAAACCACACAGAGCTATAAAAGCATCTCTAACTATGGCCCTTACGATGCATTGCCCGTAAGCGGCGATTCGGCGCGCGCCAATTACTTCGCTGCCTACGGATCTTTCCTGCTCACGGATTTGAACGGCTTTAATGTGGAGCTCGGCGGCCGTTTTAACCGCCATAATATCTATGGAAATAACGCCACATTTACATTCAACCCGTCTTATAATGTAAACGAGCTTACGAAGGTCTTTGTCAATATTTCAAGTGGTTTTAATGTGCCATCTCTTTATCAACTTTATAGTGAAAGCGGCAACCGGCAGCTAAAGCCGGAGAAAAGCATGAATTATGAAATAGGCCTGCAGTCGTTCACGAACGATAATAAAAATTCATTCCGGTTGGTAGCGTTTAAGCGCGACATAAAGGATCTGATTGTTTATTACACTGACCCGGAAACCTTCCGGTCGATGTATATCAACAGAGATGAACAGAAAGATTACGGCTTTGAGATCGAAAGCGATGTCGCGCTAAGCCGTTGGGGACAATGGCGGACGAATTTCACGTATATCAACGGGGAAGGCATCAGCAATGATGTGAAAACCCGCAATTTGTTTCGCCGCCCCGAGTTTACTGTCAACAGCGCCCTTACCATTAACCCGGCCGAAAATCTTTTATTGATTCCCTCTTTCCGGTTTATCGGGGAGCGCATGGCCGGCCCTTATGATGTGGGTGGCCCCGATCCCATGCCGCATTATTATTTGTTGAATTTTTACGCATCTTACCTCGTTAAAAAGAAGGCAAAGCTGTTTGTTGATTTTCGCAATATCACCAATCAGAAATATTTCGATGTTTACGGATATAACAGCAGGGCGTTTAATATGAACGCGGGCGTTAGTGTCTCGCTTTAACAGGGGGTATTTATATTTTCAGAACCTGCGGGATAGCAAAAAACAATGGCATATATTCGTAGCACTTTTTAATTAAAAACCGCGGGTGCTATGAGTTTTAGCTACAAGGGTATATTAACCGTTGCCTTTACGCTTTTTGCTATCATCGATATTATTGGCTCGGTTCCCATTCTTATTTCCATTAAAAACAAAGCGGGCGGCATTCGCGAATTGCGCGTAACGCTGATTGCCGGCGCTTTGATGATCCTGTTTTTATTTTTGGGAGATCCGATCCTGAATATTTTAGGGTTGGATGTGAAATCCTTTGCCGTGGCAGGCTCGATCGTGATCTTTATTCTCGGACTGGAAATGGTTTTAGGTATCGAGTTTTTTAAATCGGACGGCGATGTAAAAGCTTCCACGCTGGTGCCGCTGGCCTTCCCGCTGATCGCGGGATCAGGAACATTGACGACCATTATGTCTTTAAAGGCGAACTACGAAGTGCAAACTATTTTGATTGCCATTATTTTAAACCTCATTTTTATTTATGGGGTTTTGAAATCGCTCAGTGGCATTTCGCGGCTATTGGGGCCGAGCGGCCTAATGGCAATCCGGAAGTTTTTTGGGGTCATACTTCTTGCTATTTCAGTCAAAATATTTGCGGCCAATGCGGCCGGCCTTTTAGATCATTAATTATTAATGTATAATTCGATACATTTGTGGCACACAAAAAGGAAATGGTGTTCTTCCTTACCCAACCGCCTTCGCTCCGGCGAGGCTGATGACGCCTGATTAATAAAATAAAAATTTTAATCAGGAGAATTATGTCTAAGCGCGTCCCGTCATCTGCTCCCCATTTTATCCAAACCATCTCTCGTTTTTTCAATAAATATCCGGGGCTTCCTTACTTGGGGAAATGGCTGCTGCTGTGTAGCCTGATCGGCGTTTTTATCGGATCGGCATCAGCCGGCTTTTTGGCCTCCCTTAACTGGGCGACCTCGTTCCGAAGTGAGCATACATGGATCCTTTGGTTGCTGCCTTTGGCAGGTTGGCTGATCGGCTGGAGTTATCATCGCTTTGGAAAAGATGTGGAAGGAGGAAATAATCTATTGCTAAAAAATATCAGGCGTCCGGATGCGAAAATACCATTGAAAATGGGTGTTTTTGTGTATTGCGGAACGATCCTGACACATCTCTTCGGAGGGTCGGCAGGCCGGGAGGGCACGGCAATACAAATGGCGGGCGCTGTCGCTGATCAGTTTGCAAAGCCTTTTCGCCTGAAGCCGGAAGATAGAAGTGTGTTGCTCATTGCTGCTGTGGCGGCAGGATTTGGTTCCGTGTTTGGAACGCCGCTGGCGGGCGCTATCTTCGGACTGGAGGTTTTCTTTATCGGGCGCTTGCGCTACAACGCCATTCTTCCTGCGTTTGCGGCCGCAATTGTTGCCGACCTCGTTACCAGATGGTGGCAGGTTGGCCATACACACTATCACATTCCATTGGTGCCTGCTGTGTCGCCATCTGCCATTTTTTATATAGCCGTGGCCGGCGTTTGTTTTGGATGTTGTGCGGCGCTGTTTAGCCAGCTGTTGCATCGCCTGACAGGTTTTTTTAAATCAGTAATTTCATCTGCGCCGTTAAGGCCGGTGGTTGGCGGCGTTATCATTATCGCGTTGACATATCTCCTCGGCACGAATGAATATTTAGGGCTTGGTATCCCGGGTATTCTCAAAGCCTTTGATCAGCAGCTAACAGCAGACGTGTTTTTATTGAAGATAGCTTTTACGGTAATTACTTTGTCGGCAGGATTTAAAGGCGGGGAAGTAACGCCGTTGTTTTTTATCGGGGCTACGCTGGGTAGCGCACTGTCCTGGCTGCTTCCATTGCCTACGGCCTTGCTGGCGGGGATGGGGTTCGTTGCCGTTTTTGCAGGCGCCACCAATACGCCCTTGGCCTGCACGATAATGGGAATAGAACTATTCGGCGCCGCATGTGGTGTGTACGTCGGATTGGCCTGTGTGATTGCCTATTTGATGTCGGGGCATCATAGTATTTACCAGGGACAAATGATCGGCGAGGTAAAAAATGAGCGGTTTACAAAAGATGCTGGAAAGATTTTTCAGGATCTTTAAGCCCAACAAAAATCCCGAAGTGTTGCCTCCGGGATTGCTTATATAGAAACAAGAATTGTTTTACTGTAGTTTATTTTCGCGAGTCCCAAAGTGGCTTTTTCCCTGATGGCTTCACTGATGTTTTGGCCTTCGAAGGATTGGTATTACCGTGGAAAGGGTCATGTGGCGTGGCCTTCAAATCTTCCGGCATCCAACGCTGCTCGGGCCGGCTCCCCGAGAAAACTGCCACATCTTCCTGCGCTTCAGGAGTTATATCGTTATTAATATCATTGTTCGTGATGGCAGTGTCAGACTGCGTGTTGCTATCTCTGTCTTGAAATTCTCCTGTATCGGAGGTTTCTCCGGGCATCTTTGCTTTTGAAGTAGAGGCCGTTTTTTTGGATGCGGTTGGTTTCTTTGATCCGGATTTTTTCTTCGCGGGAGCGCTCTTCTTTGCAGCACTTTTTTTCTTAGGGGCTGATTTAGCTGCGGCTTTTTTGGGAGCGCTTTTCTTTGCTGCGGCCTTCTTTGCTGCGGCTTTTTTGGGAGCAGTTTTCTTAGCGGCAGCCTTTTTAGCGGGCGCTTTTTTCGCAGCAGTTTTTTTCGCAGCAGTTTTTTTCGCGGTTGATTTAGCGGCCGACTTTTTCGGGGCCGTTTTCTTTGCCGCGGTCTTTTTTGCCGCTGTTTTCTTCGGCGCAGCTTTCTTTTTAGGCGCCGCTTTTTTAGCTGGTACTTTGGCGCCTTTTTCCCGCGCTTCAGATAAACCGATGGCCACTGCCTGTTTTTTGGAAGTGACCTTTTTATTGGAGTTTCCGGAAGTTAATTTGCCTTTTTTCATTTTGCGCATCGCAGTTTTCACCGATTTCGACGCCGCCTTTGAATACTTTGCCATGATGAAGAATTTAATGATGTAGATATGATTATTATTTTGAATGTTCCAAAAAGCATACCATATAAACCGGTTGTTAAAAGACTATAACTATAGTCAGGTCATTTAGATCTTTTAACCTAATTTTGCCACCCGCGAAACAAGGGCCTCGTAGTACAATGGATAGTATAAGAGTTTCCGAAGCTCCAGATCCCAGTTCGATTCTGGGCGAGGCCACCAATAAAAACAACTGCTTGCCGCCGATTTCCAGCGAAATTATCAAAGTAATATGAGCGCTTGCGAAGCTCCAGATCCCGGTTCCCCGCCCGGATGACCAGTCGGACGGGGATTCTGGGCGAGGCCACAAATAAAATCAACTGCTTGCCGCAGCCGACCGAGCTCACAACCCTTTTCCGGGAGGTGTTATATTAATCACACAAAAAAACCGGCAACTTTACGCGCCGGGTTTTCTATTTCACTTTTAGTTCGTTTTCAAATTATTTCAGCGCAGCAAGGGCCGCTTCATAATTGGGCTCTTGTGTAATCTCAGGCACCTGTTCCGTGTACACAACTTTTCCGTTTTCGTCGGCAACTATAACCGCCCGGCTCAGCAAACCCTTCATTCCCGAAGCTTCGATCGTTACGCCATAATCGGCGCCAAAGCTGCCGCGGAAATCTGATAAGGTTTCCACGTTGGTAAGGCCTTCGGCGGCGCAGAAACGCTTTAGTGCAAATGGTAAATCTTTCGACACGTTGATCACCACGGTGTTTTCCAAAGCGCTGGCTTCCTGGTTAAACTTCCTAACCGACGCAGCGCAAACGCCTGTATCGACGCTGGGAAAAATATTCAGCACAATCCGGCGTCCTTTATAATCCGCAAGGCTCTTTTCACTAAGGTCGTCTTTCACCAACGTAAAATCTTTCAGTGCGCTTCCCTGCTCGGGCAGTTGGCCCGACGTATGTATCTTATTTCCTTTCAAAGTAATGTCCGCCATGTTTTTTATTTTTTTTGATTAATTAAAATATCTGGTTGTAATACAAAAGTATTGGTTAATTTGTTTCAAATAAATTCGGGCGAATGGAATCGGATTCGCAATAAGTTTCTTACATTCATGCAAATTGAAAAACATCATCTGCGATCAAAACCTGATTTATAAGTTTTAAAACGGCGGCTTGTCCGGCGCAAATTGGAGGAATGAACGAAAAGCAGGCGCTGCTAAAATGAGAAAAAAATAACGGCGAAAAATTTTGTTATAAATTTTTTTTTGTTAGAATTGTAATCTATTTCATAAGCTTTAATATTTAAAAAACTAAAAAAACTAAGATCATGGCTGAAAATCAAGCGAAGCCGGTAGCGGCAGCAACAACATCTGTGCAACCCAAAAAGAGCGGTAACGCTATCTCGTGGCTTGCCCCACTTTTATGTATTATTTTGGGTTATTGTGTTTGGAGGTTCGGAATGGGTAATCCGGCAGGCTTTGACATCCCTGATGAGGCGGGTGGATTTTGGCCGCATCACAAAGGTCCAAAAGGAGCGTTCAATGCGATTTATGAAGGTGGTATCATCGTACCTCTTTTGATCGGTACATTATTTATGACAATCGTGTTTGCTATAGAAAGATTTTTGACGATTGGTAAAGCTCTTGGAAAAGGTAACATCAACAATTTCGTTCGCAAAGTGCAGTATCATCTTGCAAATAAAAATGTAGATGCGGCAATCGCGGAGTGCGACAAACAAAAAGGATCTGTTGGTAATGTAATGAAAGCAGGTTTGCGCCGTTACAAAGAAATGATCACTGAGCCAGGGCTCGAAACAGAGCAGAAAGTGGCTGCTATTCAAAAAGAGGTAGAAGAAGCTACAGCGCTTGAGCTGCCTATGCTTCAAAAAAATCTGGTATTCCTTTCTACCATCGTTTCGGGTGCAACGCTTATCGCCCTGTTGGGTACGGTAATGGGTATGATTCGTTCGTTCGCAGCACTTGGTAGCAGCGGAGGCGGTGGAGATTCTTCAGCTCTTGCGGTAGGTATTTCTGAGGCCCTTTACAACACGGCTTTGGGTATCGGTACTTCAGCTTTAGCGTTGATTTTCTACAACATGCTTACTACAAGAATTGACAGCATTACTTATGGTATTGATGAATCAGGATTTACATTAACTCAATCTTTCGCTTCTCTGTATAAATAAGTAACAGGGAAGGCGAATAAAGTTTATGGAAAATCCGAATTAATTCGTCATATATCAAAATTTTAAAAAATGCCTAAAGTTCAAATAGCAAGAAAGTCGACCGATACGGACATGACGCCCTTCGTGGACGTTGCGTTCCTGATTCTGTCGTTCTTTATCATGGCTACGAAGTTCAAGCCAGATGAGGCAGTTCCCATCGTAACACCCAATTCAGTTTCTTCTCAAAAATTGCCAGAGAATGATGCGGTAATGATAAGCATTGACAAAGATGACAAGGTTTATTTCTCCATCATGACTCAGAATGACAAACAAGCAGCCATTGACATTATCAAAGGCGCGGCTCAGGCCAGGAATATTCCGGTAACGGATGCCCAGGCGGCTAATTATTTTCCCGGAGATATGATCGGTGTACCATTCAATAAGCTGGGAGCTTTTTTAGCCATGCCAAATGATGAGAAGAAGAAATATGCGCAGGAAGGCATCCCGGTAAAAGACTCAGCTAATAATGAGTTGTATTATTGGATTGCCGCCACACGTACGGTTTTTGCGGGTAAGCCGCTTAAATACCTGATCAAAGGGGACAATGTATCGAAATATCCCGCGTTTGAAGCGGTCATTGATGCATTGAAACGCAACGATGAGCAGAAGTACAATCTCGTTACGATGCCTGAAGGTGCGCCTGAAGGAACCGAGTTGTGGAGAGAAAGAAACCAGTAATTTTTAATTTAAACCTAATTTTTAGTTATGGCAAGTTTAGATACCGGCGGCGACGGCGGTGGTCATAAAAAAGGCCGCGGCGTAAAGAAAGCCAAAAAGCTAAGTACGCGTGTTGACATGACACCGATGGTGGATTTGGGTTTTCTGCTGATCACATTCTTTATTTTCACGGCGACTATGAGCTCTCCAACTACCATGGACCTCAACATGCCGAAGGATAATAAAAATGAGGAAGACCAAACGAAAGTGAAGCAATCGGGCGCTCTTACCATTATGGTAGGTAAAGACAACAACCTCTTTTACTACGAAGGAGAGTTGGCGCCGGATGGCAGCAATTTTCAGTCTACCAACTTTAAAGACGTCAGAGAAGCCATCATAAAGAAAAAAAGACAAGTAGAAGCAGCTTATGTAAAAGATGCCGCTTGTGAGTCGAAGGCAATTCAGGATGGAAAAGATCCGGCAGATTGCCGTCAGAAAGACTTCTTTGTGTTGATCAAGCCAACCGAAGATGCGAACTACAAAAACGTTATTGATTTGTTAGATGAAATGACGATTAACAAGGTCGCTCGTTACGCTTTGATTGATCCGTTTGATACGGAGAAAGATCTGATTAACGCTTCGCAGGGTACAGCGCCTGCTGCACCTGCGGCGCAATAAAATTGATGGTGTGCCTTGTGAAAAATCAAAGGCGCAGCATCTTATTATTAAAAAATTAAAAGAACAATGGAAGCCAATAAAATTTTAAGCACCGACTTCCTCGATCTGCTGTTCGAAGGCCGTAATAAGTCCTACGGGGCTTACGAGCTTCGCAGAAGCTACAGGAAGCGTTTGATCATGGCGTTGGGTTTTACGATCCTTGGCTTTGCGGTTATTGCAGGAGGCATCTATCTAAAGAGCCAGCTGAAAAGCAAAGAGGATTCTGAGGCTGTGAAGATCAACGAGGTAACGATCCAGCAGATCGAGCAGGAAAAGCCGGAGGAACCACCTCCGCCACCACCTCCGCCGCCGCCCAAGCAGGCGCCACCTCCCAAAATTGAAATGAAGCAATTTACACCTCCGAAAATCGTAAAAGATGAGGAAGTGAAAGAACCGCCACCCGCTGTGGAGGAACTGAAAGAAACCAAAATCGGTACGATCAACCAGGAAGGTATTAAAGATATCGGGATTGTGACACCGCCTGCGGCTGTAGATGCCGGTAAAGGCTTGGTAGAAGCAAAACCGGTTGAAAAAGAGCCTGAAGTTTTTACCAAAGTAGAAGTTGAGGCAAAATATCCTGGTAACTGGCGTTCTTTCCTTGAAAGAAATCTTGACGGGCAGGTAGCGGTTGATAACGGCGCTTCTCCCGGGCAATACACCGTAGTAATCCAGTTTGTGGTGGATGTTGCCGGAAATGTAAGCGACGTGAAAGCTTTGACCAAACAAGGTTTTGGCATGGAGCAGGAAGCCATGAGGGTAATTAAAAGGTCAGGTAAATGGAACCCCGCCATTCAAAATGGTAGAGAGGTAAAAGCCTACCGTAAGCAGCCTATCACATTCTTGGTTCAGGATCAATAAGGTATTTTTAAAATGCAGTACTTAAACCCGTCTTTACGACGGGTTTTTTTATGACAGAAGGAATTTTAGGTAATAACTTTTCTTACGGAGCTATGTATTGGGTCTTAGTCTGACTACTGTGCGCGAACTTATTTGTAGCAGTAGAAAGCCAGTCAATAGCATGTTGAAGGGTTTAGCGCGATAGCGCATTACGAGAGCGGACTTTTTTATGCGCTTATTAATACAAAACAAATTCTTCTTCAATTAGTATGATCAAAAGCAAGTATGGGTTGGCGGGAATTTCGCCGTGTCTGTTTACCGCGCTACTTTCGGCACAGTACCGGCAAAAAAAATCGCCTTTGAAGGCGATTTAAGAATATCGGAATAAGTAGCACCCGTTTAAAATTTAATCAACAAGTTCAAACAGGCTTTTAAAAAGATTAATTTCTGTACTCAGGATTGATGAGCATTTGAATCGATTCGTTCAGCATCTCGTTCTTCTTGGAAAGAAAGATTTCCATCTTGTCAACCGGAAGTTTAAGCTGATAGGTCGAATTAGAAGCAAGCACTTTGTCCATATTTGGGTTAAAGCTCAAAAATTCATCAACCGTCATGCCTAAATGTTTTACAACAGCTTTAGAATTATAACGGCCGCTGATCGTTTGTACCTTAAGGTCAGTATGCGTTGTTTCGTCTTTTACCGTTGCCATCATTGCAAGAGCCTTTTCCTTCGTAACGGTTGTAATACCGCCCTGGCCTTCCATAATATAATGGGTGGCAATGAATTTCTTTACGTGATTACGGCTTTCTGTTGGCAGATAATATTGCAGCTTCCAAAAATTGCTGGACCCGGCTTTCGCTATAGCAGAATTTACACGGCCTGGCCCACAGTTGTAAGCGGCTACTACCAATAACCAGTCTTCATATATATCAAATAAATAATTCAGGTATTTGCTGGCGGCTTTGGTGCTCTTTAAATAGTCGCGGCGTTCATCTACCCGGCGGCTAACATGAAGTCCCATCGTGCGGGCCGTCGCCGGCATAAACTGCCAGGGGCCAACAGCGCCCACCCAGGAAGTAGCCGATGCTTTTAAATTTGATTCGATGACAGCGAGATATTTTAATTGCTTGGGAATATGATGCTGTGTCAACACGTCGTCCATCATATCGAAATAAGGTTTGCCCCAGGTTTCCAATTCCTTGAGATCAGCAGCATGCCTTTCAATATAATCCTGAACAAAACTTAAAGCTTGCGGATTAAGGTGCTCCATGCTTACGCCGCCTAAAGTGCTGGCTTTTGCCGAGGACGCAGAAACGTCTACAAGGTTTTTAAATCCGTTCTTAGGATCTGCTTTTTTAACGACCTCAGCGGTTTTGCTTACGTTGGTTGAAACAGCAGCTAAAGGGCTGATCTGAGCAAAAGAAGTGAGTGTAAGCGAAGAAAGAAGAACAACCATTCCATAATGCTTCACTGCCGGCTTTTTATTAATCATTCGTTGTAAAAATGTTTTTAAAAATGGGTCAATTTAAGTTTTAGTATGGGAGTTTGGTAGTTGATGAATTTATAATAACGCTTAACGCTTTAAAATATTGTTACAAAAAGAAAGCAAAGATAGCTCATTAAACTGAGACGCCATGAGCTGCAGCCCAAACGGCATTTTATTGTCGGGGTGGGTAAACAGGGGAAGAGATATGCCGGGAATACCGGTAAGATTGGCGATAACCGTGTAAATATCAGCGATATACATCGCTACCGGGTCCTCCATTTTTTCGCCGATTTTAAAGGCGACAGACGGGGCGCTGGGGAGGCATAGAAAGTCGAAATCGTTGAAAATCAACGAAAGCTTATTTGTTAAAATTCGCCTAACTTTTTGGGCCTGGGTAAAATAAGCATCATAATAGCCGGAGCTGAGGACAAAATTGCCTAACATAATCCGGCGTTTCACTTCCCAGCCAAAGCCTTCGGAGCGTGTTTGTTTGTAGAATGCTTCCAGGTCATTTGCCTTATCGGAAGAGCGGTATCCATATTTTACGCCGTCATAACGGGAAAGGTTGGAAGTGGCTTCGGCCGTCGTAAGAATATAATAAGCCGGAACAATATAATCTAACAGATCAAAAGAAACCTCCTCTACCGAGTGGCCTTCAGACGCCCATTGCTCAAGCTGGCCATTGATTGCCGCGGCTATCGCAGGATCTAAACCGGGATGGGAAAGCGCTTCGGGGAAGTAAGCGATTTTATACTTTTTATCCGATTCGAGCATTTGCGAATAAGCAGGAACCGGTTGGGTGGAAACCGTGCTGTCAAAATCATCAGCGCCGGCCATCACTTCTAAAAGCAGAGCGGTGTCCGGAATGGTGGTAGCAAAAATTCCGATCTGATCAAAGGACGATGCATAAGCGATGAGGCCATAGCGCGAAATGCGTCCATAGGTAGGCTTCAGTCCGACAATCCCGCAAAAATCTGCCGGTTGCCTCACAGAGCCGCCTGTGTCGGTGCCTAAAGAAGCCATACAAAGGCCCGCCTGAACAGCGACCGCAGATCCGCCCGAAGAACCGCCTGAAATACGGGTTTCATCCGCGGCGTTCAGCACTTTGCCATACGCTGAATTTTCGTTGGTAGAGCCCATCGCAAATTCATCGCAATTCAGTCTTCCAATAATGATAGCGCCTTCTGCGAGCAAGCGTTCTACCGCGGTTGCGGAAAAGATAGAAGTGAAATTTTGCAGAATTTTGGACGCAGCGCTCAGGCCGTGCCCCTTATGGCAAATAACATCTTTCAAGCCTATAACAACACCATGGAGTTTTCCATAAGGTGCCGCAGAATTATCTAACTCTTTTGCCCGCTGCATCGCCTCTTCGGCGTAAACTTCAATGAAGGCGTTCAAATGGGCCTTTTCAGTTATTTTTTGAAGATAGTCTGCTACTGTTGCTATGCAGGTAGTATGCCCTTCTTTTAGTTGTTGATGAAAGTGGGCAATAGAAACAAATTCTGGCAAAAGGTTTGGCTTTTGTAAGTCAGTAAAATGGGCAGATAAGAAAGTTATTCAGCTCTTTTGGGTTCGCTGGTAATTGTATTTGCGCTTTCCTCGATTTCCTTTTTCACATTGTCTTTAGCATCGTTGAATTCACGTACACCTTTTCCTAAACCTCTCATCAATTCTGGAATTTTGCGGCCTCCGAATAAAAGCAATACAATCACCATGATGATGATAATTTCGTTAGTACCCAACGCGCCTAATAATTGAACTTGTGTCATAAAAAATAAAAATTAGTATTCAAAGATACGAGAATGATTCAAACTTGGATGCGCCACTTCGCTAAAAAATCACATTCTTCAGGCAACGCTCGCCTTATTTTAACAAAAAAATCCCGCAGGATGTTGCGGGATTCAGTAATTATTTCAAATATAGATTTACGCCGGCTGAGCCACTTTTTTGGCTGAAACCGCCATGCGTTTTTCGCGGATACGAGCGCTTTTACCACTTCTTTCTCTTTGGTAAAATAATTTCGCCCTGCGCACCTGGCCAACTTTGTGCAATACGATCGAGTCGATATTAGGAGAAGTGAAAGGGAACAATCTTTCTACGCCGATACCGTCTGAAATTTTTCTAACGGTAAAAGTCGCTGTGTGACCGCTGCCTTGTTTTTTAATCACGTCGCCTTTGAAAGACTGGATACGCTCTTTATTTCCTTCTATAATTCTATAGTTTACAGTAATATTATCACCTGCTTTAAAAGCCGGGAACTTTTTTGTCTGTGTCAGTTGCTCGTGTACGAAAGCTATCGCGCTGCTCATAACTTAAATTTTTAAGGACTGCAAAGGTAGGGAGAAAATTTTTAAATTGGAAGAACTTCAAAAACTTTTTCTTAAACGTCTCCCAGCATGTCCATCGAACTTTTTTCGACCTCCGCCTTTTTTGCTCTATACCGCACAATACCCTTTCCTGTGAGCAAAATTGTCAACGCTGTTATCGCGCAAAAAGCCATCACAAAGCCCAGCGGAACCGCCGTTTGATTATGGAAAATACTAACCAACGCCGACGATAGCGTTCCTACAGCCATCTGAATACAGCCGATTAGTGCAGAAGCGCTGCCGGCATTTTGCTCGAAAGGCGCCAGCGCCAGGGCAGAGGCGTTGGGAAATGTGAATCCCTGGCATGCCAGAAAAACGCTGCAAAGCACAATACTGCTCGTCATGCCCCACCAATTATTGGCAAAACCTAACACCAGTAAAATGCCGGCGACACTTTGAAAGGCGATCGCTACCGGAATGATTTTACGACTGGACGTAAACTTCAGGATCTGCGCGTTAATTTGAGTAGCTACCACCAGCGCCGCGGCAATAATTGAGAAAATGAGGCCATAGGTTTTTTCACTTGCCCCAAATATTTCCATAAAAACGTGAGGGGAGCCCGCAATGTACGCATAAAGCCCGGCGGCGGTAAAAGCGCTGGTAAAAGTGTAAATAACAAACTGGGGTTCGCGAAAAACATCTCCGAATTTTCTAAGGATAAAACCCGGCGCCAGCGAATAACCTGCGGCGGGTTTCTTGCTTTCGGGCAGTTTGAAAACGCATAACAATAAAATGCCCAGGCCTATAAGCAACAGCATGCCAAACACATAGCGCCAACCCAGGGTAGCAGCAACATAGCCTCCCAAAGTAGGGGCAATAATGGGCGACACGCCAATTACCAGCATGAGCAACGAAAAAACTTTGGCATTGTCTTTTACGTCAAACATATCCCGCACCATCGCCCGCGAAGCTACCATGCCCGCACAACCGCCGAGCGCCTGTAAAAACCGGCAGACGATCAACATCATCACTGAAGTGGAAAACGCACATCCCAGCGAAGCGGCGATATATAAAACAAGGCCGAAATAAAGGGGTTTTTTACGGCCGTACTTGTCGAGCAGGGGCCCATATAGCAGCTGGCCCGCCGAAATGCCAATAAAAAAGCTGGATAGCGTGAGCGAAACATTACTTACATCTGTATGGAGCTCTTTAGCGATATTGGGAAAGCCCGGCAGATACATGTCAATGGAAAAAGGGCCGATTGCGGAAAGCAGCCCTAAAATGAATATCTTGAAAAAATTATTATTACCCTTCATGTTAAATACTGTTTAGGGCAGGCAATGTTGTATCATTGAGGCGGCGAAATTAACGCAAAAAAGCTGCGAAGTTTACATTTGCACGAACACTGGATAAACAAAAAAGAAATGGGAAGGTTGGCAATTGTTTTATTATTGTTTTTATGGGAATGGTGTCCAAAGGCCGGGGCACAAAACGCGTATGCCAATTCTTTGATTAAAGAAATAGCTGCCCTGCAAACCGCACAGCAGACTGATTTTTATGAGGCCGGGATGTTTCCTTCTCAACGTATTTACCGCTCTCTGCCGCGCCCGTCGAGGGAGGATGATAATATTTTTTTCACCGGGCTGATTGTTTGGACGCTAAAGAGCATCCGCTCGCAACTAAATGAAAAAAACCGCGCCATCGTTGACGCGATCACGCAAAAAGCAGTGGTCAATTATGGCCGTTATCAAAATAAGGACGGCCGTCCTGTCTATAATTTCTGGCAGACGAACCCGTCGCGTCATTTTCCCAACAGCAGGTATTTTTCATCGAGAAAAAAATACATTATTCCCGATGATCTGGATGATACGGCCATCCTCTACCTGTCAACCGGTATCAGCGACAGCCTTAGAGCGATTGTCAGGCAATTGATGGCTGAAAACGCAAATGGGCGCAAACGCAGGGTGCGCAACACATTGAAGAGGTATAAAGGCTTTCCGGCTTATTCTACCTGGTTTGGTAAAAATATGCCGGTCGATTTCGATATCTGTGTGCAGGCGAACGCCATGAGGTTTGTGTTGGATGAACAACTGCCGTTAAACCGTTATGATAGCGCCACGCTCGAGCTGATGACCAGCATGGTCAAGCGCGACGAACACCTAAAGCGGGCGGCCTTCGTGTCGCCGCACTATCAAAACCGAAGTATCATCCTATACCATCTGGCGAGGCTGGTGGCGGCGCACGAAACCCATCCGCTGTTGCAACCGCTTAAACCCTTATTGATCGAAGATCTTCAGCGCCAATGGCGTGTTACAGGAAATGATATGGAGCGGATTTTGCTGCAAACATCCCTACTAAAATTGGGTGCGAAGCAGGGCCTGCGCATTATTCCTTCAAAGAAGGATCTAGCATCGTTTTATTTTTTTGTCGCCAACATGACTTCTGTTTTCCCTAATCCGATCAAAGGATTTTTTGTGAAAAGCCGCGTTACCAACTTTTTTTATCGTTCGGACGCTTACTATCTGGCGTTGCTGTTGGAAAATGAAATGCTGCGTTTGGGAAAGGAGCTGAGCTAGCGCACGAATAAAGAAATATCTGAAATTCGCTGAGAGCAGATGGTGAGATGTGCAAAGACGCTGAAGAGTGCGACGCAAATTTGATGATAGAAGCACAACAGCCGGCCTCATAAAAGAAACCGGCTGCTTAGCGTATTTTTTTGATATTTTATCTCGCTACATTTACTGCTCTTTTCTCCCTAATCACCGTTACTTTAATTTGTCCGGGGAAGGTCATTTCCGTCTGAATTTTTTGAGCAATTTCAAACGACAATTTATCACTGTCCTGATCGGTTACTTTATCCGACTCAACGATTACCCGCAGTTCACGCCCCGCCTGGATGGCGTAAGCCTTTTCAACACCCTGGTAGCTGGTGGCCAGGTTTTCGAGATCTTTGATCCGCTGCAGGTATTGCTGCATAATCTCTCTGCGCGCACCCGGACGCGCGCCGCTGATGGCATCGCAGGCCTGGATGATTGGTGAAATAACATATTGCATTTCGGTCTCGTCGTGGTGGGCTCCAATAGCGTTGACAACCGCCGGGTTCTCGCCATATTTTTCGGCCAGCTTGGCGCCTAAAAGCGCATGGCTCAATTCGCTTTCTTCATCAGGAACTTTGCCAATATCATGCAGTAAACCCGCGCGCTTGGCGAGTTTGGTCATGTTGTGGTTCATACCCAGTTCGGCAGCCATCGTAGCGCAAAGATTGGCGGTTTCGCGGCTGTGCATTAAAAGGTTCTGGCCATAAGAGGAGCGGTAGCGCATGCGGCCCACCATTCTTACCAGTTCTTTGTGAAGGCCGTGAATACCCAAATCAATCACCGTGCGCTCCCCGATTTCCATTACCTGCTCTTCGATTTGTTTGCGGGTCTTTTCTACCACTTCTTCAATCCGCGCGGGGTGGATGCGGCCGTCGGTAACAAGGCGCTGCAGGCTCAAGCGGGCAATCTCCCGGCGCAACGGGTCAAAGCAGGACAGCAAAATCGCTTCGGGGGTGTCGTCCACGATCAGGTCGACGCCGGTGGCGGCTTCCAGTGCGCGGATATTGCGCCCTTCGCGGCCAATGATCTGCCCTTTAATTTCATCGCTTTCGAGATTGAAAACTGTGATGGCGTTTTCAATGGCCTGTTCGGCGGCGGTGCGCTGTATGGTTTGGATGATTATTTTACGGGCCTCTTTATTGGCTTTTTGTTTCGCATCATCAATAATTTCCTGCTGCATGCCGATCGCCTGCGTGTGAGCTTCGTTTTTGAGGCTCTCCACTAATTGTATTTTGGCCTCTTCGGCGGTAAGGTTGGCGATCTTTTCAAGCCGGCGGATATGCTCTTCCTGGTGCTTTTCGAGCTCCGTTCTTTTCTTGTTGACAACGTCGATCTGCTTATTGAGGTTCTCCTTGATGACGTCGTTGTCTTTTACCTGCTTCTCCAGGTTCGATTCTTTCTGGCCTAAGGATTGCTCTTTTTGTTTAATGCGGTTTTCGCTTTCGGCCAGCTTGCGGTTGCGTTCGTTAATTTCTTTGTCGTGTGCTGATTTTAATGCTACAAATTTTTCTTTAGCCTGAAGTTCTTTTTCTTTCCTGATGTTTTCGGCCGTTAGTTCGGCCTCTCTTACAATGTTTTTTGCTCTTAATTCAGCGTCATCAATTTTTTGTTGTGTGTTTTTTGCGAAAATTAGTTTACCAGCTGCAATGCCCGCAACAAGGGCTATCGCCGCCGCGATTACTGTGATTATTATGGGATCCATTAAAATTCATTTATTTTTCTTGCGAAAAAGGTTCTACAAATCAATATGTTTCAAAAAAATACCCAGCCATTGGGTTGGGTAGTGGGCGAAGATAAAAATAAATTTGGGATTTGGAGGAGCAAGCTTGTGCATTAAATCGTGAGCGGGCGCGGGAAGCGAAAATTATTTCAATTCTGCGTCGATCAGCGATTCAATTTGCTGCAACTTTTTTAGCAAATGGCTTTCATCTGCAATAGAAACATTTTTGTTGCTGCTTTCGGTTACAAACCACACCAATACCATTGAAATATAATCCTGCATGTCTTTTCCGGGTATGCGGGTTTTAAATTCCACGATTTTATCATTGATGATCTTTACCGACTGCCGCACGGTTTGTTCTTCGTCGGGTGACATTTGCACGCGGTAAATGCGGTCTGCGATGTTAATATTTGCGGGGATCAGGTTCTGTTCCATCGGTGGGATTTCTAAACGTTAAGCAATGCGATACACTTATCTATTTCCTTGATATAGCCGTTGATCTTCTTTTCAAAAGCCTTTTTCTCTGAAGCGTCCATCAATGCGCCACTGTATTTTTTTGCGTCGAGCTGATGTTGCAGCTTATCGGCGGACTGAGCGGCAGCGGCAGCCTGGGCTTTTGCCTCCGCCAGCGCATTTTTCAAAGAAGCATTTTCTTTCTGAATGGTGGCGTATTGCTTCGCCAGCAATTGCAACTTTTCCTGAATGGCTTTTATTTTATCTTCCAGAGCCTGCGACATAATAGTTGGGTTTTACTTTCTGACTTCTGCCTGTAATGCTCGTTCTAACTGCTGCGTTATTTTTTTCATCCAGCCGTCTATTTCACTGTCTGTTAGCGTTTTTTCTTCATCTAAAAACGTAAAATTTAGCGCGACTGATTTTTTATCCGCTCCTAATTTTTCGCTTTCAAACACATCAAACAGTTGAACGGACTGCAATTTTTTAAGGTTTACTTTTTTAACCTCGGCTTCCACTTCAGCATATTTTACATCCCTCGAGATAACGATGGCGATATCTCTTTGAACCGAAGGGAATTTTGAAATAGGCCTGAATTGCACTTTGCGTGCTTTCGATTTTGCTTCCAGCAAATTCCAGTTCAGGTCGGCAAAAAACACAGGCTGCCTGATATCGAACCGGGCGAGCATTTTGGAGCTAACCAGGCCCAACCGGCCGATTTCGTCGGGCCCGGCATTTATGCTTAATCCATATTGTAAAGTTGGTATATCCAATTCTTCAAATGTGATCGTGTTGATCCCCGCTAATGCTAAAATTTTTGTCGCGACGCCTTTCAGCGTAAAAAAATCATTAGGCGTTCCTTTCTGCTTCCAGCTATCCGCGTGTTTGTTGCCGGTGAGGTAGAGGCAAATATGTTCGGGCTCCTGAAAGTTTCCGTTGCCGTCAACCTGGTAGGTCCTTCCATATTCAAAAAGCCGGAGATTTTCATTTTTCCGGTTTAGGTTGTGCGCCACAATCTCAAGTCCTGTTTCAAGCATTTGCGGGCGCATAATATTTAGCTCTGCACTCAGATTATTTTTCATCTGCACCACGCTAGCCAACTCGGCTTCACTAAAATATGCCTTATTAGTGATCGAGTTGGTCAATGTTTCGTTAAATCCAAGCCCCGTTAAATAATTCGCCACTTTTTCTTTTAGCAATTCGGAATGCCGGTTTTCCTCAATCGCCGGAGTCAGGGAGATGGAAGTTGGGATGGGAACATTGTCCAGCCCGTCAATACGTAAAATTTCTTCCACGATATCGGCGGGTAAGCTAATATCTGGTTTATGATAAGGTACGCCTACCGTTAGTGAATCGATATCTTCTTTTGTGATCTCAAAACCCAGGCCCATAAGGATGTTTTTGACGGCATCCGGGTGATAATTTTTACCGCTTAACTTTTTAAGGTAATGATATTTGAAAGTGACGGTTGTTTTCGGTTTTTCCTCGGGATAGATATCGATAATACCCGAAGCGATTTTTCCACCACAAAGCTCTAAAATAAGGCTGGTGGCGCGTTTTAAAACATTCACCGTTGCCGAAATGTCGGTGCCCTTCTCAAACCGCGTAGCGGCATCGGTGCGCAGCCCATGTGCAAAAGAAGTGCGCCGGATAGTAACCGGATCGAAGCAGGCGCTTTCCAAAAAAATGTTTTTTGTGGCAGCGGTAACACCACTGTTTTGCCCGCCATACACGCCGCCGATACACATGCCGCCTTCAGCATCGCATATCATCAAATCATTCCCATTCAGCTTTCGCTCTTTTTCATCGAGTGTGATAAAGGTGGTGCCCTGCGGCAGATTTTTTACAATCACCTTTTGGCCCGCTATCCGGTCGGCATCAAAAGCGTGGAGCGGCTGGCCTGTTTCGTGAAGAATAAAATTAGTAATATCAACCAGGTTGTTGATCGATTTCACACCGATCGCTTTCAGCTTATGCTGAAGCCATTCGGGGCTCGGCTGAATGGTTACATCATTGATGCAAATGCCGCTGTAGCGCGGGCAGGCCTCGCTATTTTCAACCGTCACGGTTATGGGATTTTTTCCTTTGAAAATTGGGAGGGATTTGGTTTCCGGCAATTTGGCGCCGCCTTTTTTCTTATCGTGATGCGCTAAAAAGGCGGAGACATCACGCGCTACGCCCCAGTGGCTCATGGCATCCATACGATTGGGCGTCAGGCCAATTTCAAAAATAGTATCGGTATAGATATTAAAAATATCTGAAGCCGGCGTGCCGGGCTTAAGGTTATCGGGCAACACCAGGATGCCGTCATGCGACGTTCCTGTTCCGATCTCATCCTCAGCGCAAATCATGCCCTGGCTTTCTTCGCCCCTGATTTTTGCCGTTTTCATTGTCAGGGCTTCCCCGCCCATAGGGTAAATTGTAGTGCCTACCGGCGCCACGATTACTTTTTGGCCTGCAGCCACATTAGGCGCGCCACAAACGATGCGCAAAGGCGCTTCCCTGCCGATGTTGACGGTTGTTAATTTCAGTTTGTCGGCGTTGGGATGTTTGTCGCAGGTTAATACTTCGCCCACCACAAGTCCTTTCAACCCGCCTTTATGCGATTCGTAATATTCGGTTCCTTCTACTTCTAATCCTATCGAAGTTAAAATCTGGCTTAGCCTTTCGGGCTGCACTGGTTCGGGGAGGTACTCGCTCAGCCAATTGTAAGAAATGGTCATTTGTATGTCTAAAATTTGTGAGCGGCGAAGATAATAAGTAAAAATGAGTGAAGGATTGTTAAAAACTCCCTCAATTTAACGAGGAAGTTAAGATTTTCTTACAGGTAGGAAATCGGTTAATCCTGCGGGTTCATCAGGCGGCCCATAAATAAAATGGTATTCGAGGTTTTTTCACTGATGATGAATGCAAAAGGCCGGTTGCAGATGAACTGCGGCGGATTGGGGTTGACACTGGTGTATTCAATGCCAATGGTCGTAACGGCCGCCGCCTCGGTTCCTACTTCGTCAACAGCCGCAAACGTGTTTTGTTTTACGAAATCTACTTTTAGCGGGGCGGTTTTATTGATGCCCTGTAGTTCAGCTGCGGGATAAAAAGCTTTAACCATACCCATTTTTTCAAGTGTATTATTTAATTTAAACTCCTGCTCTAATTTAAATTTTGGTAAGCCTACTTCCACTTTACTGGTGACAAAATTGGATTGTAGCTGGCTCCATTTTACCGCATCTAATTCGTTTAATACTGAGGCGATAGTTTTTCCTTCTTTGGGAAGCAAAAGTGTTGCGCAAAACTGGCCATTGCCATAAGGCATTTGAAGAGCGCTAAAATTATCACCAGTTGCAAGACGGAACGTATCTTTTTGGTTCTTCATCATTTTTACTGTTTTTTGTGTACCGTCTTCCAGGTAAAATGGTTGATCTGTAGTGTTGGCTTTGTCAAATTTTGAACGCCAGTCGCCTTTAAAATAGAGCACATTCATTAGAAGCATTACCAGCGCAGGATCTAACTGATTCAGCACTTTGGGGATTTTGCCATTAGTGTTATCGCTGGCCCATTTATTAATGGTGGTCAGATCATCTGGAACAAAAGGTAAACCAGTAATTTGCGCATTAAAGCTGCTTTTCATGGTATTTAAAAAAGGAGCTTCAACATTAAAATCATTTTTATAGAAAATGGCGTTCGCCAATGCGAGTTTTACCAGCGGATCAGCCTTTGGAAGTTCGTTCAGCAGCTTTTTATAAGCATCGTTTAGTTCTGTTTGAGAGAGATGGTCGGACTTCAACGCTTTCATAATCTCTGACTTGGTTGTCGCTTCCGCGCCATTTACCAGCATGCCCAGCGCGATATGAAGGCTTAGCGGGGATACAAAAATATTATCCTCCGTCTTTTGTTCGGTCTGAAGGTTTTTGAAAAAATAGAAAGAAAAATCAGTAAAGGCATTAGCGATGGGTGCAGCGAGTTCGATAGGGTGCTGAACATTAGATTGCTGGCGCTTTTCTGTTTCGTCTGGTATATTTTGTTTGCCGCAACTTGTAGACAATAGTGTTAAAGTTACAACCAGCAAGTTAAGCGTTATTTTTTTCATGTGTTATTTTATTGATTTTATTGGTCACATGGAATTCCGCAGGGAGAAAATATTCATCGTACCGGGTATGAAAATGAATATTTTCTTATGCTACATTTCATGATTATATTTTGGTAGTTAATGATTAAGACGTATGTAAAAAACTTTTCGCAACAGGCGAGGGATTTTTTTGAAGTTTGCCGGAAGGCAGTCGAGCAGGTGTAGTCCCGCACACTTTGAAATGTGTATAACCTGCCTTTTGATGTACAGAACTTGTTTGAAAATAAAGATTTTTTTCGTCAGGTTTTACGATCTAAATTCGCCCTTTGATTTAACGGGTTAGTGGACCTCAACTAATTTTTTTAACACAATTACAAGTAGGATTGCACCCATCGAATCGTTGGTAAAATTTACTGACAGGACTTTTTATCGTTTGAATTGAACAATGGATCCAATAAATCTAAATAAAGACAGAAAGCCTGGCCGGCCAGGGAATCCGGGAGGGCAGAAAAGAAGATCGGGCAGTGCGGTTGATTTGGGAACAATGGTTTACGGTAAAGTGCCGCCCCAGGCCCGCGAACTGGAAGAAGCGGTGCTCGGCGCTATCATGTTGGAGAAAGGCGCTTTTGATGCCGTTATTGAAACCATTCGAAACCCGGAATGCTTTTATGTTGATGCGCATCAGCGCATCTTCCGCGCCATACAATCCCTGGCTAACAAAAGCCAGCCCATCGATATTCTTACGGTGGTGGAAGAGCTACGCATGAAAGAAGAGCTTGAAATGGTGGGAGGCCCTTACTATGTTACCAAACTAACGAACACTGTCGTGTCGGCCGCCAACGTGGAATCGCATGCGCGGATCATCATGCAAAAATTTATACAGCGCGAACTCATCCGGATCAGCGGTGAAATTCTGACAGATGCGTACGAAGACAGCGCCGATGTGTTTGATTTGTTGGATGATGCCGAATCGAAGTTGTTTGAGATAACCAACTCCCACATGAAGAGCACCATGCAGTCTATAGACTCGGTGTTGGTGGATACAATTAAACGGATTGAAGACCTGCGGCATCGAAATGAGGATGTAACGGGCGTTACCAGCGGCTTTAAGCCATTGGACAAAGTGACCTATGGATGGCAAAACAGCGATTTGATCATATTAGCGGCAAGGCCCGCCGTAGGTAAAACCGCATTCGCCCTAAACTTGGCGCGCAATGCTATTATGAATCCCGCCAAGCCCACGCCGGTGGCTTTCTTCTCGCTCGAGATGAGCGCTGCACAATTGGTGCAGCGGGTGTTATCGGCGGAAAGCGAAATAATGCTCGAAAAAATTGCCCGTGGTAAAATGGAGGAGCATGAAATGAAGCAGCTTTATACCAAAGGCATTCAACGATTATCCCAGGCGCCTCTTTTTATCGACGATACGGCGGCGCTGAATATTTTTGAATTGCGCGCCAAATGCCGGAAGCTTAAAAATAAACACAATATCGGCATGGTGATCATCGATTACCTGCAATTGATGAGCGGCGCTGGCGACAACCGCAACGGCAACCGGGAACAGGAAATCAGTACCATCAGCCGCAACCTGAAAGGCCTGGCCAAAGAATTAAACATCCCCATCATTGCCCTGTCGCAGCTGAGCCGGGC